>JAHDDY010000020.1:0-3830 GCA_020629115.1 Paracoccaceae bacterium | reverse complement strand
CGGGGCAGCGCTTCACTTCACCCCCCGCCCCGCTTCCGCCGCAACCCCTCCCAATACTCCAGCCGCTTCCCGATCTCCCGTTCGAAGCCGCGCGGCACCGGCGCGTAGAAGCGCGTGCGCCCCATCGCCTCCGGGAAGTAGTCGCGGCCCGAGAAGGCGTCCGGCGCGTCGTGGTCGTAGTCGTAGCCCGACCCGTAGCCCATCTCCTTCATCATCGCCGTCGGCGCGTTGAGGATATGCATCGGCGGGTCGAGGGAGCCGGTCTCCCCGGCGGCCTTCATCGCGGCCTTGTAGGCGACGTAGGCGGCGTTCGATTTCGGCGCGGTGGCCATGTAGAGGACGGCCTGCGCGATGGCCAGCTCCCCCTCGGGCGAGCCGACGAAATCGTACAGGTCCTTCGCCGCCATCGCCTGTGTCAGGGCCTGCGGGTCGGCGAGGCCGATATCCTCGACCGCCATGCGCACCACGCGCCGGGCGATGTAGAGCGGGTCCTCGCCGCCCTTGAGCATCCGCGCCAGCCAGTAGAGCGCGGCGTCGGGGTCCGACCCGCGCACCGACTTGTGCAGCGCGGAGATGAGGTTGTAATGCCCCTCGCGCCCCTTGTCGTAGATCGGCGCGCGCCGGGCGAGCGCGGCGGTCAGGGCCTGCGCGTCCAGCGTCTCGCCGGGGGGTAGGGACAACAGCTCCTCGGCGAGGTTCAGAAGGAAGCGCCCATCCCCGTCGGCCATCGCGACCAGCGTCTCGCGCGCCTCCGCCGTCAGCGGCAGGGGATGGCGCGCGGCCTCGGCCCGGGACAGCAGCGTCTCCAGCCCCGCCTCGTCCAGCCGCCGCAGCACCAGCACCTGTGCGCGGCTGAGGATGGCGGCGTTCAGTTCGAAGGACGGGTTTTCGGTCGTCGCCCCGATCAGGACGATGGCGCCATCCTCCATGTGCGGTAGGAAGCTGTCCTGCTGCGCGCGGTTGAAGCGGTGGATCTCGTCCACGAACAGGAGCGTCCCCTGCCCCGTCGAGCGCCGCCCCTTCGCCGCGTCGAACACCTTGCGCAGGTCCGCGACGCCGGTGAAGATGGCACTGATCTGCTCGAAATGCATGTCCGTGGCATCGGCCAGAAGGCGCGCGATGGTGGTCTTGCCGACCCCCGGCGGCCCCCACAGGATCGCACTGCTCAGCCGCCGGGCGGCGACCATGCGGCCCAGCGGCGCGTCGGGGGCGAGGATGTGATCCTGCCCCACCACGTCGCCCAGCGTCGCCGGGCGCAGGCGGTCGGCGAGCGGGCGCGGCGCGTCCTCCTCCAGCCCCGCCGCGCCGAACAGGTCGCTCATCCGCGCGTATCGAGGCGCAGCAGGCGCCCGCCCCGCTCGATGGCGATGCTCCAGTAGCCCCGGCTCGCGCGGGCCATCGCCGTCTCCACGTCGTCCACCCGCCGGATCGGCGTGCCGTTGATCTCGCGCAGGACATCGCCGGGGCGCAAGCCGTAGCGGGCGGCGAAGCTGCGCATCGTCTCCAGCACGATCACGCCGTCGATGGCGGTCGGGAAGCCCTGCTCCTGCGCCAGCGCGGGGTTCATGTTGGCGATGACGACGCCCGAGAGCGGGGTCCGCCCGCCGATCTCGGCCACGTCCCGGGGCGGGTCCTCCGGCGCGGCGATGAGGCGGACCTCGACCTCCCGCCGCCGCCCGTCGCGCACGTAGCCGACCGGCAGGCTCTCGCCGATGCGCCCGGTGCCGAGGCGGTAGTCGAGGGAGGCCGGGTCGATGACCGGCAGGCCCTCGACATCGGTGATGACGTCGCCGGGCCTCAGCCCCGCCGCGCTCAGCGAGCTGCGCGGGTGCAGCCGCGAGAGGATCACGCCGCTCGGCAGGTCGAGGCCGATGGACTCGGCGATCTCGGGCGTGACCGTCTGGCTGTCGACCCCCAGCCACGCGCGGGAGACGATGGAACTGCCCGCCCCGGCCGATTCCACCGCCTGCCGTGCCAGATCGGCGGGGATGGCGAAGCCGATGCCGTTCGACCCGCCCGAGGGGCTGACGATCATCGTGTTGATGCCGATCAGCCGGCCCGACATATCGACCAGCGCCCCGCCCGAATTGCCGGGGTTGATGGCCGCATCCGTCTGGATGAAGACCCGCCCGTCCTCCGCGCTGCGCGCCTGGGCCGAGATGATGCCGGTGGTGACTGTCTGGCCGACGCCGAATGGATTGCCGATGGCCAGCACCAGGTCCCCGACCGCCATCGTGTCCGAATCGCGGAACGTCAGCACCGGCAGGTCGCGCGCGTCGATCTTGAGCACCGCCAGGTCGTTGCGGGGGTCCGACAAAAGCACCCGGGCCGAGAACTCGCGCCGGTCGGTCAGGGACACCGTGATCTCGTCGGCCCCGTCGATGACGTGGGCGTTCGTGACCACCACCCCGTCGGGGGCGACGATGACGCCCGAGCCGAGCGAGGTCTGCGCCGGGGCCTGCGCGCCGTATCCCTGTCCGAAGAGCATCCCGAAGACCGGGTCCACGTAGCGCGGCGGCATGGCCTTGTAGGTGTAGATGCTGACCACCGCCGGGGTGGCCGAGCGCACGACCGGGGCGAAGGACAGGTTCATCTGCTGCGCGGAATGCGGTACCGTCTGGGCGTAGGACGGGGCGACCGGGCGCAGGGTAGCGGTCTCAGGACCGCCGTCGCCGCGCCCCACGCCGAAGGCGATCGCCATGGCCACCGCGACGACCGCCACCCCGGCGGCGATCGGCCAGACCTTGCCCTTGATGCTGCGCATACCGTCCCTCCGGTGGATGGTCACCTTGTAAACCTAGTATCGCCCGCCCGCAAAAGGAACCGCGAGGGCGGCACCCGCCCCGTCCAACGGACGCGCGGTCCGGTCCCGTCGTTTCGCTCACGGTACGGACACGCTTTGGCTGCGGATCGCGACGGAGGACAACGAAAAAGCGCCCCCAGCGGGAGGCGCTTTCGGCAGCATCAGGCTGGCGGGACGCTCAGGCGTCCTGCATCGCCGCCTCGTCTTCCATGGCGAGGCGCTCGCGGTCGCCGTAGCCCTTGGCGTCCGGGTCGCGGTCGACCATCTCGATGATGGCCATGGGCGCGGCGTCTCCGTAGCGGAAGCCGGCCTTCATGATGCGGGTGTAGCCGCCGGGACGGTCGGCATAGCGCTCGGCGATGGTGCCGAACAGGCGCGCGACGGCCTCGTCGGTCTTCAGCTTGGCGCGGACGATGCGTCGCGCGTGCACGTCGCCGCGCTTGCCGAGGGTGATGAGCTTCTCGACATAGGGGCGCAGCTCCTTCGCCTTCGGCAGCGTCGTCTTGATCTGCTCGTGCTCGATCAGCGAGGCGGCCATGTTGGCGAGCATCGCCTGGCGGTGGGAATGGGTGCGGTTGAGTTTCCGGCGTCCGTGTCCGTGGCGCATGGGATGGGTTCCTTTTTTGCTTTGTCAGGCCGCCGGGCTGATCTTCTTGATTATGAGCGGCCGCGTTGGGGTCGTTGCGCTGCCCCGGATGCGTTGCGGCACGAAGTGACGCTGCGCTGGTCCGGGGCCTCTCGAAGCGGGGAGAGACCCCGGACCAGCAAAGCAGCATTCCATGCTGCGTTGCATCCGGGGGAGCGTTTCTTAGAACTGGTCCTCGAACTTCTTCGACAGCTCGTCGATGTTCTCGGGGGGCCATTCGGTCACGTCCATGCCGAGATGCAGACCCATGCCGTTCAGCACTTCCTTGATCTCGTTCAGCGACTTGCGCCCGAAGTTCGGCGTGCGCAGCATCTCCGCCTCCGTCTTCTGGATCAGGTCGCCGATATAGACGATGTTGTCGTTCTTCAGGCAGTTGGCCGA
>JAHDDY010000288.1 GCA_020629115.1 Paracoccaceae bacterium | reverse complement strand
CGCTGCCACATCGCCGCCTTCGCCGCCATGGGCGGGGCACCGGTCGAGGTGCTCTACGACCGAATGAAGACTGCCGTGATCGGCGAGAACGCCGGAGGCGTCGTGACCTACAATGCCTCCCTGGTCGCGGCACTGGCCTACTACGGGTCCGCCCCGAAGGCCTGCCGTCCCTACCGGGCCAAGACCAAGGGGAAGGTGGAGCGCCCGTTCCGGTACATCCGGCAGGACTTCTTCCTCGCCCGCAGCTTCCGCAATCTCGACGACCTGAACGCACAGTTCGACGTCTGGCGTGCCGGGATCGCCAATGCACGGACCCACGCGACTACGGGGCGCGTTGTCTCTGAGGCCTTCGCCGAGGAACAGCCCACGCTGATCACAGCGCCTGCTCTGCCCTACGATGCGGTCCTGACGGTCGAGCGGCGGGTAAGCCACGAAGGCATGGTCTCCGTCGGCGGCAACCTCTACTCGGTACCGGACACCACGCAGAAGCGGCGGGTAGAGGTCCAGCACCATCCGGAGAAGGTCCGCATCTTCGAGGACGGTACCCTGATCGCCGATCATCCGGTCCTCGAAGGCAAGAACCGGCGCAGGGTCGATCCCGCCCATAGGAAAGCGCCTCCGCCGCGCATCGAGGCCGTGGAGATGGAGCCGGTTCCCGGTGTCCCCCGAAGACCGCTGGCCTTCTACGAGGCCGTCGGACAGCGCCTCGCGACGGGAGGGGTGTCATGACCGCTCTTCTCGACAGCATCCGGGGCAGTCTCATCGGGCTGAAGATGCCCCGTGCCCTCGAAGCGCTTGATCATACGGTCACGCGACTGGAACGGGGCGAGGTCACAGCCATCGAGGCCATCGACCAGCTCCTCGCCGAGGAGTTCACCACCCGCGAGACCCGTCGGATCGACGTGGCGCTCAGGACATCGCGCCTCCTGCCGTGTTGCGGCCTGCAAGGCAAGACCGTCGAGAGCTTCGACTTCTCGTTCCAGCCGTCCGTGGATCGCAGCCGCATCATGACCCTTGCCGAGCTGGGCTTCATCGAGCGACGCGAGGTCGTCGTTCGTCGGGGAAACGCGCCACCGGCGCCTTTCCTGATCCTCCTCAATCCTCGGCCCGCCAGGTGCCGGCAAGAGCCACCTCGCTCGCGCTCTCGGTGTCGCCGCCGTGAAGGCCGGGCGGCGCGTCT
>JAHDDY010000116.1 GCA_020629115.1 Paracoccaceae bacterium | reverse complement strand
AACGCCGCCCCGCCCGGAGGGGTCAGCCCCTCGCTTCGAGATACCGCACGAACTGCTCGACGTCGCCGCCGTAGCTGTTGATGAGGGAGGCGAATTCGCCCCGCTGGGAGGCGGCCATCGAGATTCCCTCGATCACGAAATCCTCGACCAGAAGCTGGCCCGACCGGCCCGAGAGGTCCCAGCGCACCGCGAGCGGGGGCTGGCCCCGGCGGATGACGCTGGTCTCGACGGTGTAGCCGTTGTTCGTGGGGCGGGCGGTGCCCACCTCGATGGTCTCGCCGTCGTAGTCGTCGAAGTATCCGACATAGGTCGCGGCGACGAAGCGCTTGAAGGCATCGACGTAGCGCGACTTGAGCGCCTCCGGCATGCTCCGCGCGTAGCGGCCCAGCGCGAAGCCGGCGATCTGGCGGATATCCGAATGCGTCTCGATGATATGTGCGAACTCGGCCCGTTTCGCGCCGTTGTCGGCCCCGCTCCGGATCAGGGCGATGAGCTCGTCTGAGATGTGGCGGACGAGCCGTTGCGCCTCCTCCGGCGTCGCCGCCCGGGCTGAGGCGGGCAGGGCGAGGAGGCCGGCGAGGGTCGTGGTCAGGAAGAAGCGTCGGTTCATGTCGGGACTCCAGCCGAAGGGATGGCGAGGGAAGGGACGTCCGGTCCCCTGCGGAACCGTCCGGATGCATGCAGGGACCGTGCCGCGACGTCCGGCGTCAGAATTCGCCGTCCTGGTAGATGTCGGGCCGTCCCACGGCGGGACTCTGGCCGTTAAGTATGGCGCTGTTGCGGCGCAGGAGATAAAGGTTGCGGACCGTCGTGTAGCTGTCGGGGCTTTCGTACAGCGCCTGGTCGATCGCGCTGCCGAAGCGCAGGCGGGTATCGACGATATCCATCCCCTGCTTGACCGGGCCGAGCAGCAGGGTCGTCGTGCCGCCCCCGATATAGCCGACCGGGTTGAGCGCGATGTCGCCCAGGAACCCGGCGAAGTCGCGCGCGGAGGACGGGCCGAGGAGGGGCAGCTCGTAATACGGTCCCTGCCGCGCGCCCCAGACGGCGAGCGTCTGGCCGAAATCCTCGTCCGGCTCCGGGATCTGCAGGTCGGTGGCCGGGTCGAGCGCGCCGAGGCCCCCGAACACGCCGTTGACGAGGAAGCGCGCCGCCGTCTGCCCGGCGCGTTCCGCATCGCCCTGGAGCGCCGCGTTGACGAAGGTTCCGGGCAGGGACAGGAAGCGCAGCTCGTTGCCGATGACGTGCTTGACGGTGGCCGGCACGACCGCGTCGTACCCCTTGGAGACGGGGCGGATGACCGCCCGGTCCACGCCCTTGTTGAAGGCGTGGATGGGGCGGTTGAGGTATTGCGCCGGGTCGTACCCGTTCTCCACGGTGGTCGAGGTGGCGCAGCCCGAAAGGGCCAGGAAACCGACGAGGGCAAGACCCGCTGGTGTTCGGAAGGTGCTCATGGGCGGTACCAGTTCAAGAGATACGACAAGGGCAAGATAGTTCATTTCACGGTGAATCACAGTCCCCCGTTCGGAGGAAAGGATCGCCCCGCAGGGTTAAGAGTCTCCGCCCCCGCGGCGCGTGACGACGAACACACTTGTCCTGCCCGTCCCCGCCGGGCATAGGACGGGGCGATGACCGACGCCGATACGACAGCGACGATGGACGCCGTGCTCGACGCCCTCAAGGGGGCGGCCGAGACGACGCGCCTGCGCATCCTGCGGGTGCTGGCGCGGGGCGAGCTGACGGTCAGCGAGCTGACGCAGGTGCTCGCCCAGAGCCAGCCGCGCATCTCGCGCCACCTGAAGCTCTTGGTCGATGCGGGGCTGGTGGAGCGGCGGCGGGAGGGAAGCTGGGCATTCTTCCGGCTGGCGCGCGAGGGCTTCGCGTTCCGCCTCGTGGCCTTCACGCTCGACGCCATGCGGGACGATGCGCCGGACCTGCGCCGCGATGCGGAGAGGCTGGAGCGGGTGTTGGCCCGGCGGGCGGCGGCCGCGGAGGCGTATTTCCGCGCGAACGCCTCGGAATGGGACCGTCTGCGAGCGCTTCACGCGTCGGAGGCGGCGGTGGAGGATGCGGCGCGCGACCTGCTGGTCCCGGCCTCGGGCGCGCGGTTCGAGCGGCTCCTGGACCTCGGCACCGGGACGGGGCGGATGCTGGCGGTGCTGGCGGACCGGGCCGAGGCGATGGTCGGCTTCGACACGAACCAAGACATGCTCGCCTTCGCCCGCGCCCGGGCAGAGCAGGGGGGCGTGCCGGGCCACGCGGAGCTGCGCCAGGGCGACATCCTCGCGCTGCCCGTCGAGGATGGCGGCGCGGATGCCGCTGTGATCCACCAGGTGCTGCACTTCCTGCCCGATCCCGGCGCGGCCTTGGCCGAGGCGGCGCGGGCGCTGGCACCGGGGGGGCGGCTTCTGGTGGTCGATTTCGCGCGGCACGATCTGGAGTTCCTGCGCGAGCAGCACGCCCATCGCCGCCTCGGCTTCGAGCGCGCCGAGATCGAGGGGCTGGGCGATGCCGCCGGTCTCGCGCCCCTCGCCTACCGCGCCATCCCCGCCCCGGCGGCGATGGGGGCCGAGGGGCTGACGGTCTCGCTCTGGCTGTTCGAGCGGCGGGGACAGGGCGTCAGTTCTCCTCCTCCGGGGCGATAAGCGGGCGCTCGTAGATGGAGCGGCCCCCGTCCACGGTCAGGATCTGCCCCGTGATGTAGCTGCTGTGCTCGCTGGCGAGCATCACCGCCGCCCCCGCCACCTCGGTCGTCTCGCCGAGGCGGCCCATCGGCGTGCGCGCGACGAGGCTCTTGCGGATCTCGGGGTCGCCCTTGTTGCGGAAGCGCCCGGCCACGTTGCCCGGCGCGATGCCGTTCACCCGGATGCCCCAGCCCGCCAGCGACACCGCAAAGCCGCGCGTGAGCTGGTCCAGCCCCGCCATCGAGACGCTGAGCAGGAAGCGGTCGGGCCGGGACCGCTCGCCGGAGATGGCCGAGACATTGACGATGCTGGTGGGCAGCGTCTCGCCGTCGCTCTCCTCCACGCGCCTGATCACGTGGCGGGAGAAGAGCTGGATGAGCATGAAGGCGGACTTGACGTTCACGTCCATCGCCTTGTCGAACGCCGCCTCGTCCAGGTCGAGCGGGTCGCCCGGGGCCTCGACCGAGACCGCGTTGACGAGGATGTCAGCCTTGTCGTAGGCGTCGAGCGTCGCGGCCATGAGGTTGTTGATGTCGAGCCGCTGCATGGGGTTGCAGCGAAAGCCAGCGGCGCGCGTGCCGCCCGGGTCCAGCTCCTTCGCCTCGGCGAGGACCTTGTCCTCGTCGGCATCGGCGAGCATGACGGCCGCGCCCTCGTCGTGGAAGCGGCTGGCGATGGCGAGGCCCACCCCGCGCGCCGCGCCGGTGACGATGGCCACCCGGTTCTCCAGCAGTCTGGCCATGTAGGTCTCGCCCTCCGGGTGTGCGGCTTCGGGTGTTCAGGTAAAGGTATGCTGCACGAAGACAAGGGTGAGCCAGCGACCGAACTTGCGCCCCACCTCCGGCAGGCGGCCCGTCTCCACGAAGCCGTGGCGCGCGTGCAGGGCGAGGCTCGCGGCATTGCGCGCCTCGACGCCGCCGATCATCGCGTGCATCCCCCGCGCGCGGGCATGGGCGAGCAGCGCGGACAGCAGCCGCCCGCCGACGCCCTCGCCCCGATGCGCGGGCGCGACGTAGAGCGAATGCTCCACCGTGAGCGCGTAGCCCGAATGGGGGCGGAAGGCGCCGTAGCCGCCATAGCCGATCACCCGCCCCCCGCGCTCGGCGACCAGCACGGCCATGCCCGCCTCCTGCCGCTCGGCGAGCCAGGCGCGCATCGCCTCCGCGCTGCGCTCGGTCTCATGCCAGACGGCGACGCCGTCCCGGATCTCGGCGTTGAGCAGCGCGCGCATCGCCTCGCAATCGGACGCGCGCGCGTCCCGGATATCGCCTCCGTCCATCAAGCCCGCCCCGCATTTTACGCCCGTCACGATACAGCCCTTCTCGACAGGTGCAAGGAAACGTGGTCCAAGACCGTCGCGACAGGGCAGGGAGACACCGCATGGCCACCATTCTCATCACCGGCGCGAACCGGGGCATCGGTCTGGCCATGGCGCGGGTCGCGGCCCTGCGGGGCGACCTCGTGATCGCGACCGCGCGGCATCCGGAGCAGGCGGGCGCACTCGCGGCGCTGTCCGAGGAGACGGGGCGCGTCTCCGTCCGCGCGCTCGACGTGACGGACGAGGCGAGCGTCGCGGCCCTCGCCGCCGCGACGCCGGAAGCCGTCGATATCCTGGTCCTGAATGCCGGGGTGCTCAACAGCTACGGCGGCCTGTCCGACGCCGCGCACGGCGCCGACGCCTGGCGCGACGTGCTGATGACCAACGTCGCCGGCCCCTTCCTCGTCACCCGCGCTCTCCTGCCTCGGGTCGAGGCGGGGGAGGGGCGGCGCATCGCCATCGTCTCCTCGATCATGGGGTCGAATGCCGGAGCGAGCGGCAACGCCTATCCCTATCGCGCGTCGAAAGCGGGGGCGGTCAACGTGGCGCGCAACCTCGCCGCCGAGCTGAAGCCGCGCGGCGTGGCCGTCGGGGCGTATCACCCCGGCTGGGTGCGCACCGACATGGGCGGCGGCGGGGCCGACATCTCGGTCGAGGAGAGCGCCGACGGCCTGATGCGCCGCTTCGACGCCCTGTCGATGGCCACGACGGGGGTGTTCGAGGATTACCGCGGCATGATGGTGCCGTTCTGATGGCCCAGATCGCGCTCTACGCCGGCATCTTCCTCACCATCCTGGGCCTCGTCGGCCTCGGCGCCTGCATCCGCAAGGCCCTGGCGGTCAAGCGCGGGGAGGGGGACGGGTCGAGCGCCGGGATGCACAGGCTCGTCGCCCTGAACATGGCGGCGGTGGGCACGGCCTTCCTGGGGCTGGCCTTCGTGACGGTGGGGCTGATCTTCGGCTGACGGCCCGCGGCCTTGAGGGAACCCGCCGGGATGCCGCCGCGTTTCTCGGGCGGTATCGTTCCGTCGGGCGAAAGGGGTCCATGCATGGCCGGTCGTACAGGCTCGCGCGGCAGCGCATTGGCGGAACGCCCCCTGGGCGCGCTGCTCGACCGTCTCGCCGGGGCCGGGGCCGGGGCGGAGGGCGAGGTCAGCGTGGACGATCTGCTCGACCGGCTGGGCAGGACTTCGTTCACGACGCTCCTGCTGACCGTCTCGCTGCTGGTGGTCACGCCGCTCAGCACGATACCGGGCTTCTCCAGCTTCTGCGGCATCCTGATCGTCTGGATCGCGGGACAGAAGCTGCTGGGGCGGCCGCATGTCTACCTGCCGGCCTGGCTGCGTCGGCGGAGCGTGAGTGCGGAGGCCCTCGTCGGAGCCATCGACCGCATCCGCCCGCCCGCCGGATGGCTCGACCGCTTCACGCGCCCCCGGCTCGGCCTGCTCGTCCGGGCACCGCTGCGCCCGATTGTTGTCGCCTTTACGGGATTGTGCGGCGCGGTGATGCCGTTCCTGGAGATCATCCCGCTCACCTCGTCAATCCTCGGCGCGGCGGTGCTTCTCGTCGCGCTCGGGCTGCTGACGCGCGACGGCCTCTTGATCCTGGCCGCGCTCGTCCCCGTCGCGGTACTCGTCGGGGTCGCCACGACCGCCGTCTCGCTCGTGACGTGACCCCCGGCGCTCAGCCGCCCCGCCGCGCCATGAAGGCGAGCCGCTCGAAGAGATGCACGTCCTGCTCGTTCTTCAGCAGCGCCCCGTGCAGCTTCGGCAGGCTCTCGGTCGGGCTGCGGCGCAGGTCGGACGGGTCGACGTCCTCGGCCACCAGCAGGCGGATCCAGTCGAGCACCTCCGACGTGGACGGCTTCTTCTTCAGCCCCGGCACCTCGCGGATCTCGTAGAACTGCGTCAGCGCCTCGCGCAGCAGCGCCTGCTTGATGCCCGGGTAGTGGACCTCGACGATCCTCGCCAGGGTCTCGGCCTCCGGAAAGCTGATGTAGTGGAAGAAGCAGCGCCGCAGGAAGGCGTCCGGCAGCTCCTTCTCGTTGTTCGACGTGATGATGACGACCGGACGCTCGCGCGCCGCCACCGTCTCGCCGGTCTCGTAGACGTGGAAGGCCATGCGGTCGAGTTCCTGGAGCAGGTCGTTCGGGAACTCGATATCGGCCTTGTCGATCTCGTCGATCAGGAGGACGACGCGCTCCTCGGCGGTGAACGCCTCCCACAGCTTGCCGGGGCGGATGTAGTTGCGCACGTCGCGCACCCGCTCGTCGCCGAGCTGGCTGTCGCGCAGGCGCGAGACGGCGTCGTACTCATACAACCCCTGCTGCGCCTTCGTCGTGGATTTCACGTGCCATTCCAGCAGGTCCATCCCCAGCGCGCCGGCGACCTGCCGGGCCAGCTCCGTCTTGCCCGTCCCCGGCTCGCCCTTCACCAGCAGCGGCTTCTGGAGCGTGATGGCGGCGTTGACGGCGACGGTCAGGTCGCGGTCGGCGATGTAGTCGTCGGTGCCCTCGAAGCGCATGGTGCCCCCTCTCGCGATGCGGTCGCCGCGCGGCTTACACGATTTCGCCGGGTCGCTCCACCTTTCGTCGCCCTGTACCGCATCGCGCCTTGACCCCGCGTCGTAAATGATTTGTAAAGCCGCCGCTTGACAACGCGTCCGGTCGATCCAGAAACCCGCCCCCCGACAGGGCGGAGCGGGTCTCGAACCGGGTATAATGACTTTTGAGGAGGGGTGAGGATGCTATTCCTCGTTATCTTGTGCGGGCTTCTGTCCGTCGTCTACGGCGTCTGGGCCACCAGGTCGGTACTCGCCGCCGATGCGGGCAATGCCCGGATGCAGGAGATCGCCGGCGCGATCCAGGAGGGCGCGCAGGCCTATCTGACGCGCCAGTACACGACCATCGCCATCGCGGGCGTCATCATCTTCGCCCTCGTCGCCTACTTCCTGTCCCTGCCCGCGGCCATCGGCTTCGCCATCGGCGCGGTGCTCTCGGGGGCGGCGGGCTTCATCGGGATGCTCATCTCCGTGCGCGCCAACGTCCGCACGGCCCAGGCATCGAGCCAGAGCCTCGGCGCGGGCCTCGACATCGCGTTCAAGTCGGGCGCGGTCACGGGCATGCTCGTCGCGGGTCTCGCGCTCCTCGGCGTGGCGGTCTACTTCCTCGTCCTGACGCAGTTCATGGGCTACGAGTCCGCGGACCGCACGGTCATCGACGCCCTCGTCGCCCTCGGCTTCGGCGCGTCGCTCATCTCCATCTTCGCGCGTCTCGGCGGCGGTATCTTCACCAAGGGCGCGGATGTGGGCGGCGACCTCGTGGGCAAGGTCGAGGCCGGCATCCCGGAGGACGACCCCCGCAACCCCGCCACCATCGCCGACAACGTGGGCGACAACGTGGGCGACTGCGCGGGCATGGCTGCCGACCTGTTCGAGACCTACGCCGTGACGCTCGTCGCGACCATGGTGCTCGGCGCGATCTACTTCGCCGGGTCGGACATGCTCTACAGCGTCATGCTGTACCCGATGGTCATCGGCGCCGTCTGCATCCTGACTTCGATCGCGGGTACCTTCTTCGTGAAGCTCGGCGCGAACAACTCGATCATGGGCGCGCTCTACAAGGGCTTCATCGTCTGCGCGATCCTGTCCATCCCCGGCCTGCTGCTCGCCACCGTCCTGACGGTCGGCCTCGGCACCGAGATGACGACCAGCACCGGCGTCAGCTTCACCGGCATGAACCTCTTCCTCTGCGGCGTGGTCGGCATCGTCATCACCGGGATCATCATCTGGGTGACGGAATACTACACGGGCGTCGACTACCGCCCCGTGCGCTCGATCTCCCAGGCATCGGTCACGGGCCACGGCACCAACGTGATCCAGGGTCTCGCCGTCTCGCTGGAGGCGACCGCGCTGCCCGCCATCACCATCATCGTCGGCATCATCGCCACCTACTCCCTCGCCGGCCTCTTCGGCATCGCCATCGCGGTCACGGCCATGCTGGCACTGGCGGGCTTCGTCGTCGCGCTCGACGCCTTCGGCCCGGTCACCGACAACGCGGGCGGCATCGCGGAGATGGCGGGCCTGCCCGACGACGTCCGCAACACGACCGACGCGCTCGACGCCGTGGGCAACACCACCAAGGCCGTCACCAAGGGCTACGCCATCGGCTCGGCGGGCCTCGGCGCGCTCGTGCTGTTCGCGGCCTATACCGAGGACCTGAAGTTCTTCGCGGCCAAGGCGCTCGCCGAGAACGACACGGACTCGGTCTTCTTCGGCCTCGACGTGGCGAACCTCTTCAACCTGTCGAACCCCTACGTCGTCGCCGGTCTGCTCTTCGGCGGCCTGCTGCCCTACCTCTTCGGCGGCATGTCCATGACGGCGGTGGGCCGCGCGGGCGGCGCGGTGGTCGAGGAGGTGCGGCGGCAGTTCAAGGCCGATCCGGGCATCATGGCGGGCACCTCCAAGCCCGACTACGCCCGCGCGGTCGACATGCTGACCAAGGCCGCGATCAAGGAGATGATCATCCCCTCGATGCTGCCGGTCCTCTCGCCGATCTTCGTCTTCTTCGTCATCGGCGCCATCGCCGGCCCGGCGCAAGGCTTCGCGGCGCTGGGCGCGATGCTCATGGGCGTGATCGTCACGGGCTTCTTCGTGGCCGTCTCCATGACCGCCGGCGGCGGGGCCTGGGACAACGCGAAGAAGAGCTTCGAGGACGGCTTCACCGACAAGGACGGCGTGCAGCACGTCAAGGGCGGCGAGGCGCACAAGGCCTCCGTCACCGGCGACACCGTGGGCGACCCCTACAAGGATACCGCCGGCCCCGCCGTGAACCCGATGATCAAGATCACGAACATCGTGGCGCTGCTGCTGCTGGCGGTCCTGGCGCACTGATCGCACAGTAATCGCCTTGAGATACGAGCGAGGCCCCGGCGCGATCCGCACCGGGGCCTTTTCATGTTCGCCGTCCTGAAATACTCACCGCTGCTGATCTGCTCCGATTACTGTACTGGTGATGTGGAAAATTGTATCGAATGGGGTTTTGAATAAAGTT
>JAHDDY010000287.1 GCA_020629115.1 Paracoccaceae bacterium | reverse complement strand
CGGCCAACACTCGTGGGCTGTCCAGAAACCGTCATGGCGCACAAACTGCCGCGGCTTGAACCCGTCGGCGTTGCGAACGATGCGCAGGCACAGCCGCCGAATGCCGGGGCGACCGATCCCGTCGACGCGCCCGCCAGCGGCGAGAAGCATCAGCACCACCGCCCGGAAGTCGCCCAGCTTGTCGCACACCCGCGACGGCACGCCCGCCAGGTCCAGCTCGCCATCTGGCTGGCCTCCCCTCACCAGGTGGCCGGCGGCGGCGTCGCGCAGGCGGCGGCCAACGTCCTTGCGATCCGCCGCCCGCGGGTTGCCCCTCTCGACGGCCCACACGGCGCACTCCAGCCACGCCACCGCCCTGTGTAGCGGCGAGGAGTTGTCCTCGTCGCGCCTGTGCACGTCCGCGCCCAGGGCTATCAGCGTGCGCACGGCGAGGGCGTCCACCGCGCCGGCGGCAATGTGCAGCGGCGTGGCGCCCGTCTTGTCGGCAGCTGACAAAAACGGACGCAGCTGAGGCTTGGAGAAGAGAGTCACCCGCCCGTACCTGGCCGCACCGTGCATGGGTGTGCTGACCGCCGTCGTCGGACGGTGCTCGACCGTGAACTGGTCGACAATCGAGCCGTGGCCGAGCGATGCGGCCATGTACAGGGGTGTGAGGCCCATCGTGTCCACCACGTCAAAGTGCGCGCCGTGGCGCAGAAGCAGCGCCACAATCGCTGCGTACCCCTGAGCGGCGGCGTAGTGAAGCGGCGTCCGGCCGCCCTGGTCGACCGCGTTCACGCCAACGTCAGATGGCTGGGAACGATGGACCAAGGCCACACAGCGAGGGAACGTCCCCTGTTCACCGTGGCTGTCCTCTGCACCAGGTGCAGTGAGAAGACACGATGACAGTGCGGCGACAACGGCTGGCCGGCCACTCTCCGCGGCCATGTGCAGCGGCGCTCGAACTTTGCGGTCCCGAGCGTCCGCAGCAGCACGAGCTTCACTTGGTGTGACCAGAGCGCCACGAGACCGAGCACCAGAAGCCAGGTGCAAGGAAGTGGATCCATCAGAGTCCACTGTTTCAGCATTGGCCCCCGCTTGCAGCAGAGCCTTCACCGCCGCGGCGCTGCCTCTGCCGCCCGCCGAAAGCAGCGCCGTGCACCCATCGTTGTCGGTTCTGCCCACGTTGGCACCCGCGTCCATCAGCA
>JAHDDY010000286.1 GCA_020629115.1 Paracoccaceae bacterium | reverse complement strand
GCTCCGCTCGTGGCCAACCGGACCACCCGCGGGGACGGCAGCGACAGCCCGATATTCAGGTCCCGCCGCCTGTTCATCAGGCCCAGCCTCACCGCGGGCAGGCTGAGGTAGTCGGAGCACGACGGGCTGAGCAGTGAGAACTCGTTGTAGCCGGTCTGTTTGACCCCTTCCCGCACCGCCGCGGCCACGTCCGCGGGCGCCACGTCCCGCGCGGGAAGGGTGAGCATGCCCAACGGCAGCCGCGGGTGCAGCCGCGGCGCACCTCAACGACCAGCCGGTCGTAGACGGCGCCCATGGTGGGGACGAGCGGGAGCGACCGTCGCGGCCGGGACGTCGCGACCTGCCGCGAGGGGCGCGCGGACACGTCCGCCCGCACCGGCCGGACGGCGGCCGTGGAGGTGTACACCTCTTAAATGCGGGGCACGCACACGCCAGGGACCTGCGCCAGCCCGAGCAGCACCCCCTCCCGCGACAGAGGCGTCGGCGACGCGAGGCACGCGGCAATCGTCATCGCGACGGCGCGCAGCACGGTTCGCCGTCGCCGAAGAGGGCGGAGTCAAAAAAGTCGGCGTATGGGTCGGGGTTGCTCGAGAGCGTGGTGCCGCTCGCAACGACCAGCGGCAGGCTGCCAGCCACGACGCTCCACCCGTCCACGTGGCCCGCCGCGGCGTCCGCCGCGTCCCGCTCCGCCCACGTCAGCAGAATACTGCTAAGCGCGAGATGCTCCAGGCAGTTGAGCGCGCTGAGCTCACAGTGCACGGGCATGTCGAAAAGGTCGAAGACGGCCACGCCGCGCTTTCTCTCCACCACAAACAGCGGCTGCGCCGCGTCGCGGAGCGCCGTGAGCATGTCTGCGGCGGGCAGATACGAGCGGTCGGCGAGGACAAACGCCCGGCGTGTCGAGCTCCGAGTAGAGGATGACGTGGCCGCTGTTGCTCATGCCCACCTTGTACACCTCGGGGTAGGCAAAGACAAACCGGATCGCCGCGGCGGGCCAGTCGCCGCGCACCGCGCCCGCCTCGTCGCCAAGGTAGCGGGCGGGCTTGGCGATGCGCCGAAGCACCGCGTGGGAAAGGATGGCCTGTTGGGACGCCAGCGCCGCGCCGCTGCCGCCACCATCATTTGCGTCGGCGGCGGCGCTGGCGGGCGTGTCGCCAACCGCGGGGGGGGCGGCCGCGGTGGCGCCGGG
>JAHDDY010000115.1 GCA_020629115.1 Paracoccaceae bacterium | reverse complement strand
CGAGGACGGCGAGAGCTTCTTCCGCGTGCGCCTGACGGCCGAGCGGTCCGATCTCGGCCCCGGCTACCCGATCCTGCCCGGCATGGTCGCCGACGTGGACATGCTGGCCGAGGACAAGACGGTGCTCCAGACGCTGATCGAGCCGCTGACCGAGATCCGCGATACCGCCCTGCGCGAATGATGCCGTAAGGGACGCACGCAGGGGAGAAAAAGCATTCAGGCGGATTATCTCGTCCGTGCCGGTGGATATGCGGCGCGAACGGGGCATCTGGGTACCGGTCATTCCCGAACAGACGAGGCCGATCGCCATGCCGATGCCCGCCCAGCGCACCCTCCTCCTCATGGCGGGGGTCTCGACCCTTGCCCTGCTCGGCAATCCCGCCGCCGCGGCCTGCACACTCGCCAACGGCGACGCGGGGAACATGCCCTCGTCCGGGGCGACCGTCACCTGCGCGAACAATCTCGACAACACCGGGATCACCGCGCCGGGGGCCAACGACGTGACCGTCGACGTGGCCGGCCCGGGGGGCGGCATCTCCGTCACGGGGACGAACGGCATCCTGCTCGGCACGGGCGCGACGGTCACGGTCTCGGGCCAGTCCAACCGCCCCGTCAACACCTCCGGCGACACCGCGGCGGGCATCGACGTCACCAGCGGCGCGACGATCACCGTCGACGGGCAGGTGACGACGGCCGGCGAGGCCTCCCCCGCCATCCGGGCGACCGACGACGCCACCATCACGATCGGCACGATGGGCCTCGCGCAGACGGGCGGCGGCCAGTCGCCGGCCGTCGCCGTCGGCGCGAACGCCACCGTCACCATCATGGGCGACGGCACCATGGGCGGGCAGGCGACGACCGGCAACTCCGGTTCCGACGCGGTGGTGCTCGGCGGCATGGGGTCGTCGCTGGAGGTGCAGTCCGGCGCGCGCGTGACCACCAGCTCGGGCATGTCCAACCCCGTCCAGGTCGACGGCGCGAACGGCACCGTCACCGTGGCGGGCGATATCCGCTCCAGCTCCGGCAACGCCTCGGCCATCCTCGGCACGGCGGACGGCCTGACCGTCACCGTGCGGGACGGCGGCTTCGTCACGGCGCAATCCTCCGGCTCGAACGCCATCGAGGCGAACGGGGCGATGGCGCGGGTGACCGTCGAGCAGGGCGGCGAGATCGCCATCTCCTCGGGCAACTCCTCGGCCATCGTGGTCGGCACGGGCGGCATGGTGCAGGTGGACGGCACCGTGAAGGCCTCCTCCTCCCAGAGCCAGGGAATCGTCCTGAACGACGGCGCGATGCTGACGGTCGGGCCGACGGGCGTCATCGAGACCTCGTCGTCCGAATCCCAGGCCGTGCTCGTGAACGAATCGGCCATGACGGCGACCGTCACCGTCGACCGGGGCGGCAACATCGACGCGGTGGGCGCGCAGGCCCTCGTCGACCGGGGCATGACGAACACCACCGTCACCGTGGACGGCACCGTCTTCGGCGGGTCGTCCGATCCGGTGCTCGACATGGGCGCGGGCGACGACACCGTGACCGTCAACGGCACGGTGCGCGGCACCTCCGCCGATCCGGTCATCCTGCTCGGCGAGGGCGACGACACCCTGACCGACAACTCCTCGACCACCGTCGACGGCCCCGGCGTGCTGGTCGATGCGGGCGGCGGGTCCGACACGCTCACCCTCAACAACGGCAAGCAGAACCGCTCGTCGCAGTATGCGGGATTCGAGACGACCAACGTGGGCCGCAACGGCAATCCGAACGATCCGGCCAACGGCATGGAATCGAGCGTCACGGTCGACAACGATCAGAGCGGCAACACCGTCAACGCGAACGAGGGCGGCTCGGCGACCGTGGACCAGGGCGGCAGCGTCGGCAACGCGAACGCGCGCGACGGCGGGTCGGCCACCGTGCGCAACGGCGGGCGGGCGGACAACGTCTCCTCCGACGGGGCGGGCAGCTCGGCCAACGTGGACAACGGCGGCTCGGCGGGACGGGTTTCGGCCTCCAACGGCGGGGCGGCCAACGTCGGCAACGGCGGACGGGCCTCCAGCGTCTCCTCCGACGGGGCGGGCAGCTCGGCCAGCGTCGACAACGGCGGCTCGTCGGACCGCGTCACGGCCAGCAACGGCGGCGCGACCAACGTGCGCTCGGGCGGCACCGCGAATGCGGGCCGGGCCGACAGCAGCAACGGCGGGCGCGTGACCTTCGAATCCGGCTCCAACGCCAATATCTCGCGCAACGATTTCGGCGGCGGCGGGCAGACGGTCGATTTCGGCGATACGCAGTTCGACGGGGGCAGCACGCTCACGGTCGCCGATTCGCCCTTCCTGCGCGCCTCCTCGACGGGCCGGAACGTGCGATTCGACTACGGCGCGAACGCCTTCGAGAACGCGGCCACCGACCCGAACGCCCGCTCGGCGGGCCGGGCGCTGGACGAGACCGTGGCGGCGAACCCCGCCTTCCTCGACGACCGGCGCGCCATCGCCACCGCCAGCACCGCCGAGGCCCCCGCGCTCCTGTCGGATATCTCCGGCGAGGTGGCCGCGCAGGCGGCGGCGGGGGGCATCCTCGCGGGGCAGGGCTTCGCCGACGGCCTGCGCACGGGCGGCGGCGGGGCGGGCCTGCCCCTGACGGCGGCGACGGCCCCGGCGGGCGAGGCGCGCGTCTTCGGGCAGAGCGTCGTCGTTCCGGCCCCCGCCGCGGTGATCGTGCGGCCCGTCGCCCCGGTCCTGCGCCCGCTGGCCGAGACGCGGGCCTGGGTCGCGGTACAGGGCGGCGCGTTCGACATCGACGGCGGCCCCGGCGCGGATTACGACGGCACCACGCTCGGCGGCTCCCTCGGGATCGAGCGCGGCATGGCGCTCGGACCGTTCCGCGACGCCACGG
This sequence comes from Paracoccaceae bacterium, assembly GCA_020629115.1. Taxonomy (GTDB): domain Bacteria; phylum Pseudomonadota; class Alphaproteobacteria; order Rhodobacterales; family Rhodobacteraceae; genus JAHDDY01. The sequence goes on along the minus strand of JAHDDY010000115.1, from coordinate 6,267 downwards.
TCGGCGTCGGCATCGGCTATTCGCAGACCGATATCGACGGCCGCTTCCGGGACGGCGAGGCGGATGCCTACCATGTCGGCGTCTACGCCGACGGCACGCTGGGCGGGTTCGAGACGAGCGCGGCCCTGTCCTACACCCGCGCCGATATCGAGGCCGATGGCGGCGCGGACGGGGACGGGGATATAGTCAACGCCCGCGTGGAAGCCGCCTTCGACGTGGTGAACCCCGTCGATACCGGCTTCTCCCTCGGCCCGGTCGGACGGCTGGACTACACCTACGCCGATTTCGACATCGACGGGGCCGGGCCGCTGAATACCGGGCTGGACGGCGATTTCTCGCAAGTGGTCGCCGGCATCGGCCTGCGCGCGGGGGTGCAGGGCCTGGCCGGGTCGGTCCATGCGGAGGTGGTCTACGAACATGCCTTCGGCGACGAGACGCTCGACCTGACCGGCTCGCTCCCGGGGGGGAGCAGCTTCCCGGTCACGACCGGCCTGCTCGGCGAGGACCGGGTGCGCGTGGGCCTCGGCGCGGATCTCGACGTGAGCGACCGGCTGACCCTCGGCCTGCGCCTCGACGGCACCTTCGGCGACGACGGCGATGCGCAGGGCGGCATGATCCGCGCCGCGTTCCGCTTCTGAGCGACGGGGCGGCGGATGCCGCCCCCCGCTACAGCCCGTTCACCGGCACCCTGAGCACGGGCCGCCCCGCCTCGTCCCGCGGCACCTGACCGGCGCGCATGTTGACCTGGAGCGAGGGGATGATGAGCCTCGGCATGGGCAGCGTCGCGTCGCGCGCCTCGCGCAGGCGGACGAAATCCGCGCGGGTCGCCCCGCCGCCCACGTGGATGTTGTGCGCCCGCTCCTCGGCGACGGTCGTCTCCCAGCGGATGTCGCGCCCGTTCGGGCCGTAGTCGTGGCACATGAACAGCCGCGTCTCACCCGGCAGGGCCAGCACCTTCTGGATCGAATCGTAGAGCTGACCCGCATCGCCCCCCGGAAAGTCGGCCCGGGCCGACCCGCCATCGGGCATGAACAGCGTATCCCCGACGAAGGCGGCATCGCCCACCACGTGTACCATGCAGGCGGGCGTATGGCCGGGCGTCGCCATGACCCGCACGGGCATCGCGCCGATGGCGTAGGTGTCCCCGTCCTCGAACAGCGCGTCGAACTGCGAGCCGTCGAGCGCGAACTCGGTGCCCTCGTTGAAGACCTTGCCGAAGGTCTCCTGCACCACGGCGATGCCCGCCCCGATGCCGATCCTGCCGCCGAGGCGATCCTGGAGATAGGGCGCGCCGGACAGGTGGTCGGCGTGGACATGGGTCTCGATGATCCATTCCAGCGTCAGTCCCTCGCCCTCGATATGGGCGACGAGGCGGTCGGCCTGGTCGTGGGTGATGCGTCCGGCGGCGTAGTCGATATCCATCACCGAATCGACCACCGCGCAAGCCCGGCTGTCCGGGTCGCGCACCACGTAGCTGATGGTATGGGTCGCCGGGTCGAAGAAGGCGGTGACGACAGGCCGGATGGCGGCGTCAGGGGCGGGCATGGGCGGCTCCTCCGGTAGCGGCGCGCGGCGCGCGGGGGGCGAGCGCCCTGGCCAGCACCATGCCGAGCAGCATGGCGGGCACGAAGACGAGGGCGACCGACGGAATGGACAGGGCGGCGACGAGCGCGGGGCCGGGGCACAGCCCGGCCAGCCCCCAGCCGATGCCGAAGGCCGCCGCCCCGCCGATCAGCCGCGCGTCGATATCCTCCCGCGCGGGCCAGCGGAAGGCGGGGGCGAAGAGCGGCCCGGCCCGGCGGCGCAGCAACGCGAAGCCCGGCAGCGCCACCGCGACGGCCCCGCCCATGACGAAGGCGAGGGACGGGTCCCAGGTGCCGAACGGATCGAGGAAGTTCTGCACCTTGAGCGGGTCCGTCATCCCCGAGACGATCAACCCGATCCCGAAGAGCAACCCGGCGAGCAGCGCGCTGGCGACTCCCATGGCCTACATCCCCCCGAGGTGGCGCAGGACGAGGACGGTGGCGAAGGCGGCGGCCATGAAAATGCCCGTCGCGACCACCGAGCGGCCCGACAGGCGCGACAGGCCGCAGACCCCGTGCCCGCTGGTGCAGCCGTTGCCCGTCACCGCACCGAAGCCGACCAGCAGCCCGGACAGCGCCAGCAGCGGCCCGGCGGCCACCATGGTTCCGGCGGGCACGGCCCCGCTCGCCCAGCCATGGACCGGCACGGCGAGCAGCAGACCGAGCACGAAGGCCGCCCCCGTCCACCGCCCGCCCCGCTCCACGCCGGGCGGCAGCAGGCGCGCGACGATGCCGCTGATTCCGGCGATGCGCCCCAGCGTCCCCATCAGCAGCACCACCGACAGACCGATCATCGCGCCGCCTGCAAGCGACTGGACCGGGGTGAAGGTCGTTTCCATAGCGTTTCGTCCTCCCTCGAAGGAATGGTGCCCCTTGTATTCACGATATCGAATACGTTTCAAGCCCGTCGAACGCAGGGACGGGGCGCAGGGTCGCGGTATCGTCGCGGCAACTGGACCGGGGAACCCTCGCCTGCGATAAGGGCTTTCACCCCCGTTCCCGCTTGCGTCAGGAGACAGACCGACATGCCCTACCGTCCGCCCGTATCCGACATCCGCTTCTGCCTCGACCACGTGATCGGCGCGTCCCGGCTGGCCGAGACCGACCTGTTCGCCGAGGCGACCCCCGACACGGTCGAGGCGATCCTCGCGGAGGTGGCGAAACTGTCCGAGGAGACGCTCGCCCCGCTTCAGGTACCGGGGGATGCGGGGTGCAGGCTGATCGACGGGCGGGTGGTCACGCCCGAAGGCTACAGGGAGGGCTACGCGGCCATCGCCGAGGGCGGCTGGCTGGGCCTGAACGCCGAGGAGGAACACGGCGGGATGGGCCTGCCCCTGACGCTCCAGACCGCGATGAACGAGATGTTCGCGAGCGCCTGCCTGTCGCTCTCGCTCTGCCCGCTGCTGTCGCAAGGCTCCATCGAGGCACTGAGCGCCCATGCCTCGCCCGAGTTGCAGGAGCGCTACCTGTCGAAGCTCGTCAGCGGCGAATGGACCGGGACGATGAACCTGACCGAGGGGCAGGCCGGCTCCGACGTGGGCGCGCTCAAGACGAAGGCGACGCCGCAGGGGGACGGGACGTACCTGATCGAGGGGCAGAAGATCTACATCTCCTGGGGCGACCACGACCTGACGGAGAACATCGTCCACCTCGTCCTCGCCCGCCTGCCCGACGCGCCCCCCGGCTCGAAGGGGATCAGCCTGTTCCTGGTGCCGAAATTCCTGGAGGACGGAGCCGAGAACGCGGTCAAGACCGTGTCCATCGAGCACAAGATGGGCCTGCACGGCTCGCCCACCTGCGTGCTCGCCTACGAAGGCTCGACCGGCTGGCTGGTCGGGGAGGAGAACAAGGGCCTCGCCTGCATGTTCACCATGATGAACAACGCCCGCCTCGGCGTCGGCGTCGAGGGGCTGGGCACCGCCGAGGCCGCGACGCAGCACGCGCTTGCCTACGCCCTCGACCGGGTGCAGGGCAAGGCGCTGGCCCCGGCGGGCCACGCGGGCACCGGCTCGATCATGGATCACCCGGACGTGCGGCGGATGCTCATGGAGATGAAGGCCTATACCGAGGTCACGCGCGCCATCTGCTACGATTGCGCCCTGTCGCTCGACATGGCCCGCGCCGCGCCCGAGGGCGAGAGGGCGATGTGGGCGGCACGGGGGGCGTTCCTGACGCCGCTGGCGAAATCCTTCGGCACGGATGCGGGGATGCACGTGGCGGAACTCGGCGTGCAGGTGCATGGCGGCATGGGCTTCGTCGAGGAGACGGGCGCGGCGCAGTTCTACCGCGACGTGCGCGTCACGGCGATCTACGAGGGCACGAACGGCATCCACGCCGCCGACCTGGTGGGCCGCAAGCTGTCGATGGACGGGGGCGCGACCGCGCGGGCCATCCTCGACGCGGCGGGCGAGGAGGTGGCGGCGGCGCAGGCCGCCGGTCTCGACGCGGTGGCCACGGGGCTGGCCATGGCGCACGAGGCGGCGGCGAAGGCGACCGTGTGGATGCTGGAGCAGAACGACATGAGCGAGCGCCTCGCCGGGTCGTCGCCCTACCTGACGCTGATGAGCCACCTGCACGGCGGCGCGCTCCTGTCGAAGGGCGCGCGGGCGGCGAAGGCGGCGGGGGAGGACAACCCCTACAACACCGCCCGCATCGCGGTCGCCGCCTTCCACGCGGGCCAGATCGCCCCGCTCGCCGAGGGCTTCGCCCATGCGGCGACGGCCGGAAGCGCGCCGCTCTACGCCCTCACGCCGGAGCAGTTCGCGCTGTAGGGACGCGCCGTCACCGGCTCTCCAGCGTCATCACGCGCAGCCTGAGATCGAGCACCTCGGAGCGCAGCGCGTTCATGCTCGCCTGCATCTCCTCCAGCAGGGCATGCAGGACGGCATCGCCCCGGGGCGCACCATCATCCGGCAGCGGGGGCAGGGGCGTCGTTCCGATCGTCTGCGGCGTCGAGGGCAGCAGGCCGGAGCGCGGCTCGATGGCGGGGATCGGCGCGGCCAGCGGCGTGATGCTCCGGTACAGCGGGGCGGGAGCGGGCGGCTCGGTCGCGGGCGTTCCGTAGAGGGAGAATCCCGATCCGGTTCCTGCGGACGACCGGCTCGACCCGCCGCTCCGGTGGCAGTGATAGCCGCCGGTCTTGCGGTTGTTGTGGCATCCGCTCGCATTCAGGCCACCCCCATGCGCCCAGGCATCGCCGACCCCCGAGATCGCGAAAAGGATGCAGGCGCAGGCCGCCGTTCTGATCATGATGCCCTCCCGAGGCGATGTCTCCAAGGAAGCTCTTATAGGTTGTAATGCTATTATTACAATCTTGAAGTGTATTCGAGGTCGATACCACGGACGAATGGACGGGAGCGAGCGGGGGCCGTAGGGTTGCGCCGATGCCCAACGCGCCCGCACCGCCCGGAACCGCGCCGGCCGCCTTGGAGAGGCGGGGGACGCTGGCGTTCCTGACGGCATTCATGGCGACGAGCCATGTCGACCGGCACATCGTCGCCGTCGCCCTGCCCGCCATCGGCGCAGAGATGGCGCTGAACGACCTGCAGCTCGGCGTCCTGTCGGGCATCGCCTTCTCGGTGGTCTTCGCGCTGGCGGTGGTGCCGCTCAGCCTGCTCTCGGCCTTCCTCGACCGGCGGCACGTCATGGCGATGGCGGTCTTCGCGTGGAGCGCGATGACGGTGCTGAGCGGGTTCGCCGCCGGCTTCGCGCAGCTCCTGCTCGCGCGGATCGGCATCGGCATCGCGGAGGCCGCGGGCATCCCCGCCTCGCATACGGTGGTGGGAGAGGCGGCGACGGATCGGGGGCGCACGCGCGCCTTCGCGGTCTTCACCGCCGGGGGAAATCTCGGCCTGGCCGTGGCGCTGGTGGGGGGCGGCATCCTCACCCAGCAGTACGGCTGGCGCACCGCGATGATCGTCGCGGGGCTGCCGGGGCTGGCGCTGGTCGCGCTGACCTATGCCTGCATCCCCCGCGCCGCGCCCGATGCCGGGCGGGCGGAAGCGTGGCTGCCGATGCTGCGCGTCGCGGCGGGCACGATATCGGGGACGCGCGTCAAGCGCCGCATCTTCGTCGCCTGCGCCCTCACCTCGGTCATCAACTTCGGGATGGTCGCGTGGCTGCCCAGCTTCCTCGTGCGGGTCCACGACATGCCGGTCCAGCAGGTCGGCCTGTTCGTGGCCTGCACGGTGGGGATCGGCGGGGCGGCGGGGACGGTGGCCGTCGGCTACGGCGCGGCGCGGCTGGCGCGGCGGGACGGGGCGTGGCTGGTCTGGCTCCCGGCACTGCTGATGGCGCTGGGCAAGCCGCTGCTGGTCGCGGCCTTCCTCGTGGAGGATACGCGTCTCTCGCTGGCGCTCCTGGTACTGCCGACGGTGGTGGGCGGGGCGCATCTGGCGACCACCCTGTCGATGCTGCACACGCGCCTCGGGGAGCGGAACCGGGGGGCGGTCTCGTCCTTCCTGCTGATGGCCGTGAACCTGACCGGCTACACGCTCGGCCCGCTGGTCGTCGGGGCGGTCGCTTGGGGGCTGGCGGCGCGGGGCATGGGCGACGAGCGGCTCGGCTACGCCCTCATCGCGCTCCAGGCCCTGAGCCTGCCCGGCCTCGTCGCCTATTACTACGCGGGGCGGGCCGCGCGCCCGGCCTCCGCGTAGACCGCCTCGATCCGCTCGCAGAGCCAGAC
>JAHDDY010000285.1 GCA_020629115.1 Paracoccaceae bacterium | reverse complement strand
TCGGTGAGGTCACGACGGCGCTGACGGCCCGCCCAGCACGGACGATGCTCACCGCTCTCGGCACCATCCTGGGTGTCGCCGCCCTCGTGGCGACCCTCGGGCTCGCGAAGACCGCCGGCAACCAGATCGTCCGCCAGTTCGACGAGCTGGAGGCGACCCGGGTCGTGCTGACCAACGCCGAGCGTCAGGGTCGCAACGACACCCAGCTCTCCGCGATCCCGTTCGACGCCGAAGATCGCCTCACCCGCCTCAACGGCGTCGAGGCGGCCGGCACCAAGACCCCGGTCGACGTCAGCGGCGCCCTCGCCCGCTCCGTGCCGGTGATCGACCCGCAGGGTCAGAATGCGTTCCAGCTCCCCGTGGTCGCCGCGAGTCCCGGCCTGTTCGACGCCGTGCGGGCCGAGGTCCGCACCGGCCGGTTCTTCGACACCGGGCACGACCAGCGAGCCGACGCCGTCGCCGTGTTGGGGCCCGGCGCGGCCAATCGGCTCGGTGTCGAACGGATCGACAACCTGCCGGCGATCTTCGTCGGTGAGGAGGCGTTCGCGGTGATCGGGATCCTCGACGACGTCGCCCGTGAGACCGACCTCCTCAACTCGATCATCATCCCCAACGGGCTCGCTCGCGACCGCTTCCAGCTCGCCGGCATCGACGAGGTGCACGTCGAGGTTGCCGTCGGCGCCGCTCAGTTGATCGGCGATCAGGCCCCGATCGCCCTCGCTCCCAACGAGCCGGGATTCGTGCGGGCGCGGGTGCCACCGTCGCCACAGGCCGTGCGGTCGACCGTCGAATCCGAGGTCAACGCCCTCTTCCTCGTGCTCGGCGGGCTGTCGCTGCTCGTCGGCGCCATCGGCATCGCCAACGTGACGCTCGTGTCGGTACTCGAACGCACCGGGGAGATCGGGCTGCGCCGTGCGCTCGGCGCGACGCGGAGCCACATCGCCGGGCAGTTCCTCACCGAATCCGCGGCGCTCGGCCTCTTCGCTGGGGTGCTCGGGGCGAGCGTGGGCATTCTCACGATCGTCGGCATCTCGGCGACCCGACAGTGGACGCCGGTGCTCGAACCGTGGCTGCCGTTCGCGGCACCGGTGCTGGGGGCCGTGATCGGCCTGGTCGCCGGGGTCTATCCCGCGTGGAAGGCCAGCTCGATCGAGCCGATCACCGCGCTGCGGGTCGGTGCGGGCTGAGCCCGATCAGTTCGA
>JAHDDY010000284.1 GCA_020629115.1 Paracoccaceae bacterium | reverse complement strand
CCGGCTTCGCGGTGAACGGCGACATGGCCCGCCTGACCGCGCTGACCATCACCCTTGCCCTGATCGCGGACTTCACGCTGCTGCCCGCACTGCTCATCACCATCGACAGGAGAGAGACCATGACAGCCTCGACCCCGACCCGATCCGCCCCCACCGCCGCGCTCGGCGCGATCCTCGCCGTGGGTGCCGCGCTCGGCCTCGCCGCCGCGCCGACGCCGGCACAGGCGCAATCCGCCGAAGCCAAGGGCCTCGCCATCGTCCAGGAAGCCGAACGCCGCGATCTCGGCTGGGGCGACTTCACCAATGACGGCGAGATGATCCTGCGCGATGCGGGCGGCAACGAGACGCGCCGCGTCTGGCGCGGCATGAACCTGGAGCGCCCCGCGCAGATGGGCGAGGGGGACTGGTCCGTCATCGTCTTCTCCGCCCCGCGCGACATCGACGGCACGGCCACGCTGACCCAGGCGAAGATCGAGCCGTCGGATGACGACCAGTGGCTCTATCTGCCGGCGGTCAAGCGCGTGAAGCGCATCTCCTCCTCGAACCGCACGGGCAAGTTCGTCGGCTCCGAATTCTCCTTCGAGGATCTCGGCTCCCAGGAGGTCGAGGACAACACGTACCGCTGGCTGCGCGACGAGCCGTGCCCGGCCCAGGCCGGCGGCCTGACCTGCCATGTCGTCGAGGGCTATCCGAAGAACGCGCGGTCGGGCTATTCGAAGCGGGTCGCTTGGGTCGACACGACGAACTACAACCAGCATCAGGTCGATTTCTACAATCGCCGCGGCGACCGGGAGAAGACGCTGAGCGCGAGCGGCTACCAGCAGTATGCGGGCCGCTACTGGCGCCCGGCCCGGCTCGACATGGTCAACCACCAGACGGGCAAGTCGACCACCCTCCTCCAGACCAACTACCGCTTCGGCGCGGGTCTGAGCGAGGGCGACTTCAACGCCCAGCGCCTGCCCCGCCTGTCGCGCTAGGCCGCACCCGCCGATGTCATCCGCTCCGCTGCTCGACGCGGCCCGCCCCATTCCCAGCCACGCGATCCTCGCCCTGATCGCGCTCGGACTGGGTGTGTGGCAGGTCGCGGGCGCGAAGGGGACGCGGCGGCATCGCCTCGTCGGATGGCTGTTCGTCGCCGTCATGGCCTACGTCGCGCTCTCGGCGGCCTTCATCTCGACGTTGCAGGTCTGGGGACCGTTCAGCCCCA
>JAHDDY010000283.1 GCA_020629115.1 Paracoccaceae bacterium | reverse complement strand
GCCGCATATCGCCCCCGGCCCCCGCCCCGGCGCGCGGGGATGGGACGATACCGATGCGGGGCGCTTCGCCCTGCGCCTCGGCCTGCGGCTGGTCAAGGGGATCGGCGAGGAGGATGCCGGCTGGATCGCCGCCGCCCGGGGCAACGGCTACCGCGATGTCGAGAGCCTCCAGCGCCGGGCGGGCCTGCACCCGCGCGCCCTGCGCCGCCTCGCCGAAGCGGACGCCTTCGCCTCCTTCGGCGCGAACCGCCGCGCGGCGCTGTGGGAGGCGAGCGCCGTCACCGCCGCCACCCCGCTGCCGCTGTTCGCGGGCGACATGGAAGGCGAAGGCATCGTCGAGCCGCCCGCCGCCCTGCCGCCCATGAGCCGGGGCGAGGAGGTGGTCGAGGACTACGTCGCGACCCGCCTCTCGCTCAGGGACCACCCCCTCGCCCTGCTGCGCCCCGATCTGGGCTCGCCCGGCGGCCAGCCCCCGCTCCCCTGCGCCGCGCTCGCGAGCCTGCCGAACGGACGCATGACCACCATCGCCGGCCTCGTCGTCACCCGCCAGCGCCCCGGCACCGCCTCGGGCGTCATCTTCCTGACCCTGGAGGACGAGACCGGCGTCGCCAACGTCGTCGTCTGGCCCACCACCTACGCCGCCTACCGCCGCGCCGTCATCGCCGGCCGCCTCCTGCGCGTCTCGGGCCAGCTCCAGCGCGAGGGCATCGTCACCCACCTCGTCGCCCGCAGCATCACGGACCTCTCCCCCACCCTCGACCGCCTCGGCGAAGCCGGCCCCGTCGACATCTCCTCAACCCGCGCCGACCACACCAAACGACCCGCACCGCCAGCGACGCACGTCCCCGCCAGCGCGCGGCATCCGCGGGAGCAAGCGAAGACGCTGTTTCCAAGCCGGGATTTTCGGTGAAACGCTGCAGGCAAAACTCAAGAAAACACAGATAAAAACCGTAGTATATATTCGCAGTAATTTGTTAGATGCTTATATATCAATCAGGTAAAATTTAACTGCACTGTGTTTTTATAAAAATCGGATGGCATTTATTTCCCGCAAGAAACGAGCAAGGCCCTCGCCATTTGATCGTTCATCGTCGGGATTTCGATGGAAAAATATGTCGGGGGGCAGGACAAGATGCAGCGGATGATTTTTTTGCTCATGCGCACTGTAGCGCGACAATCTGGGTGAGAGTTCAGCGACAATCAGGATGAGAATCCGA
>JAHDDY010000282.1 GCA_020629115.1 Paracoccaceae bacterium | reverse complement strand
AGCCCGATCGCAGTGCTCGGCCCCGTAGCGATCGCCTTGAGATCGAGAAGGTCAGCTGCCCGGCGCGCGAGAACCGCGGCGCGTTCCTCGCTACCTGCCAGGTGCCAGGCCTGGAACCACGTGCCGTCTAGCGGGTCAGCGTCGATCGCCTTGAGGTGTCGATCGAAGGTGTCAATACCAAGCATCCGAGCCGCCTGGTCGGCTCGCCAGAATGCTTGCCGGTCGTCCGTGTCGAGTGCGGTCGTGACGATCTCGATCCAGGTCGGTCGACCAATGATCTCTGTTGTCAGAGACAGCAATTCAGTCCGCCTCCCCTCCGTCCACAGGCGAGCGAGGCGGTCGTCCCAACCATGCTCGCGTTCGAGGAAGCCCTTGATGTTGGCGACTGCGATGAAGTCGGCAACCGTCTCGGCGCGTGTTGCCATGTGGTGGACGAACCGATCAACGGCAAGTGGGGCTTCGTCGTAGTCATCGATGTCCTCGGCCGGGCCGCCCATGATCAGCGCTTCGATGATGTCGGCGGCGGAAGTCAACAACTCCCGATCCGGGTTCGGGTCGTCGAGCGCACCGGCCAGGTCGCCGGTCGTCGCTGCGATGTGAGCGAGGTACTCGTACATCACAGCGTTGCGGAACCCGTCGCGGAGGATCCATTGCTGGATCTCCGGGTCTTCTGTGGATTGCAGCCGCTCGACGCAGTGAATGCGGCCCCACCCAGTGACCGCTCTTGCGAGCGTGAAGAGGTCTGGCTCTGGATCGGCTCTTGAGTTCGAGAAGGCCACCGAGGAGAACAACGTGAACTCCTCGTGCGCGCCGAGTTCGTGGAGCACCGTTCCATCGGGGGCACCCGTGATGCCCAGGAGCGCAATACCGATCTTCACTGGGCCGCGATCAGGGGACTGGGTCGCGAGCCAGGTGCCGATGGAGGCGATCTGCGCAGTAGGGGGTCGCCGCTGCGCAAGGTGCTCGATCATGGGATCGACGTAGTCCAGCGCGTCGTCCGTGTTCAACACGTCGTACAGCTTGCGAAGGCGCCGCTTCGTTGGCTTCGCTGCCGCCTTGATCAGCAGATCTCCCGCTTGTGTGGCCCGTCCCGAATCCTGCCCTCCGCCGAAGTGGTGCCCGAACGCGCCGTCCTTCGCGCCAGCCATGAAGCTGACATGGGCCGGGTCCGGCGGCTCCTCATCAGGCAGCCGCATCTGAGGCTCTGGCAACGCTCGATCGGC
>JAHDDY010000001.1:124258-156106 GCA_020629115.1 Paracoccaceae bacterium | reverse complement strand
TTACTTCCAATTGATGCATCCAGACATCTGCTAGATCTTCAGCCGTGCGAAACATGTTGGCACCTAATTTTATGGCACGAACCGCAAGAATCATCTGCACCATGAACCAAGCTGCTGCAACAAAAAGGAAATTCTTTTCCAGTCCAACAACGATGCAACTCATACACATAAAGATGGAAACCAGTAGTACAACTATTCCTGATATGCATATTCTCAATCCTCCTAGCATGGAGCGCATAAAAAACAAATCTCGATATCTGGCTAGTCGCATCGCATAGTCGACCTCGCTTTCGAACTGCTTCCTTTGTATTTGAGATTCAATTTTTTCTTGATTGTAGGTTTTCTTGGCAAATTCGTAAATTCTATTTATCAGAATCGTAGCCGCAATTCCAATCAGTAGAAGAATGACTCCATCGCTATTTCTCATGATAAAATCACGTATCATTAACCTCAACTCCCCCCAATCGCCACGCCCGCGCCCATCATCACGCCGCCCGTCGCCCGGTTCAGCCGCGTCACCGCGCGTTGCGAGCGGAGCCAGTGGCGGACGCGCGACGCCGCGCCGGCATAGGCCAGATCGCTGGCCAAGCCGATGGGCAGGGTGCAGGCGACGATGACGACGCCGTCGATCCAGCCGATCCGGCTCATGTCGAAGAAGCCGGGGAAGATGGCGGCGTAGAAGAGGGCGGCCTTGGGGTTGCCGAGGTTGATGAGCAGCCCGCTGAGGAACGACCGCCACGCCGGGCCGGGGGGCGGCATCCGCGCGTCCGAGAACGTCTCCGCCCGCCCCGAGACCAGCCCCCATCCGATCCACAGCAGCCACGCCGCGCCCACGTACTTGAGGATCTCCAGCGCCCAGCCATGCGTCTCGGCCAACGCGGCCAGCCCGAAGATGGCGAGGCCCACGTACACGACCTCCGCCATCGACGCCCCCGCCGCCATGGCGAAGCCCGAGCGGAAGCCGTACGCCGCCGCGCGCGCCGAGATGGCGGCGACGAACGGCCCCGGCGTTACCACCATCACGAAGAAGGCGAGCAGGAACAGGGCGAGTTGCGAGACCTCGATGGTCATGGATAAATGTCATCACCCGGCTCGACCGGGTGATCCAGGGCAGCGGGGCCGGTTCCTAACGCTCTGGATTGCCCGGTCGGAGCGCGACGCGCAGCGGCGGGCAATGACACCATTCTTCGCATGACGGCATCCTATCCGGTTAACGCCCCCGATGTCCAAGATTTCCTTGCGTTTCCGCCCGCTTTTCGCCGCGCCGGGAACGCCTGCGCCCGCCCCGCATTGGTGGCCCGTACACAAACGGGAGAACACCATCATGGACGACCGCAGTTCCGACGGGATGAAGCCCTCCAACGACACCTGGGCCGGCGAGCGCGACCACGCGACCGACCCGGACCAGCGCTCCGAGCGCCGCGCCAACCTCGAAGACAAGGGCGAGCGCCAGACGCGCCTGGAGGAGAGCGCCGGCCTCGGCCTGGAGGAGGGCGGCACCCCCGGCCAGGGCGGTTCCGCCGGCGGCGAGCTGGCCCGCGACGTGGGCAAGCAAGACGAGCTGAAACGCGCGACGGAGCGCCCCGGCGGCGCGACCCGCGTGACGAAGGCCGACGAGGCTGACGGCTGAGCGGCCATCGCCCCCGGCGAATCCGGCGCCGGGGGCGCCCCTATCCGCGTCGGCCGCCCCGCCACCACGGTTCCGCGCCGAGCGCCCGGCGCAGGGGCGTGTCGGTCGCCGCCGGCGCGCCGTCGATGTACTCGCGCGCCGCCGCGAGACTCTCGCCTTCCAGACCGCGCAGGTAGGCGAGACCGCGCTCCACGGTGAAGGGCGCGCCGGTCGCCTGCTCGAAATTGCCGTCCAGGTCCGTCCAGACGGCCCCGCGCGCGCCAACCCGCCCGCACCAGTCGAGCACCCGCTCCGCGACGCCCTCGCGCTGGGAATGGCGCGTCCCGGCCCCGATGTCGACCCAGCCGATATGCGCGACCTCCGTCCGCTCCCGCGCGGCCAGGTCGACCACCGCCTCGGCCACGCCGTCCCGCGCGCTCTCGATGACGTGGGTGGGGCAGGGGTCGCCGTTCGCCGCGTCGATCACCACCACGAGCGACAGCTTGCGCTTGGGCGAGACGCGGCTGAACTCCAGCGGCAGGGACGGCCCCGCCGCCATGGCCCATTCGCCCCGCACCTTCGGCGCGAGATCGTCGAGATCCCAGATGAGCGAGCCGTAGCCGAGGATGAGGATGCGGTCCTTCATGCCGTGCCTTCCGATCCGATGAGAGCTTGACCCCTGTAGCGCACAATCTACCGTGCCGCCATGACCGTCGCCCATGCCCCTTGGGCCGAGCCGCGCCTCGCGCGCAAGCCCGGCGTGCAGCCCCTCGACCCCGCCGCTTGGCTGGAGCCGGGGACGGATACGGCGGCGCAGATGGCCCGGCGCCGCGCCCTGATCGAGACGGCGCGCGGGACGGTCCTCGCCGCCCTGCCCGAGAGCGCCCCGGCGCAGGCGGAGCTGCTGGACGCGGTCGTCGCGCATGTCGGCACGGAGGCTCCGCCCGATCCGTCGCCCCTGGGCCGCGCGGGGCGCATGGTGCAGGAGGATTTTTGCATCCTTGAGAAGCGGGCTGGCGAGGGCGAGTACCGCCTCACCGCCGCCATCCTGTGCTTCCCGTCGCGCTGGTCGCTGGCCGAGAAGCTGGGCAGGCCGCTGACCCGTATCCACGCCCCCGTCCCCGACTATACCGACGATCTGGCCGCCCGGGTGAACCGCCTGTTCGACGGGGTGCGGACGGGCCGTCCGCTGTGGCGGGCCAACTGGACCGTGCATCCGACCGACGAGCTGCACCAGCCATCGGGCGACTGGCGGCATGCGGGGGAAGGAATGCTGCACATCCGGGTCGAGCGGCAGACGTTCCTGCGCCTGCCCCGGACGGGGGCGGTGGTCTTCGGCATCCGGACCCATGTCGATCCGCTGACGGCGCTCACGGCGGCGCAGGCGGCATCGCTGCACGCCGCGCTCGCGCCGCTGGGGGCGGACGAGATCGCCTATCGCGGCGGGGCGGCGCTGCATCGCGACGCGCTCGCCGCGCTCGCCCCCTTCGCCGCCGCGTGACCCTTGCCATTCGCCACCTGCGCCTCGTCGCCTTCCGCTCCTACGCGCGGCTCGATCTGGACGTGCCCGCGCGGATGGTCGCGCTGACGGGGGCGAACGGGGCGGGCAAGACGAACATCCTCGAAGCCATCTCGCTCCTCGCCCCCGGCCGGGGCCTGCGCCGGGCCGCTCCGACCGATTTCGCGCGCAAGGCGCAGGGCATTGGCTGGTCGGTCGCCGCGACGCTGGAGACGGCGCGCGATCCGGTGACGCTGTGGACCGGGGCGGGAGAGGATGCGCGGCGCGGCGCGAAGCGGGACGACAAGGCGACCTCCGTCCTCTCGCTGGGACAGGTCGCGCGGCTCCTGTGGCTCACCCCCGCCCTCGACCGGGTGTTCGTGGAGGGGCCGGGCGAGCGGCGGCGCTTCCTCGACCGCATGACGCTCTCGCTGCTGCCCGACCATGCCGAGACGGCGACGCGCTACGACCGGGCCATGCGCGAGCGCAATCGCCTGCTGAAGGACGGCGCGGGCGACGACCGCTGGCTCGCCGCGCTGGAGACGCAGATGGGCGAGCACGGGACCGCGCTGGCGCGGGGGCGGGCGCAGGTTCTCGCCGCGCTTCTGGCCGCACAGGGGGAGGGCGGGGCCTTTCCCCGGGCCGAGGCGGCCATCGCCGGGGATTTCGACGCCGCGGCGGAGCCGGAGGATTTCGCGCGCCTCCTCCACGATGCCCGCCCCCGCGATGCGCAGGCGGGCCGCGCCCTGACCGGCCCGCATCGCAGCGACCTGGCTGTGCGCTACGCCGACAAGGACGTCCCCGCCGCCGATTGCTCGACCGGCGAGCAGAAGGCGCTGCTCGTCAGCCTCGTCCTCGCCAATGCGCGCGCGCTCCGCACCGCGACGGGGGCCGCGCCGATCCTGCTGCTCGACGAGATCGCCGCCCATTTCGACGCGGACCGCCGCGCCGCCCTCTACGCCGAGATCGCGGACCTGGGCGCGCAGGCCTGGATGACGGGGACGGAGCCGGGCCTGTTCGAGGCGATGGAGGGCGAGGCGCTGCGGCTGGAGGCGCGGGAGGGGGAGGCTGGCTCGACGGTGGTGCAGGCGGGCGCCGCGCAGGCGGGCGACTGACCTATCTATTTGTGCGTCGCGTCATTGAAGCGGCGCATCGTCACGCTATCCATACCCCGGGTACTAGACGAACGATGCGACGCCGCTAGATCGGTTGAATTATCGCGCGATCCGCGAAACGAGACATTTCGAACGAGGGCACAGGGAATGAACACCGGCGATCTGTTGCCCATCATGGCGCTGGTGCCGTTCCTCGGCGCGCTGCTGCCGGGCCTGATGATCCGCGCGGGCCGCGACGCCTGCGCCTGGGCGACGGCCTCGGCGACGGCGCTCGCCTTCGTGATGCTGATGGTCATGGCCCCGTCGGTCATGCGCGGCGAGGTGCTTCAGGCGCAGATCGAGTGGCTGCCGGCGCTGGGCCTGTCGGCGAGCTTCTTCCTCGACGGGCTGGGCCTGCTGTTCGCCGCGATGATCCTCGGCGTGGGCCTGCTCATCATCCTCTACGCCCGGTTCTACCTGTCGGGCGAGGACCCGATGGGGCAGTTCTACACGTATCTCCTACTGTTCCAGGGGGCGATGCTGGGCATCGTCGTGTCGGACAACATCCTGTTGCTGCTCATCTTCTGGGAGCTGACCTCGCTCTCGTCCTTCCTGCTCATCGGCTACTGGAAGCATCTGCCGGAGGGGCGGCAGGGAGCGCGGATGGCGCTGGCGGTGACCGGCTCGGGCGGCCTCGCGCTGATCGGCGGAATGCTGATCCTCGGCAACATCGCCGGCAGCTACGACCTGACCGTCATCCTGACGCAGGGCGACGCGATCCGGGCGTCCGAGTGGTACCTGCCCGCGCTGATCCTGATCCTGCTCGGGGCCTTCACCAAGTCGGCGCAGTTCCCGTTCCACTTCTGGCTTCCCCACGCCATGGCCGCGCCGACGCCGGTCTCGGCCTACCTGCATTCGGCGACCATGGTGAAGGCGGGGGTGTTCCTGCTCGCGCGGATGTGGCCCGTGCTGGCGGGGACGCCGGAATGGTTCTACATCGTCGCGACGACGGGCCTGGTCACCATGGTCCTCGGCGCGCTGATCGCGCTGTTCAAGGACGATCTCAAGGCGCTCCTCGCCTTCTCCACCGTCTCGCATCTTGGCCTGCTGACGATGCTGCTGGGTCTGGGGACGAAGTTCGGCGTGGTCGCGGCGGTGTTCCACGTCATCAACCACCTGACCTTCAAGGCCGCGCTGTTCATGTCCGCCGGGATCGTGGACCACGAGACCCATACGCGCGACATCAAGCGGCTGGGCGGGCTGCGCACGCTCATGCCGATCACCACCGCCATCGCCTCGCTCGCGGCGCTGTCCATGGCGGGCATCCCGTTCCTCAACGGGTTCCTGTCGAAGGAGATGATGCTCGACGCCGCCGAGAAGACGGTGTGGTGGGAGAATCCGCTGATCGTGCCGGTGCTGGCGACCCTGGGCGCGCTGCTCTCGGTTGCCTATTCCTTCCGCTTCATCATCCATACCTTCTTCGGCCCCGTTCGCGACGATTATCCGGCCAAGCCACACGATCCGGGCTTCGGCCTGTGGGCCGCGCCCGCCTTTCTCGTCGTGCTCGTCGTGCTCATCGGCATCTTCCCGAAGACCGTCGCCGGGCCGCTCGTCGCCGTCGCGTCGGATGCGGCCTATGGCGGGGGGAAGGCGCCGTACTACTCGCTCAAGCTGTGGCACGGCTGGGTGCCCGCGCTCTATATGTCGATCGTCGCCGTGGTGGGCGGGCTGATCCTGCTGGCGTTGCACCGTCCGCTCGACTGGCTGTGGCTGCGCACGCCCCGGCCCGAGGCGAAGACGATCTTCGAGGGGCTGGTGGAGCGCATCGCCGCCCTGTGCGGCTGGATCGCGCGGGGTACGCATGACGGGTCGATCACCCGCTACCTCGCCATCTTCGCCGTCTCGACGGTGGGCCTCGGATACGTCGCCTGGGCGGGCGGCGGGATGGGCGCGGCAACGCGCGAGCCGCTGCCGCTGACGCCCGTGGGGGTCGTCGGCTGGGTGCTGCTGGTCGCGGCGACGGGGTATCTGCTGGCGATCCACCACAACCGCTTCCGCGCGTTGGTGGTCGTCAGCATCATCGGCCTGATGATCTCCTTCGGCTTCGTCTACTTCTCCGCCGCCGACCTCGCGCTGACGCAGATCTCGGTCGAGACGGTGACGATCCTGCTGCTGCTGCTGGCGCTGCACTTCCTGCCGAAGGAGACCCCGCGCGAAAGCCCGGCCTGGATCAAGGCCCGCGACGGGGCCATCGCCATCGGCACGGGCGGGGCGGTGGGGATGCTGGCCTACGCCTTCCTGCTGCGCGACGTGGACACGATCTCGGACTACCACATCGCCAATTCCTACTCGGGCGGCGGCGGCACCAACGTGGTCAACGTCATCCTCGTCGATTTCCGCGGCTACGACACCTACGGCGAGATCATCGTCCTCGGCATCGCGGGGCTGACCATCTTCGCCCTGATGGAATCGCTGCTGAACGGGGCGGCGTCGCGCCGCCTGCGCAACTGGACCTTCGCGCCCGACCGGGTGCGGGACCGCCATCCGCTGATGATGGTCGTGGCGACCCGCTTCCTGCTGCCGATCACCTGCATGGTGGGGGCCTACATCTTCCTGCGCGGGCACAACCAGCCGGGCGGGGGCTTCGTCGCGGGGCTGATCTTCTCCATCGGGCTGCTGATGCAGTACATGGCCTCGGGCTTCGCCTGGGCCGAGAACCGACAGCGCATCCAGTACCATTCGATGATCGGGCTGGGCTGCATCATCGCGCTGGCGACCGGGGTGGGCGCGTGGTTCAACGGGATGCCCTTCCTGACCAGCGCCTTCGGCTACGTCCACCTGCCGCCCATCGAGGAATTCGAGCTGGCGACGGCGCTGTTCTTCGATCTCGGCGTCTTCCTCGCCGTGCTGGGCGCGGTGATGCTGACGCTCTACAGCCTGTCGCGCATCGCCCGCCATGCCGGGGCGACCACCAACAAGGAGCCGCTCGACTACGATCCGTCGCGGCGCATCGCCAGGGAGGCGCGCTGATGGAGATGCTCGTGGCCAGCGGCATCGGGGTGCTGACGGCGGGGGGCATGTACCTCGTCCTGCGCCTGCGGGCCTTTCCGGTCGTGCTGGGGCTGGCGATGCTGTCCTACGCGGTGAACGTATTCCTGTTCTCCTCCGGGCGCCTGGCGACCGGCATGCCGCCCGTGCTGAACAAGTACGCGGAGCTGGACTATGCCGACCCGCTGCCGCAGGCGCTCGTCCTGACGGCCATCGTCATCTCCTTCGGCATGACGGCGGTACTCGTGATGATCGCGCTCGGCTCGTATCTCGAATCCACCGACGACTCCGTGAACGTCACCCCCGCCGACGCGGACGGGGGCGCGGCCGCCTCCGGCGAGGACCGCGACGGGGAGGACGCGCGATGAACCACTGGATCGTCGTCCCCGTCCTCCTGCCCGCCCTCGTCGCGCCGCTCCTCGCCTGGGTCATGCGCTTCGACATCACGCTGGCGCGGGTGACCTCGATGGCGGGGACGGTCGCGGTGCTGGCGGTGACGCTCGGCCTGTTCGTCCTGTCGCTCGACGGGGAGGTGCGCGTCTACAGGCTCGGCGACTGGGAGCCGCCCTTCGGCATCGTGCTGGTGCTCGACCAGCTCTCGGCCATGCTGCTGCTGCTGACGGCCATCCTGGGCTTTCTCGTGCTGCTGCACGTCATCGCGACGGGGTGGGACGCGCGGGGGCGGCATTTCCACGCCCTGTTCCAGTTCCAGCTCATGGGCATCTTCGGTGCCTTCCTGACGGGGGACGCCTTCAACCTCTTCGTGTTCTTCGAGGTGCTGCTCATCGCGTCCTACGGGCTGATGCTGCACGGGGGCGGGGCGATGCGGCTGAAGGCGGGGCTGCAATACGTCATCATGAACCTCGCCGGCTCGACCCTGTTCCTCTTCGCGCTCGGCACGATCTACGCCACGACCGGCACGCTGAACCTCGCGGACATGGCCCTGAAGGTGCGGGAGATCCCGCTGGAGGAGGCCGCGCTCGTGCGGGTGGCGGCGATGCTGCTGATGATCGTCTTCGCGGTGAAGGCGGCGCTGTTCCCGGTGCAGTTCTGGCTGGTCGGGACCTATTCCAACGCCCCCGCCCCGGTCGCCGCGCTCTTCGCCATCATGACGAAGGTGGGGGCGTATTCGATCCTGCGGGTCTACACGATCACCTTCGGTCCCGATGTCGAGGCGACGGGGACGATGCCGGGCGACTGGCTGTTCTGGGGCGCGCTGGTCACGACGGCCATCGGCGGGGTCGGCGTGCTGGGCGCGCGGGGGCTGATGCCGCTCCTGTCCTTCGCCGTCATCGGGTCGATGGGGACGCTGCTGCTCGCCATCTCGGCCATGACGCCGGCGGCGGCGGTCGCGGCGATGTACTACCTGCTGCATTCCACCTTCGCGGCCGCCGCCCTGTTCCTGCTCGCCGATCTGGTGGTGACGCGGCGGGGGTCGGATACGCTCGACGCGCGGGGCATCACGGCGCAGAACGGTCTGTTCGCGGCGCTGTTCTTCGCCGCCGCCATCGGCATGGCCGGGATGCCGCCGCTCAGCGGGTTCCTCGGCAAGCTGCTGGTGCTGGACACCATCCGCACCCTCGATCACTGGAGCTGGGGCTGGACGGCGATCCTCGTCGGGTCGCTGCTGACCATCGTCGGCTTCGCCCGGGCGGGCAGCGCGCTGTTCTGGAAGCCGACCGCCCTGCCGCCGGGTGAGCCTGACCCGGCGCGAAAGCGCGTCCTGATCGTCGACGACGACACCGATACCGCAAGTACGACGAGGGAGGTCGCCATTGGCCGGGCCGGGCCGATGGCGCTGGCCCCGGCGATGGGCGCGGTGGCGATGCTGGCGCTGCTCGCCGTCTTCGCCCACCCCGTCTCGATCTTCCTCGAAGGGGTCGCGGATCAACTGTTCGAGCCGGCGGGCTACCTCGCCCTGATCCCGGCTCCCGCCACCGGCGCGGGGGGCTGAGACCATGCTGCGACGCCTCTTTCCGCATCCGCTGCTCAGCGTCACGCTGGTGCTCATCTGGTTCGCGCTGGTGAACAAGGTCACGCTCGGGCACCTGCTGCTCGGCGGCTTCCTCGCCATCGTCGTCCCCATCGTCACGGCCCCCTACTGGCCGGGTCGGCCGAGGGTGGGGCGGCCCCTCAAGCTGTTCGGCTACGTGCTGATCGTCCTGTGGGACATCGTCCTCGCCAACATCGACGTGGCGAAGATCATCCTGTTCCGCAAGAACGAGGATATCCGCTCGCACTGGGTGGTCGTGCCGCTGGAGCTGACCTCGCCCGAGGCCATCACGCTGCTGGCCGGGACGATCACCATGACGCCGGGCACCATCTCGACCATGCTCAGCGCCGACGCGGGCTGCATCCTCGTGCACACCCTGCATACCGACGACCCGGACGCGGTGCGCGACACCATCAAGTCCCGCTACGAGGCCCGCCTGAAGGAGGTTTTCGCATGATGACCGTCGCCCTCGTCTTCGCCATCGCCTGCTTCTCCGTCGGGCTGCTCGTCACGCTCTGGCGCCTCGTGAAGGGGCCGGACCCGGCGGACCGCATCCTGGCGCTCGACACCATGGTCATCAACGTCATCGCGCTGATCCTGCTCTACTGCATGTGGCTGGGCCGTCCGGTCTACTTCGAGGCCGCGCTGCTGCTGGCCATGGTCGGCTTCGTGTCGACCGTCGCCTACTGCCGCTTCATCCTGCGCGGCGACATCATCGAATGAGGACGCCATGGACCTGATCGTCGAAATCATCGTCTCGCTCTGCCTCGTCGGCGGCGGCGTCTTCGGCCTCGTCGGCTCGGTCGGGCTGGTGAAGCTGCGCGGGTGCATCCAGCGGCTGCACGCGCCGACCAAGGCGGCGACGCTGGGGGTGGGGGGCGTGCTGATCGCCTCGTCGATCCACTTCACCTACCTGACCGGGACCCTGTCGTTCCACCAGGTCCTCATCGCGCTGTTCATCCTGCTGACCGCGCCGATCACGGCCAACTTCATCGCGAAGGTCTACATCCAGGCGAACCACGACCGCGAGACCCTGCCCGACACCACGGGCGCGCATGGCTGGGCCATCTACGACAAGCCGCCCGTCCAGTAGGGGAGCGTCGCGCGGGGCGGCGGCGGGGAGATTGCATCGCACGGCCGTCTCCGCTATGGCTCGCGCCGTATCAGGCCGCGCCGGGGCGTCGGCACCTCCCACAACGCACGAGACCTTCCCATGGCCAAGATCAACGGCAACGAAATCCGCATCGGCAACATCATCGAGCACAATGACGGCCTCTGGATCGCGGTCAAGACCGACCACGTGAAGCCCGGCAAGGGCGGGGCCTTCGCCCAGGTCGAGCTGAAGAACCTGCGCAACGGCTCGAAGCTCAACGAGCGCTTCCGCTCGGCGGACAAGGTCGAGCGCGTGCGGCTGGAGCAGAAGAAGCAGCAGTTCCTGTACGAGAACGACGGACGGCTGGTCTTCATGGACCAAGACACCTACGAGCAGATCGAGCTGGACGCCGAACTCCTCGGCGAGCGCCGCCCCTTCCTCCAGGACGGCATGATCGTGGAGATCGAGTATCACGAGGAAGAGCCGCTCGCCGCCAAGCTTCCGGAAAAGGTCATCTGCGAGGTGGTCGAGACCGAGCCGGTGGTCAAGGGTCAGACGGCCGCCAACTCCTTCAAGCCCGCCCTGCTCGACAACGGCGTCCGCATCACCGTGCCCCCCTTCGTCGGCACGGGCGAGAAGGTCGAGGTGATGACCGAGACCGCCGAGTATAACGGCCGCGCCTCCTGATGGCCGACTACACCGCCAACCTCACCGTGATGACCGCCGCCGCGCGCAAGGCGGCGCGGGGGCTGCGCCGGGATTTCGGGGAGGTCGAGAACCTGCTGGTCTCCGTCAAGGGCGTCTCGGACTTCGTGTCGAAGGCGGACATCAAGGCCGAGCAGACCATCCGCGAGGAGCTGACCCGCGCGCGGCCCGCCTATGGCTGGCTGGGCGAGGAGAGCGAGCCGGTCGAGGGGTCGGACCCCCGCCGCCGCTGGATCGTCGATCCACTCGACGGCACGACCAACTTCCTCCACGGCCTGCCCCACTGGGCCATCTCCATCGCCATGGAGCACAAGGGCGAGGTGGTCGCGGGGGTGATCTACGATCCGATCAAGGACGAGCTGTTCAGCGCCGAGAAGGGCGGCGGCGCGTGGATGAACGGCCAGCGCATCCGCGTCTCGCGCCGGCGGGACCTCTCCGAATGCCTCTTCGCGACCGGCATCCCCTTCGGCGCGAAGAAGACGCTGGGACGGATGACGAAGGATCTGATCGCCCTCATGCCCGCCTGCGCCGGGGTCCGCCGCCTCGGCTCGGCGGCGCTCGACCTGGCCTACGTCGCCGCCGGGCGCTACGACGGCTACTGGGAGCGCGAGCTGCAACCCTGGGACATCGCCGCCGGGCTGGTGATCGTCCGCGAGGCGGGGGGCTACGTCACCGACATGGACGGCGGGTCGGATATCCTGGGCCGCGGCGACCTGATGGTCGCCAACCCGGACGTGCACCCGAAGCTGATGAAGACGGTGGGGTAGAGGCGGGTGAGCGACGATGTGAAACCCGTCTCCGTCGACGAGACACCCATCGTCGCGATGGATCGCGCGCTCTACGGTATCTCCGAAGAGAGATACGCGATCTGGAAGCGCAATCTTCGTATGGACCCTACGCTCGGCGTATCCGAGGATGGTGTAAACTACGAATATCGTTTGGGATCTGTGACCTTGCGCTATATGCTCTACAATGGTCGCTCCGGTGTTTGTGTGACAGTGGTCGGAATCCGTCCTGTCGAGTCTGTGGCATCCGGTGAAAAGATTCTGGATAGACTGAGCCGCATTGTGAAGGTTGTGGAAAGAATCAAGGAAGTTTTAAGCTTGCTGAAGGAAGGTCTGTAGCATGAGCAGTAGTGAGCTTACCTTGGAAGAATACCGCAAACTTTCCGATGAGGAGCGGGAACTGCTGCGTCTGCAAGCTGCTGAAGAACACCTGAAATCAGATCTCGAAAAACTGAACGCAGAGCTGAAGTCTTCTGAAGATAAGACGGCCCCGGATGCCGCTTATCGTGTTCTTCATAAATAGGTTCGGGCGAAGCGTGGTGTCTTGAGGTAGCTCAATCCGATCAAGGGACACGGTTTCGTTCAACTCGCAGGTGGTAAGCTGACAGGACGCGGCGTGCATTTCGCGCAACTGTCCGTGCCGGGTTGGTCGGTCCCCTCCCCATTTCGGACTCTTTTACCCCCCAGTAATCACATGGCCGCAGCGTGGCGGACGGTGTACGGTCCGTACCCGCGAATCGTACATACCGGAGGGGATGGATGGACGGCGATCTGAGGCGAACGGTGCGGGTCACGCGGCCCACCGGGACGATCATCTTCATGCTCGGGTTTCTGGCGGTGGTGGCCGTCGTCGCCTATTTCCTGGCCCAGACCATCGGCACGGTCTTCGCCGCGAACCCCTACCTGAACGGTCTCATCCTCTTCGTGCTCGCGGTGGGCATTCTCTACACCTTCTGGCAGGTGAACCGCCTGCGCATGTGCATCGACTGGATCGACGCCTTCATCGCGGAGCGCCCCGGCTTCGAGGTGATCGAGCCGCCGCGCCTCCTAGCCTCGATGGCCGGGATGCTGCGCGACCGGGAGGCGCGCGCCTCGCTCAGCCCGACCATCGTCCGCGCCATCCTCGATTCCATCGCCGTGCGGCTGGACGAGAGCCGCGAGATCGTGCGCTATACCGCCAGCCTGATGATCTTCCTCGGGCTGCTCGGCACGTTCTGGGGCCTGTCCATCACCGTCCCGCTCGTGGTCGAGACCATCCGCGACCTGGCGCCGGAGGAGGGGGTCGAGGCGTCCGAGGTGTTCCAGCGTCTCGTCCAGAACCTCGGCGGCCAGATGCGTGGCCTCGGCACGGCGTTCGCCTCCTCGCTGCTGGGCCTTGCCGGCTCGCTCATCCTCGGGTTCCTCGAAATCCTCTCGGGTCAGGCGCAGAACCGCTTCTACCGCGAGCTGGAGGAGGCGCTGTCGCAGATCACGCGCATCGACCGCTCGGGCGGCGAGGGGGGCGGGGCCTTCCTCGCCGATGCGCTGGAGCGCAACTTCGCCACCATGGAGGAGCTGGCCGGGCGCATGGTCGATGCCGAGCGCCGGGATGTCGAGTCGAGCGACGCGCTGGACAATGCCGCCGCCTCCCTCGGGGCCGTTGCCGAGCGCATGGCCGCCGATCACGGCCTTCTGCGCGAACTGACCGACAGCCAGAACGCCATGCGCGACGCCCTCGTCGTCGCGGTCGAGCGCAACAAGGGCGTCCTCGGCGGCATGGACGAGGCCACGCGCACCCGCATCGCCAATCTCGACCGCCACATGCTGCGCCTGATCGAGGAGGTCGCGGCGGGCCGGGCCGAGGCGACCGCCGACCTGCGCGGCGAGATCCGCACCCTGACCCGCACCATCGAGGCGGCCTCGCGCGGCGAACTGGGAGGCTGATCCATGCCGCTGCGCCGCCGCACGGGCGAATCCTTCCGCATGGGCATCTGGCCCGGCTTCGTCGATGCCATGACGGCGATGCTGCTGGTCTTCACCTTCGTCCTGTCGATCTTCATGATGACGCAGTATTTCCTGCGCGAGACCATCGAGGGGCAGGACGAGGAGATCGCGGACAAGGAGACCGCGCTCTCCAGCCTGACCGGCCAGCTCGATTCGCTTTCGGATATGCTGTCATTGGAGCAGGGCGAGCGCGCCGCCGCAGAGACGCGCGAGACGCTGCTGCGCGCCTCGCTTGCCGACTTGTCCGACGAGAAGACCGAGACCGAACGCCGCCTTGAGGAGGTCGCCGCCCGCCTGACCGCCACCGAGACCGAGCGCGACGCGGAGCGGGACGCGGCCTTGCGCGAGGCGGCGGAACGGCGCGCGCTGGAGGCGCTGGCCGAGACCCTGCGCGGTGACCTCGCCGCGACCGAGGCGGCGCTGGACGAGACCGCCACGAGCCTGAGCGAGCAGGAGCGCGCCCGCGCCACCGAGATCGCGGCCGCCGAGGCCCTGCGCAAGCGGCTCGTCGAATCCGAGACCGAGATCACGGCCATGGAGCTGGCCCTCGACGAGGAACGCGCGCGGGCGGAGGAGACGCTCCTCCTGCTGGCCGCCGCGCGGGAGGCCGAGGGGCAGTTGCAGGCGAATCTCGGCGAGACCGCCGCGACCCTCTCGGATCGCGACATCATGCTCGCCCTCGCCCGCTCCGAACTGGCCACGCTGGAGGAGGCGTCCGCCGAGGAGCAGAAGCAGATCGCCCTCCTGAACGAGCAGACCCGCGCCCTGCGCGAACAGCTCGCCGCCATCGGCGCGGAACTGGAGATCAGCGAGGCGGCGCGCGCGCAGGGCGAGGACGCCACCGCCGAGCGCGACGTGGAGATCGCGAATCTGGGCGAGCGGCTCAACACGGCACTGGCCGAGAAGGCCGCCCTGCTGGAGGAGCAGGTGGACGAACTGTCCGACTTCCGCTCCGAGTTCTTCGGCCGCGTGCGCGAGGCGCTGGCAGGGCGCGACGACATCATCATCCGGGGCGACCGCTTCGTCTTCCAGTCCGAGGTCCTGTTCGAGCCGGCCTCGGCGGACCTGAACGAGGACGGCATCCGCGAGCTGGGGCGCTTTGCAGAGATCCTGACCGAGATCGCGGACCGCATCCCCGGCGACGTGGACTGGATCCTGCGCATCGACGGCCATACCGACCGCCGGCAGCTCCTGCCGGGGCGCACGCGGTTCCGGGACAACTGGGAGCTGTCCCAGGCCCGCGCGCTGTCGGTCGCGCGCTACCTCATCGAGAACCACGACATCGCGCCCCGCCGCCTCGCCCCCACGGGCTTCGGCGAATACCGCCCCCTCTCGACGCGCAACACGGCCGAAGCCTATGCCAGCAACCGGCGCATCGAGCTGAAGCTGACGGAGCGGTAGGGCGCGCCGCCTATCCGTCCTTCCTCAGCAGTGCGACCAGCCGCTCCCGCGCGGGGGGCAGGGGCTTGTCGAGGCTGTTCTGGATGGCCCAGGTCTCCAGGAAATACCCCGTCAGCGCGAGCGCCTGTGCCAGTGCGGCGCGGTCGGGCGCGATGCCGGTGGCGGTGAGGAAGGGCGGCAGGGCGAGCAGGCGGTCGGCATACTCGGCCCCCACCTCCGCCGTCACCGCCCGCCCCGACCGCGGCGAGACCCAGGCCAGCCCCTCCCGCGCGCCCGTCACCGCGCAGCGCGACAAATCGAGCGCCAGCCCCAGCTCGGACAGCAGCATCAGCTCCCACCGGGCATAGCCGAGGCGGCGGGCATCCGCGTCGTCCAGCGCGTCGAGCAGGGCGAGCGTGCCCCGGTAGACGTCCGGCATCGCCGCGCGCTCCGGCAGTAGCGTCAGCAGCAGCGCCCGGGCGGCATCGAGGGTCGCCAGCGCCTCCCGGTCGGCCAGTACCGTCGCCGCGCGGGACCGCACCAGTTCCATGGTGGTATAGGTGCCCAGGTTCTCCGCCAGACGCCCGCGCCACGTCATCGCGACCTGGTTGCCCGGTTGCAGCGTCGCGGTATGACGCCGCCCCGCCCCGCCATGGACGAGGCCGCCATGGCGTCCGTGCTCCTCCGTCAGGGTCTCGACGATGGCCGCGCTCTCGCCATGCTTGCGCACGGCGATCACGATGCCCTCGGCCCGCCATTCCATGCCGTCAGCCGGCGGCCCTGGCGCGCTCCACGGCCTCGGAGATGAGCGCCTTGGCCTGCTCGGCCCCGTGCCAGCGCACGATCTTCACCCATTTTCCGGGTTCGAGATCCTTGTACCGCTCGAAGAAGTGCTGGATCTGGTCGAGGGTGATCTGGGGCAGGTCGTCGACGTCGGACACGTTCTCGTAGCGCCGGGTGAGGCGCGTGGACGGCACGGCGATGATCTTCTCGTCGCCGCCGGATTCGTCCTCCATCATCAGCACGCCGATGGGCCGGCAGTTCATGATCGCGCCGGGCACGATGGGGCGCTGGTTCGGCACGAGTACGTCGATCGGGTCGCCGTCATCCGACAGCGTGTGCGGGACGAAGCCGTAATTGCCGGGATAGCGCATGGGCGTGTAGAGGAAGCGGTCGACGACCATGGTCCCGGCGGCCTTGTCCATCTCGTATTTCACCGGCTCCCCGCCGACCGGCACCTCCACGATGACGTTCACGTCCTCGGGGGGATTGTCGCCGACGCTGATGGCTTCGATGCGCATGAAAGGGTCCTCGTTCTGCCGGTTGCGGTCGTCACAGTGCCATATAAGGCGTCGGCCCGACTTTTCCGGCCCGAAAGACCCCCGACCTTCGCATCGGATGACGGTCGGGCGTCGATGCAGGGCGGTTCACGTCGTGCGCGATCCGTTCTAGGCTGGGCCTTCCCTCAAGGCCATTCCGGAGCGCCCGCCATGCGACACCGCCGATCCGACTTCCCCCCCGGCTTCCTCTTCGCCGCCGCAACGTCCAGCTACCAGATCGAGGGGCACGGCTTCGGCGGAGCGGGGGAGACCCACTGGGACACCTTCGCGGCGACGCCGGGCAACGTGGTGCGCGCCGAGGACGGGCGCGTCGCCTGCGATCACTATCATCGCATGGACGCCGATCTCGACCTGTGCGCCGCCCTCGGCCTCGACGCCTACCGCTTCTCGACGAGCTGGGCGCGGGTGATGCCGGAGGGGACGGGGGCGGCCAATCCGAAGGGCCTCGACTTCTACGACCGCCTGGTCGACGGCTGCCTCGACCGGGGGCTGAAGCCCATGGCGACGCTCTACCACTGGGAGCTGCCCTCGCCGCTGGCGGACCGGGGCGGATGGCGCAATGCCGACATGCCGGACTGGTTCGCCGACTTCACCGCGACGGTCATGGGCCGCATCGGCGACCGCGTCTTCAGCGCCGCGCCGATCAACGAGCCGTGGTGCGTGAGCTGGCTGTCGCATTTCGAGGGGCACCACGCGCCGGGGATGCGCGACATCCGCGCGGCGGCGCGGGCGATGCATCACGTCCTCGTCGCCCATGGCAGGGCCATCGAGGTGATGCGCGGCCTGGGCATGGGGAACCTGGGCGCGGTCTGCAACTTCGAGCGCGCCTTTCCCGCCGACGACAGCGAGGGCGCGCGGGTGGCCGCGGCGCGCTACGATGCGATCTACAACCGCTTCTTCCTGGGCGGCCTGTTCCACCGCCGATACCCCGACCTCGTGCTCGAAGGGCTGGAGCCGTACCTGCCGCGGGGATGGCAGGACGATTTCGACACCATCGCGGCCCCGCTCGACTGGCTGGGGCTGAACTACTACACCTGCAAGCGCATCGGGGCGGATGACGGGCCATGGCCAAGCTATGCCTACCGCAAGGGGCCGTTGCCGAAGACGCAGGTGGACTGGGAGATCCATCCCGAGGGCCTGCATCATTTCCTGACCATGGCGCGGGACGAGTATACCGGCGACCTGCCCCTGCTGGTCACCGAGTCGGGCATGGCCCTCGCCCATGACGGGAACGACGACGCGCGCATCGCCTATGTCGACGCGCATCTGGGCGAGGCGCTGCGCGCGATCCGCGACGGGGTGCCGCTCGCGGGGTTCACCTACTGGTCGCTGCTCGACAACTACGAATGGTCGCTCGGCTACGAGAAGCGCTTCGGCCTCGTGCATGTCGATTTCGAGACGCAGGAGCGCACGCCGAAGGCATCCTACCATGCGCTCGCCGAGGCCCTGCGCGCATAGAAAAAGGCCCCGCGCGCGGCGGGGCCTTTCGTTTTCTCCGGTGGTCCGGGGACCTTACTTCGTGCCCGGCTTCACCATGTTCGAGGTCGACATGTCCGGCGCTTCCAGTCCGGGGATGATCTTGACCTGATAATCCTCGTTCGGCCCGTACTCGCCGAGGACCGGCCAGTAGTCGTCCATCATGGACACGCCGTAGAGCGGCTTCTGCACGCCCTGGTGGCAGGTGCGGCAGCCGATCTTGAGCACGTCGTCCTCCGGCCCGAGATGGTAGCCGTCATCCGGGAAGAGGGGGGTGAGCGGCTCCATGTAGTCGCGGTTGAGCGAGCGGGCCATGCGGATGCCGTGCCAGGCCGTCACGCGCTGGGGCGGGCTCTGGTCCCAGTCGTTGAAGGCGCGCGTGTTGTGGCAGGTGACGCAGTTCGCCCCGAGGGATTCGGACATGTGCATCATCAGCGCCCAGGTGCTCTCCGTCTCCTTGGTGGTGGCGTCCTGCGCGCCGGTGGGCAGGGCCGTGTCGGCATGGACGCGGATCTCCATGTCCTCCAGCAGGTAGCGCTCCAGCGCGTTCTGCGGCATCGAGGTGTTGCCCACGAAATGCCCGGCCACGTTCTGCCCGTCGCGATAGGCGTTGCTGGCCGGTTCCGGCTCGATGTCGCGGTACCACACGCCGCGCGGCACGGGGTTGCCCCGGTGGCAGGTGTAGCAGGTCACGCCCGTGACGCCGACATGCTGGGGCCAGAGCATGTTGATCGTCTGGTTCATCTGGATCATGCGGCGGGCGACGATCTTGGTGTAGACCTCGTCCGACGCCATGTTCTCGACGTTGTGGCAGTAGGCGCAGCCCGCCTCCGGCGAAACCCATTCGGTGATCGACGCCATGAAATGCGTGAACTGGTCGTCCGAGAGATGGCCCAGGACGGGCACGTTCTCGTAGATCTCGCTCGCGCGCTCGCCTTCGGGGTCCGGCTCCCAGGGGGATTCGGGCACCACGTTGGCCGCGATGCCCGCCGCGACCTCGGCGGCGTCCTTGTTCACGTTCATCCCCGTGCCGCGATAGCCGACCTGCTCGCTGTGCACGGGCGGCGCGTCCCAGTCTACGCCGACGAAGCTGGCCAGGCCGAGCAGGGCTGCGGCACCGGCGGCCATGGGTAGGGCGAAGTTCATTGGGCACCTCCTGCGCCGATCATCGGATCGACCACGCCGGGATAGAGATCGGGATACGGCGCGACGATGCCGTGCTGCACGCCCCACAGGTACCAGTTGTCGACCACCGTGCCGGTGAGCAGGATGCCGATGCCGCCCGTGAGCGTCGTCAGGACCGCGAACCACCACGCCCAGCGGTGCACCGATTCCATTGTGGCGTTGAAGCCCATGGTCCAGCGCCAGAAGAGGGCGGCGCGTTCGGTGGCCGTGCCCCGGTCGTAGATCTGCTCAAGCTCGCGCTCGCCGCCGTAGCGGGTGACGGCAAGGATGGTCGCGCCGTGCATCGCGAACAGCAGCACCGACCCGTAGAGGAACACGATCGAGAGGCAGTGGAACGGGTTGTAGTAGAGGTTCCCGTAGCGGATCGAGAAGGCGGCGGTCCAGTCGAGATGCGGGAAGATGCCGAAGGGCACGGCCTCGGACCAGCTACCCATCAGCAGCGGGCGGATGAAGCCCAGCACCAGGAACAGGAAGATCGCGGAGGCGAAGGCCCAGGGGACATGCGTGCCCAGCCCGACCGCGACCGCGCGGCGGTACGTGCGCACCCACCACAGGAGGACCGAGGTCGTCAGGAAGAACCCCGCGATGAGCCACCAGCCGCCCTCGTCGAGGGGCGGGATGACCTTCAGGCCCCATTCCGGCCCCGGCGGCTCCAGCGCCAGCCAGAAGAGCTGACGCACGAACTGGATCGGCGACCAGCCGACCGAGGCGAGCATGTTGAGGCCGATGATGAGAAAGGCGATGGTGCCGCAGACAAGCGAGACCGTGCCGAGGAAGCCCAGATAGATCGGGCCGACCTGCGCGTTGCCCACCTTGCCGATCAGCCAGCTGTGGAAGGGCTGGCCCCGGCGGAACTGCTCGTCGTTCTCCGGCAGCGCCACGCCCTCTTCGAGATGGCCGCGCACCTGGATCGCCGTGAAGATGTTTTGATATTCGGGTCTGAAGTTCAACATGATCCTAGCTCCAGAAAGGCAGGTCGAGCCACCACGACCACCATTGCGGCCAGCCCTCGTTCCAGAACGGGCCGCTGATGACGATGCACACGGCGCTCCAGAAACCCGCGTTCAGCGCCAGCAGAAGGCCCACGCGGTGGATGCCCAGCGTGCCGACCGAATAGCCGATGTTGTCGCGGAAGAAGGTGTCCTCGTATTCGGGGGTCTTCGAGACCTTGCGCTCGTTGGTCCAGCCGCTCTTGCGGCCCGGATTGGCCGCCGAGAGGATGAGGCCGCCATGCAGCGACAGGGCGAGCGTCGTGGTGAAGAAGAATGTCACCGCTAGCATGTGCGCCGGGTTGTAGTGGAAGTGCAGGTACTGGTAGCCGACGTTCGACACCCAGTCGAGATGCGAGAAGATGCCGTAGGGGAAGCCGTGCCCCCACGCGCCCAGCAGCAGCGGGCGGATGACGACCAGCGTGACGTAGGCGAAGATGGCGACCGAGAAGGCGAAGGGCACGTGCAGCCCCATGCCGAGCTTGCGGCAGATCTCCACCTCGCGCAGCGCCCACGAACCGAAGGAGCCGATGGCGCAGATCGTGATGATCTGCCACAGGCCGCCCTCCGCGAGGGGCGCGAGGCCGAGGCCGTAGCTGAGGTCGGGCGGCGCGATGTTGATGCGCCAGATATTCCAGGTCGGGCCGATCGCCGCGCCGTAGATGACGAGGGCGGTCCCGAGGATGGTGAAGAACAGCCCCGTGATGCCGAAGAACCCGACATAGAAGGGGCCGATCCAGAAATCGAACAGATCGCCGCCGAGGAGCGTACCCCCCCTGACGCGGTATTTCCGTTCAAAACTGAGCAATGCCATGGCCAGAACTCCTGCAGGGTCGTTGAGCGCGGCGGTGTTGGATCGGGAACGGGAGGGACGACCGCGGGCGAAAGGCTCCGCCCGCGGTCAGGATCGGGCCTGTCAGCCGAGAAGCGAGGTCCGCTCCACCGTCGAGACCGACTGCTCGCTGACCACGATGGGCGAACCCTCGAGCCAGTTGTAGCGATCGGTGCTCAGCAGGATGAAGTGGATCAGCACTGCGAGGCTAAACAGGAAGACCGCCATGGCGACAAGCACACGGCGAGGATCGAACAGAAGCCAGATTCTCCACATTGTGTTTGTCCCCTATGCGATCATTGGCAGGAATGCCGAGAGGGTTTCGGTCGCCTGGGAGACCACCACGTACCCTTCGTCGCCGGGAATCCACGGGCGCCACATCCAGACCAGGATATGAGCAACGACGGCAACGGCCGTGAAGATCATGAACCCCTGGATGAAGTACTTGTGGTACTCCTGAGCTTCGCTCTCGGTCAGACCCGAAAGTGAGACGTCAGCCATGAACGTCACCTCCTAGTCTAGTCACCGCAAACCCTGCGGCGGGGTGCCGGGCCGCCCGTGAACGGGTCGGTCCGACGGCTTCACCGGGTTTGGCGCCCGGCAAACTGGTGAACGGCGCGGGCGCGCTATCGCTGGAACGCGTAGCCCGCCGCCGTGTGCGCGACCGATTTCGCCTCCGCGACGGGGGATCGGTCGCTATCCTTGCCGAACGCGCGCTGCACGAGCGCCGCGCCGAGCGAGAAGGTGAAGACGACGCTCACGATGAAGCGGTATTCGAGCCGGTCCATCGTCGTGTTCCGGTGCGCCTTGCGCGGTTCCGAATGGGCCATTGCCATGGGTCGTCTCCTCTCTAGAAGCCGGTCGGAAGACCGGCCCGGGCATCGTCAGGCCGCTCTTTCGGCGGCCTTCGGGGTGGTTTCCAGGTGGGGCAGGGCCACGCGGGCCGCGCCGTCGCGGCGCGCCGCCGCCTCCGCCGCATCGCGCAGGCGCTTGGCCGCCGAGATGCGCACGAGTACCGGCTCGCGCGCCACCAGATCGTCGAGCGCCGTCTTGGCGTCCTCGTCCCAGGGCAACTCCTCGCGCGCGCGGGCCGGGGTCGCGTCGATCCTGTCGAGATCGGTCGAGAGCGGCAGGATGTGGAACAGCGCGTCGAACAGGCCGTTGCACACCTCCTGAATGGTCCAGGTCGCCCCCGAATAGCCCATGACCGGCGTGCCGGTATGGCGACGGATGATGGCCCCGGGGAAGGAGGCGGGCACGTAGATCGCCTTCGAGCCGGCCTCGGCCAGGTACATCCGCTCGTTGTAGGAGCCGAACAGGATGAGGGGCGGCGTCTCGTGGACCGCCGCGCGGATCGCCTCGTTGTCGGGCTTCTTGCCGGGGCGGCGCTGGAAGCTGAACGTGCAGGGCAGGCCCATCTCCTCTTCGAGGAAGTTGCGCAGGCCGCGCTCGTAGGTCTCGCTCGCCACCACGGCGAAGCTGGCCGTGCCGAAGAAATCCTGCGTCACCGAGCGCCACAGGTCCCACATCGGCTTGAGCGTCGTGTGCTTCTCGCGTTCGATGAAGGGCTGCGGGTCGAGATCGAGCAGCTCGCCGAGCTTTTCGAGGAAGGCGGTGGTCGAATGGATGCCGATGGGGGCCTGGAGATACGGGCGCTCCAGCGTCTCGCACAGGAGCCGCCCGAACTCGCGGTACATGCAGATATTGACCTCGGCATCCGCCAGCTTCTTCACGTCGGCGAGGTGCGAGCCGAGCGGGAAGACCATGTTGATCTCCGCGCCGATGCCCTCGACGAGGCGGCGGATTTCCGCAAGGTCCGAGGGCATGTTGAAGGTGCCGTACATCGGGCCGATGATGTTGACCTTCGGCTTCGCGCCCTCCTTGCGGGGCTTGGGCGGGCGGATCTTCTTCGTCCCGTATTCGGTCCAGAGCCATTTCAGCGCTCGGTCGGCGCTCTGCCACTGGTCCTCGTCGATGGTGCGGGGGAGGAAGCGCTGGATGTTCGAGCCTTCGGGCGTCACGCCCCCGCCGATCATCTCGGCGATGGAGCCGGTTACGACCACGGCGGGCAGGTCGGGGTCGAGCACCTTGCGCGACCGGCGCATCGCGCCCTCGGTCCCGTGCTGGCCCAGCTCGTCCTCGCCGAGGCCCGTGACCACGATGGGCAGCTCGTGCGGGGGCAGGCCGTCGGTATAGTGCAGGACGGAGGTGACGGGCAGGTTCTCGCAGCCGACGGGACCGTCGATGATGACCTGCAGGCCCTTGATCGCGGTGAAGGCGTAGGTCGCGCCCCAGTAGCCGCCCGCGCGGTCGTGGTCGAGGATCAGCGTCATGTGCCCACCGCCTCCCCGGCATCCACGGCGTTTTTGGACATCCTGTTCTTCGCGGCGTTCTTCTTGCGGAAGGCGGTCGAGCGGTCGGCGGGCACGTCTTCCCAGACGCCCGCATTGTCGCCCGCGCCGACGCCCTCGAAGAAGGCGGTCATCTTGTCGAAACGCGGCTTGTTGGCGATGGCGGCGTTGACCACCTGCGCCAGCGACCCCGCCCCCGCCGGACCCATGAGCGGGCGCGCGGAGATGAGGTTGGTGAAGTAGAGCGCCGGGATGGATGCTTCCTTGGCCTTCTGCACCACCGGGGTCGTGCCGATGGCCAGATCGGGCCGGAACTCGTGCATCGCGGCGAGGTCCTGCTCCAGCGAGGCGCGGTACTGGACGTGCACGCCCTTCGCGCGCAGCCAGTCGGCATCGTCCCTGGAGTAGGGCGTCTTCGGGCAGGCCGTGCCGACGTAGCGCAGGTCCGCCCCGCTCTCGACCAGCAGGCGACCGACCAGCAACTCCGAGCCTTCGTAGCCCGACAGCGTGATCCGCCCCTCGATGGGCGAGCCGGCCATCGCGCCGCGGATGGCGGGGAGGATAGCATTGCGTGCCGCGTCGATCCTGTCCTGCGCGACATTGCACGCTGCACCGATGGCCTGGAGCCAGGCGTCGGTCCCGTCATGCCCCACGGGCGCGGAGCCGACGATGGGCCGTCCGGCGGCGGCGAACTCGCGGAAGGAGGCGGTGTAGAAGGGGTGGATGGCGGCGACCGCCGTGCAGTCGAGCGCCGAATACAGCTCGCGCCATTCGCGCACGGGTGTCACCGGCCCGGCGGCAAGGCCCATCGGCTCGAGCATCGCGCCGATGGTCATCGGATCGACCGGGAACATCTCACCCACCAGAGACACGCTGGGCCGTCCGTCCACGCCGCCCCGCGGGGCCTGCACCGGCCCGGCGGAAGCCTCTTCGCGGGCGTAGCGCAGCATCGCGCCGGACAGCACGTCCTTCGCCTCGGCATGGGTTGGGATGCCGAAGCCCGGCACGTCGATCCCGACGATGCGCACGCCGTTGATCTCCTTCGGCAGCATCTGGAGCGGCACGCCCGACGCGGTCGGCACGCACAGGCTCGTCATCACGATGGCGTCGTATTTCTCGGGGTCGGCCATCAGCTCGACCGCCTCGCGGATATCCTCGTACAGCTTGCCCGTGACCAGCGATTCGGAATTAAACGGCACGTAGCCGACGGTCCGCTTGGCCCCGTAGAAATGCGAGGTGAAGGTCAGGCCGTAGACGCAGCAAGCCGACCCGGAGAGGATCGTCCCCACCCGGCGCATCCTGAGGCCCACGCGGAGCGAGCCGAAGGCGGGGCACATGGATTGCGGCTGGTCGTGGGGGCCGAGGGGGTAGTCCTTCTCGAAGCCCTCCAGCAGCTCCTTCTTGCCCGAGGCCATCGCCGCCGCGCGCATCTTCTCCGCGCCGCCGTGGCATCCCGCGCCGTCGGTCGCCGTTTCCGCCGGGGTCCGATCGTCGAGCATCATTCGTGCCGCTCCCCGTCGTGCCTCACGGCATGCTCCTGATATGCCGCCAGTTCCTGCATGACCGACTCGCGCAGCAGTTGCGACTGCGTGCACAGGGCCTTCGACCTGGCCTTGAGCGTCCGGTGGCTCCGCCGCAGATCCTCGCCCGTGGCCGAGAGCGCGTGCAGCGCGGTGCGCCGGACGTCAGACATGGTCGTACACCACTTCGAGGGACGCGCGGTCCAGCGCCCCGGCGGGGCACATGTCCGCCGCGCTCGCGGGTTCGAGGACGAAGTCGCCGCCCGTCTCCTCGGTGTCGAACAGGGCGATCAGGCCATCCTGGTCGAGGGGGGTCGGCAGGGTGGGGGGCGCCTCGGCGAGGTTCTCGGCGAGGCTCTCGAACAGCGAGCCCCATTCGCCGCCCGGATAGCCGACGATCTGGTAGTTCGCGCTCTTGCGGCGGATGTCCTCGTGCTGGGGGATCGCGCCGATGACGGGGATGCCGACGGCCTCGGCGAAGGCCTGCGCCTCGCCCGTGCCGTCATCCTTGTTGATCAGCATTCCGGCCACGCCGACATTGCCGCCCAGCTTGCGGAAGTACTGGACCGCCGAGCAGACGTTGTTCGCGACATAGAGCGACTGCATGTCGTTCGAGCCGACGACGACCACCTTCTGGCACATGTCCCGCGCAATCGGCAGGCCGAAGCCGCCGCAGACCACGTCGCCGAGGAAGTCGAGCAGCACATAGTCGAAATCCCAGTCGTGGAAGCCCAGCTTCTCCAGCAGCTCGAAGCCGTGGATGATACCGCGCCCGCCGCACCCGCGGCCGACCTCCGGCCCGCCCAGCTCCATCGCGAACACGCCGTCGCGCTTGAAGCAGACGTCGCCGATCTCGACCTCCTCGCCGGCGGCCTTCTTCTTCGAGGAGGTCTCGATGATGGTGGGGCAGGCCTTGCCGCCGAACAGGAGCGAGGTGGTGTCGGATTTCGGGTCGCAGCCGATCAGAAGGACCTTCTTGCCCTGCTGCGCGAGCATGTAGGACAGGTTCGCCAGCGTGAAGCTCTTGCCGATGCCGCCCTTGCCGTAGATCGCGATGATCTGTGTCTCCTTGGTCACCTCGGAGGGGACGGGCGCATCCGGTTCCTCGGCGGCTTCGTCGCGCAGCTGCGCGGTGAAGGATTCGAGCGTCATCTCGGTCAGGCCGTCGGTCATGCGCAGGCTCTCCAGTCGAGGATCATCTTGAGGCAGTCGGAATCGCCGAAGGCGGTACGGTAGGCGCCGCGTGCACGTCCGGGCGCGGCCCGGTGGGTGACGAGGCCGGACAGGTCGAGGCGGCCCGCCGCCACGAGGGCGAGCACCGCGTCGATATCCGGGCGGGTGAACTCCGCCGCCACGCGAAAGCGCGCCTCGCGCATGAAGGCGGGAGGAAAGGCGAAGGAGAGCGGCTGGCTGTAGAAGCCCGCCAGCACGATCTCACCGCCCTTGGCCAGACGCGCGATGGCGGTGTCGAGCACGGCCGGATCGCCGCTCGCATCGAGGATGGCGGTGTAGTCGCGGCGCGGATCGTCGGCCCCGTCCACGACCGGATACGTTCCGCCGTCCCGTCGGTTGGCGGCGGCTTCCCAGACGGTCGGGGCCGGATTGCCCAGCGCCGTCGATATCCGCGCGACGAGGCGGCCGAGGACGCCGTGGCCGATGACGAGGTCGGGCGCGCGGGTGCCTTCCAGCGCCAGCGCATGGTGCGCCGTCGCGGCCAGGGCCAGCAGCGTCCCCGATTCGCCCATGGTGCCGGGGAGGGGGACAACCTTGTCGGCATCGGTCACGAGGGTCGCCGCCGTCGCGCCGAACAGGCCGCGCGCATCGCGATAGCCCCGCGCGCCCGGTACGAACACCAATGTACCGCGCTCCGGCCCGCCCTCGGCGGCCTCGCGCGTCACGCGCCCCACGGATTCGTAGCCCGGCACCAGCGGATAGCCCAGACCGGGAAAGGGCGGCATCGTGCCGTCGTGCAGCAGGCGTTCGGTGCCCGAACTGATGCCGCTCCACAGCGTCTCGACGACGACATCGCACGGACCGGGGGCATCCAGGGTAAGCGTTTCCGCCCCCAAGTCCCCCGGCTTCCTGAATACGATGGCGTCGGTTTTCATTCTCGTCCCGCTTCGGTCCATTCGCACGGCGTATTAACCGCGCTCGTCTGTAAAATGCAGGTGACGGAGAATAGTGTCAATTAAAAGTTACAGTTCTCGCCGCGCTTTCGCCGAGATGACGCTGGCGAAAAGAGGGTTGCGGGTCCGGACCTTGCGAACGCTTTCGAACCCGGCCTCGGCGAGCAGCGATTCGATGTGCTGCGGGCTGCGGCACCGGCCGGAGCGCATGGCGACGAAGTACAATCCGAAATAGGCGGCCGCGAGCGAGCCGCCGGTATCGCCCGCATCCATCGGCTCGGCGATCAGCAGGGTCGCGCCCGGGGCGATGGTGCGGCGAATGTTGCGCAGGAGCGCCGCCGCGGCCGCGTCGTCATGGTCGCAGAGCACCCGGACCAGCGTCACGCAATCGGCCACGGGGGGGATGTCGTCGGTGAAGAAGTTGCCGCCATGGGCGACGTAGCGGGCACCGTATCCCGCATCGCGCATGATCGCGCGCGCGCGTTCCGCCACGGGGGGCAGGTCGAAGCCGTGGAGTGTCAACCTGTCGTGACGCGCCCCCGCCGCCGCCAGGAAGGCTCCCTCGCCGCCGCCGATATCGAGCACCGCGCGGTGGCGGCCCATGGGGTAGGCGTCGAGCACCTCCCCCGCCACGAGATCCTGGCTGGAGCGCATCAGGGCCGAGTAGACCCCGGCCTCCGCCGCGCCGACGCCTTCGCCGGCTCGCGCGCCCGCATAGGCCCAGTAGGCCGCCGTCTCGGTCCCGCGCGCCGGATCGCGCAGGAGGGAGACCGGGTCGGCGAGGTCGCGGTAGACCATCGCGTGGTGGCGGATCATCGCGCGGATGCCCTCGTTCCCGTGGATCACCGCGCCGCCGTCGCGCAGGCTCCACCGCCCGTCCCGATCCTCGCCGACGAGGTTCAGCGCGCGCGCGGCGGGCAGCAGGCGGTCGACGGATGCGCGGGGCAGGCCGGTGCGTCCCCCGATCTCGGACGGGGCGAGCGGCTCCTCCGCCAGCAGGGAGCACAGGTCCAGCTCGACGCAGGCGAAGAGGATCTGCGACCGGACGAACCCGCTCGTCTCCTGGAACATCGCCTCCGCCTGCCGCCGCGCGAAGCGGCGCGTGAGCGGGAACCGGGCCACCCGGCGCTGGAACCCCGCATCGGCGACGAGGCGGTTGCGCCAGGCGCGCAGCCGTTCGGACAGGCCGCGCCGACCGGGGGCGGGCGTCAGGTCCATGTCGCGCGAGGCGGTCACGGGAGCCGCCCTAGGCCGCCGACCGGGCCAGCTTGCGCGGCGTCAGGCGCTTGACCTCGCCGTGGATGAGCTGGCGCAGGCTGTCGGAGCCGGGCACGGTCGGCACGGCCTCGACGGCGGCGGTCACGTGCTCCTGCAACTGCGCGATGCAGGCGGGGATGCCGCGCTCGTCGACGATGTTCGGCTGGTTGTTGCCCGCGTCCTGACCGCAGGGCTTGCCGATCTCCTGCGCCGAGGCGACCCGGTCGCGCAGGTCGTCGGCCACCTGATAGGCCGCGCCGAGCTGTCGCCCGACCTCCATCCAGGGCTGGGGGTCCGAGTCGGCGGCGGTGGCCCCGGCGGCGGTGGCCCCGACGAAGAGCGAGGCGGTCTTCGTGCGGTGGTATTCCTCCACGTCGATGGACGGCTCGCTCTCCCAGGCCTGCCCGGCGACGATGCCGTTCGGCATTCCCACGGAGCGGGCGATGGTGGCGACCAGCGGGGCGAGGCGGTCGGGGGTCACGGCGCATTCGCGGGCCAGCGTCTCGAAGGCCAGCACGATCAGCGCGTCCCCGGCCAGCACGGCCAGCGGCTCGCCGTAGGCGACGTGGACCGAGGGCTTGCCCCGGCGCAGGTCCGAATCGTCGAAGCAGGGCAGGTCGTCATGCACCAGCGACGCGGCATGCAGCATCTCGATGGACGTCGCGGCGGCCATGGCGGCCTCCGGGTAGGGGTTGCCGCAGGCCTCGGCGACGGCGAGGCAGAGCCGGGGCCGCACCCGCGCGCCCCCCGCGAAGATGGCATGTTCCACCGCGCGGCAGAGAAGCGGCGGGCGGTCCCCGACCGTGGCGTAGGACAGCGCCCGTTCCAGCGCGCGTTCGATGGCCGGTGTCGCATCCATGGCCGAAACTCCCCGTGATGGTCCCGTTATTCGTCGATTGCTGTAGACAACAGCGTGTGTCAACTTAGAGTGACAGAATGAGCGTCAATGTCAATGGAAGTGAATCGGTCGTGAAGCAGGATTCCGCGCAGGCAGACCGGGTCGTCGTGGTCGGTGCCGGCATCGGCGGACTGTGCAGCGCCATCGCCCTGGCCGGGGCGGGATTCGACGTGACGGTGCTCGAACGCGAGGGCTATCCCGGCGGCAAGATGCGGGCGGTCGAGGCGGGCGGGATGCCCGTCGATTCCGGGCCGACGGTCTTCACGATGAAATGGGTGTTCGACGCATTGTTCGCGCGGGCGGGACTGTCCTTCGACCGGGCGGTCACGCTGTCGAAGGCCGACATTCTCGCCCGGCACGGCTGGCGCGACGGCTCGGCGCTCGATCTCTTCGCGGGGGTCGAGGACACCGTGGCGGCCATCGACGCCTTCGCCGGGGCCGAGAACGCCGACGGCTACCGCCGCTTCGCCCGTGACAGCGGGCAGATCTTCGCGACCTTGAAGGACACGTACATCGCCGCGACGCGCCCGAACCTGCCGACCCTCGTGGGCCGGGTCGGGCCGCTGAACATGGACAAGCTGTTCGGCCTGCGCCCCTTCACGACCCTGTGGAAGGCGCTGGGCGGCTACTTCCCGGACCCGCGCCTGCGCCAACTCTTCGGGCGCTACGCGACCTATTGCGGCTCGTCGCCCTTCCAGGCCCCGGCGACGCTGATGCTGGTGGCCCATGTGGAGCAGGACGGGGTGTGGCTGGTGAAGGGCGGCATGCACGCGCTGGCCCGGGCGCTGGCGACGGCCGCCGAATCCCTGGGCGCGCGCATCCGCTACGGTTGCGGCATCGCGCGGATCGAGGCGGGGTCGCGCGGGGTCTCGGGCGTCGTGCTGGAGGATGGGGAGCGGATCGCGGCCGGACGGGTGGTCTTCAACGGCGACGCCTCGGCGCTCTACCGCCTGACCAACAGCGGCAAGGCCCCGAAGCCCGTGCCCCCCGCCGCGCGCTCGCTGTCGGCGCTCACGTGGTCGATGCGGGCGACGACGGCGGGGTTTCCGCTGTCGCGGCACACGGTGTTCTTCTCCGATGCCTACCGCGCGGAGTTCGACGCCATCTTCCGGGGCCGCACCCTGCCGGAGCAGCCCACCGTCTACCTCTGCGCCCAGGACCGCGACGACGCGGGCACGCTCGCGCCGGAAGGGGCAGACGGCGAGCGGCTCCTGTGCCTCATCAACGCCCCCGCCGACGGCGACCGGCGGCGGTTCAGCAAGAGCGAGATCGACGAATGGCTTGGCAAGACCTGCGATCACCTGGCCCGATGCGGCCTGACGCTGGAGCCGCATGCGGCCCGCGCGACGGAGCCGGCGGATTTCGAGACGCTCTTTCCCGGCTCGGGCGGCGCGCTCTACGGCCGGGCCTCGCACGGGTGGACGGCATCGTTCCAGAGGCAGGGCGCGCGCACGGGCATACCGGGCCTCTACATGGCGGGGGGCAGCGTGCATCCGGGGCCGGGCGTGCCGATGGCCGCGCTTTCCGGGAGGCTGGCGGCGGAGACCCTGGTCGCGGACCGCGCTTCGACGCCGAGGTTCCGCCCGGCGGCTACCTCTGGTGGTATTTCGACGGCCTGAGCGACTGCGGCACCCATGGGATCGTGATGATCGCCTTCGTCGGGTCGGTCTTCTCGCCCTACTACGCCTGGTCGGGCCGGGGCGAGCCGGAGAACCACGTCTGCATCAACGTCGCCCTCTACACGCCCGGCAAGTCGCGCTGGATGATGACCGAGCGCGGCCGCGCGGCGCTGTCGCGGGACGAGACGCACTTCACGGTCGGGCCGAGCGCCCTGCACTGGGACGGGAACGCG
Organism: Paracoccaceae bacterium; assembly: GCA_020629115.1. Classification (GTDB taxonomy): domain Bacteria; phylum Pseudomonadota; class Alphaproteobacteria; order Rhodobacterales; family Rhodobacteraceae; genus JAHDDY01. The sequence goes on along the minus strand of JAHDDY010000001.1, from coordinate 125,092 downwards.
CTGACCCTCGATTTCGACGAGGTGAGCCTGCCCTGGTACACGACCCACGCCCTGCCGAAGCGCGTGCGCGGCACCGTCACGGTGCGCCCGGACGCGATCACGGACCGGGTCTACGACATCGACGCGGACGGAAACCATCGCTGGTGGCCCATCGCCCCGGATTCGCGCATCGCCGTCTCGGCGGACGGGCTGGACTGGGAGGGGAGCGGCTATCTCGACTGCAACTGGAGCACGCGCTGCCTGGAGCAGGATTTCCACGCCTGGGACTGGGCGCGGGGCGAGATGGCGAACGGCGATACCGCCATCCTCTACGACACCCGCCGCCGCGACGGCTCCCACGGCTCCATCGCCCTGCGCTTCGACGGGAAGGGCGGGGCGACGCCGTTCGAGGCCCCGCCCTGCCAGCCGGTGAAGCGCGGCTTCTGGGGCGTGCGGCGCACGATCCCCTGCGACCCCGGCCATGCGCCAAGCCTGGAACGCACGCTGGAGGACGGGCCGTTCTACAACCGCTCGATCATCCGCACCCGGCTCGACGGGCAGGACGCGCGGATGATGCACGAGGGGTTCTCGGGCGACCGCTTCGGGTCAAACATCGTCCGAATGATGATCCCGTACCGGATGCCCCGTCGGCAGGGGTGGCGCGGCGGCGTCTGAACGCGCCGCCCTCTCCCGCGCCTCGCGGTCCTCGCGCGCCCTGATGTCGCGGTTGAGAGTCTTCATCTGCCAGACGTAGAACGCCACGGCCAGCGCGACGATCAGCAGCCCCTCGACCAGCCCGAACCAGTTCGAGGACACGGCCTAGACCCGCTCGCGTGCCGCCCGCATGGGCGCGGC
>JAHDDY010000001.1:76044-124158 GCA_020629115.1 Paracoccaceae bacterium | reverse complement strand
GCGACGACCCGGCGCTCCTCGGCGGTCATCATCAGTTCCAGCATCCGCCCGACGCCCCGCTCGCCCGCCGTCGCCGGGGCCGCGCCCGCCGCGTGGGCGGCATCCACGAGGAAGGCGGTCGCCGCATCCGCCGGGGCGTCGCTGCACGGCACGGCCTGGAGCGGCATGGCGGCGGCGCGGGCGATGAGGGCCAGCTTGCGCACCGTCGAGGTATGCGCCCGGCGCGTGAGGCTGTAGCCGTGCAGCGCCACCTCCCGCCCGATATCGCGGTAGATGAAGGCCGCGCTCTTGATCGCGGGCCGGCAGGAGACCGGCAGCGTGCCGACGCCGGTCAGCGCGCGGCGGTAATAGGCGTCGGCCACGCCGAGCAGCCGCGCCGTCATCGCCCCGACCGCCCGCCCGTCCGCCGTCCCGCCGAGCAGGGCCTCGGGCGCGACCCCCGTCTCATCCAGCCAGTCGAGCGGCAGATAGATGCGCCCGCGCTCCGCATCCTCGCCGATGTCGCGGGCGATGTTGGTCAGCTGCATCGCCAGGCCCAGATCGGCGGCGCGGGCGAAGCCGCGACGGCTGGAGCAGCCCATGATCATCGCCATCATCACGCCCACCGTGCTGGCCACGCGCGCCGAATAGTCGAGCACGTCGTCGAGGGTGCGGTATTCGCGCCCGTCCTCGTCCCATTCGAACCCCTCGATCATCGCCGCCGGGATCGCCTTGGGCAGGCCGTAGCCCGTCGCCACCGAGGCGAAGGCGCGGTCGCAGGGCAGCGGCAGGGCCGCGCCGTCGTAGATGGCGTCGAGCCGGTGGCGCAGCTGCGCGATGCCCGCCCGGCCGAGGCCCGCCTCGTCCACCAGATCGTCCGTCGCGCGGCAGAAGGCGTAGAGCGCGCGGGAGGCGATGCGCACGTCCTTCGGCAGCAGCCGCGAGGCGGCGTCGAAGGACTTGGAGCCGGTGAAGATGGCCTCGTCGCAGAGCCGTCGATCCTCGGCCGAGAGCGGGCTGACACGCGGGCGATAGGACATGGGGACGTCTCCTTGGCGGACGGCGCGAGGGGTGCGCCTGGTGTCATACTAAGTTGACACATCTTCCCGTCAAAGAAAACCTTTCGTCAACCGTCCCCGATCAGGCGGGCGACCGTTTCCGGGTCGACCTCGTGCAGGAGGTGGCCGCCGCGGGGCAGGCGGACGAGGCGCGCATCCGCGATCCGCGCCGCCGCGCCCTCGGAGGCGGCGGGCGGCACCATGGTATCGTCCTCGGCGACGATGAAGGTGACGGGGCAGGCCACCGCGCCCAGCCGCCCGCGCAGGGCGGCCAGATCCCAGCTCGCCATCATGCCCAGCGCCCCGGCCACGTGGGCGGGGTTGCGGGCGAGCGTCTCGTAATGGCGCATCCCCGCCTCGTCGATGGCCGAGTTCGTCCGTGCCATCAGCGAGCGCACGGTATCGCCGGACGCCGCGCGCCGGGCGAAGAGGCGGGGGACGAAGGGGTTGACGAACAGGAGCTTCGCCAGGGGCGAGAGGATGGCGTTGCCCTCGATCGGGGCGAGGGCGGCGTTGATGCCGACGATCCGCCCGAAATCCGCATGCCCGTCCGTCATCATCCGGAGCAGCACCGCCGCCCCGGCGGAATGGCCGACGCCGAGGGCCGGACGGATATCGAGCGCGGCGCACAGCTCGCCCACCGCCTTCGCCATGCCAGGCAGCGACAGCGCCCCGTCGCCCCGCGCATCGGTGAAGCCGTGCCCCGGCAGGTCGGGCGCGACCACGCGGTGCGTGCGGGTGAGGAGGGGCAGGAGATCGCGGAACGAATGCGTCGCCGCGCCGGTCCCGTGCAGCAGCAGCAGCACCGGCGCGTCCTCCGGCCCGGCGACCTGCACGTGCCAGCGCACCGCGCCCACGCGCAGGAAGCGGCTCGCCTCGCGGTTGGGCCAGTTCTTCCCGTCCCGCTCCCAGTCGGGCCGCGCGGCCATGCTCAGCCCTCCCGCATGTAGGTCGAGACGAGGGACGAGACCGAGGCCGCGTCGGCCCGGGGCAGGGCGACGTAGTCGGCATGCAGGTCCCGGGCGAAGGCACGGGCGCTCTCGCGCGGGCGGGCGGAGATGTCGATCATCACCCGGCGCATGGGCTGCACCGCCAGATGACGGGCCAGCGTCCGCGCATCCTCCCGCGCGCGGGCGCGATCCGCCGTGCCGTCGAGGGCGATGTTGCCGTTGCCGTCGGTCATCGTCACGAGCAGCGGCGTGCCCCCCTCGCGCAGCACCCGCGCGCTCAGCTCCAGCGCCGCCGTCATCGCGCTCGCCAGGGGCGTCGGCCCGCCGCCGGGCAGGCGGCCCAGCGCGCGCTTGGCCCGGACGAGCGAGCGGGTCGGCTCCAGCAGCACGTCGGCCTCCGTCCCGCGAAAGGCGATGACGGCCACGCTGTCGCGGCGGATGTAGCATTCGGCGAGCAGCAGCTCGACCGCGCCCTTGGCCTCGCCCAACCGGGCCAGCGCCGTGGAGCCGGACGCGTCGACCGCGAAGATGACGGTCGTCTCGCTGCGGTCGCGCAGGCGCTTGTATCGGAAGTCCGACTTGCGGATGGTGAGGCCGCGCCGCCCGTCGCCCGGCGCGCGCCCGCGCAGCCTCTGCCACGGGGCGGCGGCGCGCAGGGTGGCGAGCACGTCGGGCCGTGCGCCGGGATGGGGCGGATGGGCCGTGTAGCCGATAGGCCGCCCGCGCCGCGCTTTCCGGCGCTCGGCCCCCGCCTTGCCCGACCCGCGCCCGGCCCCCGCCGCCCCCTGGGCGGGCAGGAGGACCGGCAGGGTCATCGTGCGCATCGCCTCCGCCGCGACGAGCATGTCGCGCAGGGTCTCGGGGTCCAGCTCGACGGGGTCGGGAGCCTCGCCGTCGGGCGCGTCGTCGGGGGGCGGGGGGGGAGGGGGCGGCGTCTCGTCCGGTTCGGATGCGTCCTGCGGTTCCTCCCCGGCCTCGGCCATCGCGACGGGGCCGAAGACGAGGCGGATGGCGGTCGCCGCGTGACCGGGGCCGACCTCCGCCGCATCCTCCATCGCCGCCGCATGGCGCGCGACCGTGGCGAGCCACAGCGGCGCGCGCAGGGAGGTCCATCCGGCCTGCATCGCGGCGGTGGTCAGCGCCGTCAGCATCGCGTCGGAGAGGCCGACCGCTATGGGATCGCGCGCCGGGGGGGCGGGGATGGCCGTCTTCGCCTCGGCCATGCGCCACGACACGGCGCTCAGGTCGACGCGCAGGGCGAGGCGGTCGGCGAGGGCGGGGGGCAGGGTCTCGTCCGGTTCGGCGCCCTCGTCCAGCGCCACCAGCACGAAACGCGCGGGCGCGGCCCCGGCGGCGGCCATGCGGGGCGAGCGCGCCGTGCCGGTATCCATCGCGCCCGCGAGAATGCCGCACAGCGTCGGCGCCGCCCGCTCCGCCATGGCCAGCACCACCGCCCCCCCGTCCGCCCGGGCCAGCAGCCCTTCGGACAGGACGGGCCGGCCCTCGGCGAGGGTGCGCGACAGGTCGAGATCGCCGAGCAGACGCCCCTCGTCCACCTCGGGCGAGAAGCGCACGAGCGGGAGGCCCGTCATGGCATCGTGCAGCAGGGCCAGCCACCTGTCCCGCACCGGACCGGCCCGCGCGCGCAGGTGGATGCCGCCGATGCGGTGCCGCGCCGTCGCCGCAATGCGCAGGGCCAGCAGGGCATCGCGCCAGGCGGTCTCGGACTCGGCCATGCTCAGGCGTCGAGCGCGGCGATGGCGCGGTCGATGCGGGCGGTGGAACCGGCCTCGTCCAGGGGATCGCGGCGCAGCCGATGGCGCAGGGCCGAGGGCGCGACCGTCAGCAGGTGCGCGCGCGTCACGGCATCGTCCCCGTCGAGCGCCGCCCGCGCCCGCGCCGCCCGGATCAGCGTCAGCTCCCCGCGCAGCCCGTCCACCCCGAGGGCGAGGCACAGCTCGGCGGCGGTGGCGAGGGTCTCGTCCGGCATGGGCAGATCGCCGACCGCCGCCTTCGCCTTGGCGATGCGCGTGCGGATCTTGCCTTCCTGCGCCTTGTACCGTTTCGCGAAGCCCTCCGGATCGCGGTCGTAGGCGTCGCGGCGGCGGATGACCTCCACCCGGTCGGCCACCGAATCGGGCGAGGCGACCTCGACCGACAGGCCGAAGCGGTCGAGGAGCTGCGGGCGCAGCTCGCCTTCCTCCGGGTTGCCGCTGCCGACGAGGACGAAGCGCGCCGCGTGGCGCACGCTCAGCCCCTCGCGCTCCACGACGTTGACCCCCGAGGCGGCCACGTCGAGCAGCAGGTCGACCAGATGATCCTCCAGGAGGTTCGCCTCGTCGATGTAGAGGAACCCGCGATTCGCCGCCGCCAGCAGGCCCGGCTCGAACGCCTTTTCCCCCGACACGAGCGCCTTTTCTAGATCGAGCGCCCCGACCACCCGGTCCTCGCTCGCCCCGAGGGGCAGGTCGATCACCGGGGCCGCCACCTTCGCCCTGGCCGGTCTCCCCTTTCCCCGCGGGGCGCGGCACAGGTCGCAGTTCATCGCCGGCTGCGCGGGGTGGCAGTTGTACCGGCACCCGGCCACCACCTCGATCTTCGGCAGCAGGCCGGCGAGCGCGCGTACGGCGGTGGACTTGCCGGTGCCGCGATGGCCGAAGACGAGGACGCCGCCGAGCGACGGCTCGACCGCCGCCATCAGCAGGGCGTCGCGCATCTCCGTCTGTCCGACGATGGCAGAGAACGGGAAGGGTGGAGCCATGGAAACCTGCGGATCTCGCGCGTGCGCGTCACGGGGGGAGTGTTTCGGGGGAGGGTGGGCGATGGCGCGGGCCGTTGCAACCGCATTCGCGCCGCCTTCCCGGGACGTCGCCGCGCCTTTTCCCGTCTCGTCCTCTCGGCGAAGGTGGAGAAGGGTCGTCCGGACACCGTGTCGCCATCCGGCCCTTCGCATCGGGCGGCAGGATATGGTGACACCCGCATGTGTCAAGTGTTGTGGATTCCGGCTTTCGATGTATTATCGGCCCGATATCCGCTCGCTTCGGGCGCGGCGGGCCTTTCTTGGGGATGGACGCGATGCAGGGAACAGAGGGCTGGTCCGATACGCCATCGTCTTCCGACTGCGCCGATTCGTTCGACCCGAAGGCCATCCTCGCTCGGGCCGTCCGCTCCGAGGTGGTCGGTCGCCTGCGGGTCGACCGCAAGGGGGGGACGGACGAGCCGGTCGCCTTCGATGCCGCGCAGCGCTCCCTGTTCCTCGACGCGATGCTGTCGGGCGACCGCGAGACGTTCGACGGGGCGGTCGCGGACCTGTCGCTGCACACGGTGCCCTTCGCGCAGACCCTGCGCAACCTCATCACCCCCGTTCTCGACGATCTCGGCCAGATGTGGCGCGACGACGAGGCGAGCTTCGTGGACGTGACGCTGGCCACCTGCCGCGTGCAGACCTTCCTCTGTGAGAAGCTCGTCGCCGTCAACGCGCGCGACCGGGGCGGGGCGCGCCATGGCAGCATCGCCTTCGCCCGCCCCGTGGGCGAGTCGCATACGCTGGGCCTGACGGTGGCGACGGAATGCTTCCGCATCGACGGATGGACCGTGCTCGGCGGGGTCGATCTTGAGGTCGGCGAGGGGCTGTGGGCGCTGCTGTCGGGGCACCATGTGGACGTGCTGGGCCTGAGCGTCGGGTCTGCGTCGCAGGCACCCGCCGCGGCGGAGGCGATCCGCCGGGCGCGCGCGGTATCGCGCAACCCGGCGCTGGTGGTGGGTCTGGGTGGCTATTGCACCATCGCCGCGCCGGAAGCATTGCGCGACATCGGCGCGGACTTCACCGCGAGCGACGCGCTCGACGCCGTCGACATGGCCGCGTCCTTCCTGGGCCGGGAACTGGTCGTCTAGCCCGACGCAACGTGTCGCGCGGTGGGACGCCGGCCCCGCCGATGCGCCCCTACCAGGCGAAGAGCGGCCCCGCCGCCATCATCACGAAACCCGCGACGAGCGAGGCGCAGACGAGGCCGTCGACGTTCTCGATCACCGACCCGCGCCCCATGAACAGCGCGCCCGATGCAGGCTTCTGAGCGACCGCCTCGCGCACGCGGCGGGTGAGGACGTTGGCGCACAGCACGACGACGGCGAGGCCGAGGCTCGCCAGGATGATCCAGAAGAAGCTGCCCTCGCGGTAGAAGGCCCCGACCACGAAGCCCGCGACGGTGCCCGCCGCGACGCTGAACAGCAGCCCGGCGGGTGGCTCGTTCGGCTCCGCCGGCGTCAGCGACCCGTTCGGGGACAGGCGGCGCGCGTAGAACAGGCCGCTCAGCTCCGTGGTCGCGACGACGAAGATGATCCAGGCGGTGAGGGCGAGGCCGTGCTCCGGCACGGCCCGCATCCAGACGAAGCACACCCCCGCCAGCCCGATCACCGCGATGCCGAGCGCCGTCCGGACCAGAAGGCCGTTCTCCTTCGGCCCCATGATGAGCAGGAAGCCCGAGGCCAGCAGCGCGATGGCCGCCCCGCCCCCCGCGCCGACCGCGTAGGTGAAGAAGGGCGGCAGCAGCCCGGCCGCCAGCACGATGCCCACGATCGGCTCGTCGAAATCGCGCTCGCCGGTGGTCATGCGGAACCATTCGTAGGCCATCGCCGCGCAGGCCGCGCCCGTCAGCAGCGCCGTCGCCCCCACGCCGAAGGAGAGGAAGACCAGCGCGACGATCGCGACCTTCAGGAAGAACAGCACCCGCTCCCCGGTTTCGAGATTGAACCCCTTGTACGCGGATGGCGTATGCGCGCTCATGGCAGACCTCTTGTCATTCCGTAACCCGGCATCGTGGAGCCGTTCTTGTCGATCCTAGACCGTTACGGCATGGTTTATCCATAGGCGATCAGCATAGTGCGGGTCGCGGGACATTCGAGCGCCGCGCATCGGTTCGTACCGCTCGCAACGCCGGGAGGGGACGCCGGATGCTCACCCAGGATCAGATCGCCGCCTACCGCGAACACGGATACCTGAAGATCGACGGCGCCATCCCGCCCGAATCGCTCGATGCGATGCGCCGGGCGACCGACGCGCTGATCGAGGGGTCCCGGCACGTGCGCGAGAGCGACGACCTCTACGATCTCGATGCCGGCCACGGGCCGGACGCGCCCCGCCTGACCCGCATCAAGCTGCCCCATCTGCGCGACCCGGCCTTCTCGGACGTGCTGCGCGGCGAACGGCTGGCCGGGTTCCTGACGCCGCTCCTCGGGCCGGATATCCGCCTCCATACCTCGAAGCTCAACACCAAGGCCCCCGGCGGCGGCGCGGCGGTGGAATGGCATCAGGACTGGGCGTTCTATCCCCATACCAACGACGACATCCTCGCCGTGGGCATCATGCTGGAGGACGTCGACGCGGCGAACGGCCCGCTCATGGTCGTGCCGGGCACGCACCGTGCGCCGATCCTCAGCCATCACCGGGACGGCGTGTTCTGCGGGGCCATCGACCCCGCCGACCCGCTGTTCGAGCCGGACAGGGCCGTGACCATCACGGGCCGGGCGGGGGACATGAGCCTGCACCATGCCCGCGTGCTGCACGGCTCGGCCCCAAATCGTTCGGATCGGGCGCGGAAGATCCTGTTCTTCGAGCTGATGGCCGCCGATGCCTGGCCGCTCATGGGGGTGGCCGGGCCGTATCAGGGCCTCGACGCCCCGGCCATGTGGGCGGCGATGGCGCACAACATGGTGCGCGGCACGCAGCCGACCGCCCCGCGCCTGACGGACGTGCCCGTCTCCATGCCCCTGCCGCCCCCGCCCGAGGCCGGGTCCATCTTCGCCGTACAGCGTTCGGGCGGGGCCGTGAGCGCCTTTTCCTGAGCTTTGCGCGCATCGCCGGAAATTCGCCCTTCCAATATCGTGCGAGTTCGCTTTGAATGACGCACCGCTCGCTGACAGGAAGGACGGTACGATTTCGACGACCATCGACCCGCTCCTCCGGTCACGGGAGCCAAATCAACGATGACCGAACAAGAACCGCTCTTAGGGAGAGAAACCATGAAGAAGCTGCTGGGATCGCTCTGCGCCCTCGCGCTGACCGCCGGCGTCGCCGCCCCCGCCTTCGCGGACGGCCACACCTCGAAGACGACGCTCCGCATCCAGACGCACTACGCCCCGGAAACGCCCTCCGGCAAGCTGGCCGCCGAGTTCATCGACGACATCCAGACCATGTCGAACGGCGAGATCGAGGTGGAGATGTTCTACTCCTCCTCCGTCGTGAAATCGGTCGAGACCTTCGACGCCGCCGCGACCGGCATCCTCGACTGCGACATGACGGGCGGCGGCTACCAGACCGGCAAGAACCCCGCCTTCCAGTTCGTCGGCGATATCATGGGCGGCTACGACACGCCGTACCAGCAGCTCTCGTGGCTCTACTACGGCGGCGGCCTCGACGCCGCGCAGGAACTCTACAACAAGTTCGACATGCAGCTCATCGGCTGGTGGGTCTACGGTCAGGAATCCTTCGCGTCCTCCAAACCGATCCGCACGGTCGAGGACTTCAAGGATTGGAAGTTCCGCTCGCCCCCCGGCCTGGAGACCAAGATCTTCGAGAACCTCGGCGCCAGCCCCATCGTGATGGACTTCACCGAGATCTTCACGGCGCTGGAGACCGGCATCATCGACGGCGCGGACGCCTCCGGCCTCGCCAACAACGTCGGCCTCGGCCTCTACGACCTCGTCAAGCACGCGAACTATCCCGGCTTCCACTCGATGCCGTCGGACCACCTCGCCTGCAACAAGGCCGTCTACGACGAGATGCCCGAGCACCACAAGCGCATCATGAACGTCGCCATGCAGGCACTGGCCCTCAAGACCGCGCTGACCTTCGAGAAGAAGAACGCCGAGGCCGCCGCGATGCTCACCGAGCAGGGCGTGTCCCTGCACGACTGGGCACCGGAGGAGCGCCAGAAGTTCCGCAACGCCGCCCAGGACGCGTGGGACGACTTCGCGACCACCGAGGAAGCCAAGGCCCTCGTGACGGCGCATCGCGAATACCTCGCGCAGCTTGGCCTCTACAACCCGGCAGAGTGATCTGAAAGCATGAACGGATCGGAGCGGGCGGCATCGCATGTCCGCTCCGGCTTTACCTGTCGGTTACGGCAGTTGATCGACAGGAACGCGCTGATTGCACCGAGTAGCTGTCATGCCCGGACTTGATCCGGGCATCCAGTGCTGCTGAGAGATGGACCCCCGAGTCAAGCCCGGGGGTGGGCTCACTTCGGCGATAGGGGCGCTATGTGGTAGGGGGGGCTTGCCATGGTCGAACACGAACGCACGGGTCCGGTGGACCTGCTGTCCTGGTGCATAAGCCGCATCGCGATGTGGGGACCGGCCTTCATCGTCTGCATCATTTTCTACGAGGTGGTGATGCGCTACGTCTTCGCGGCCCCGACGCTATGGGTCAACGAGATGTCGCTGTGGGTCGGCGGGGCGATCTACCTGACCTCCGGCCTCTACGCGATGCAGCAGCGCAGCCACATCCGCATCTTCGTCCTCTACGACCTGATGCCCCGCGTCATTCAGCGGCTGTTCAACGTCCTGTCGATCATCGCCCTCGTCATCTTCGCCTTCGCCGTCATCTGGGGCGGCTTCGGCGAGGCGGCGGCCAAGTTCGCGCGGTGGGAGACGTTCGGCACAGCCTTCGACCCGCCCATCCCGGCGACCAACAAGCCCCTGATCCTGATGACGCTGCTGTTCGTCATGCTTCAGGGGATATCCAACCTGATCCGCGACTGGCCCGCCGCCCCCTGGCTGCGCAAGGGGCTGGACATCGTGTCGGTCGTCCTGATCGTCGGGCTGGCGATCCGGGCGCTGCCCCGGGTGCTCGACGCCGGGAATTCGGTGCCCTTCGGGTGGAAGGTCGCGATCTGCGCCTTCCTGGTCGTCTCCTCGATCATCGTGCTCTACGGCCTGTGGCGCGATTTCAACCGCGAGCCGACCCCCCATATCGAGGACAGCGATCCGGCGGCGGAGCTGGACCTGCCCGATGCGGTGCTGACCGGCAATCCGCCCCCCGAGGGGCGCAAGCCCGCCGGCCTCTGACGCGCTGACACACGAGACAAGACGGGACGCTCCCCATGGATATCGGCACGATCTCCTTCATCCTCCTGATCGGCATGCTGGTGCTTCTGGCCATCGGGATGCCGCTCGGCTTCGCCTCGGGCTTCCTCGCCGTGGTGGTGATGGTCCTCAAGTTCGAGCCGACCCTCATCACCGACCCGTTCGTGTACGGCTTCGCCTTCGACCAGTGGACGGTGGGGGAGGGCACGCTGACCCGGCGGTTCGGGTCCGGGCCGATGAACATCCTCGCCCAGCGCCTCTACGGCATCACGACGAACTACGTCCTCGTCTCCGTCCCGCTGTTCATCTTCATGGCGACCCTGCTGGAGCGGTCGGGCATTGCGCGCGACATGTATTCCTCGCTCCAGATGTGGATGAACCGCACCCGGGGCGGCATCGCGGTGGTGACGGCGATCATGGCCATCGTCATGGCGGCGATGTCGGGCATCATCGGCGGCGAGGTCGTCCTCCTCGGTCTCATCGCCCTGCCGCAGATGCTGCGCCTCGGCTACGACCAGAACCTCGCCATCGGCACGATCTGCGCCTCCGGCTCGCTCGGGACCATGATCCCGCCCTCCATCGTGCTCATCTTCTACGGCCTCATCACCGAGACCTCGATCCACGCGCTGTTCAAGGCCGCCTTCCTGCCCGGCTTCATCCTCGCGGGCTGCTACATCGTCTACATCCTGTGGCGGGCGAACCGCTATCCGGAGCAGGCCCCCCTGCCGGAGCCGTCGCCCGACGACCTGAACGGCAACGACAAGCTGGTCTACGGCTTCTCGCTCCTGTCGATGATCGGGGCGGCGATCTTCGGCATCATCCTCGCGCGGGGGATGTTCCTGCACTACACGGGCGGCATCGGGGAGGATACGAGCGGCGTCGGCGAGGGCTTCCTGTGGACCGCGGGGTTGAGCTTCGCCCTGCTGCTCGCCGCCTCGCTCCTCGTCTTCGGGCCGCGCATCTGCGCGAAGGCCTGGGCGGCGGGCAAGGGCATGGTCTCGCCGCTCCTGGTGGTCTTCGTGGTGCTCGGCTCGATCTACGGTGGCATCACCGGCATCACGGAGGCGGCGGCCATGGGGTCGGTCGCGGTGCTGATCCTCATCGTCATCCGGGGCGAGTTCTCGTTCCAGCTCCTGACCGAAGCCTCGATGCGGACCTTCAAGTCCACCGGCACGATCATCTGGGTCACGCTCGGCGCGACCGCGCTGGCGGGGGCCTACACCATCGCGGGCGGGCCGACTTACGTCGCGAACCTCATCGTCGGCTACGACCTGCCGACCATGGGCGTGCTGCTGGTGATGATGGTCATCTTCCTGTTCCTGGGTGCGTTCATGGACTGGACGGGGATCGTGCTGCTGGTCATGCCCGTCTTCCTGCCCATCGTGCTGAAGCTGCCCATCGACGAGCTGGGCCTGATCGGCACGCTCGACAGCATCACGATGGTCAAGGTGTGGTTCGGCATCCTGTTCTGCGTGAACATGCAGGTCAGCTTCCTCTCGCCCCCCTTCGGCCCGGCGGCGTTCTACCTGAAATCCGTCGCCCCGCCGCACATCACCCTGCCGCAGATCTTCCGCGGCTTCCTGCCCTTCATCGGCATCCAGCTCCTGATCCTGGCGCTCGTGCTCTGCGTGCCGCGAATCACGACCGTCTTCCTGTGACGCGATGCTGAGCGCGGCGCAGGTCGAGGCGTTCGAGGCGCAGGGATACCTCGTGATCGAGGACGTGTTCGACCCCGCGCCCTTGCGCGCGGAATACGGCGCGCTGCTCGACCGGCTCTATGCCGGGTGGGTCGCCGCCGGCGCGGTGCGGATGCCGCCCGCGGGGCTGGACTTCGAGGGAAAGCTGCGCGCCGCCTACCGCGCGGGCTGCGACTGGTTCCAGCCGATGGACTGCTCGCTCCCCGGCGGGGCGGTCGGGGCGGATACGCCGTTCCACATCGGCCCGGCCCTGTTCGACCTCGTCCGCGCCCCGCGCCTGCTCGACATCGTCGAACGGCTGCTCGGGCCGGAGATCGTGTCGAGTCCTATCCAGCACATCCGCATCAAGCCCCCCGCCCCGGACCTGCACGCCGACGAGATCCGCCCCCACGTGGCGGCGACCGACTGGCACCAGGATCGCGCGGTGGCGCACGAGGCGGCGGACGCGACCGAGGCGGTGACCGTCTGGTGCGCCGTCACCGACGCGACGGTGGAGAACGGGTGCCTCCAGGCCGTGCCGAGGGCGAACGGGATGCTGCCCCACTGCCCGAAGGCGCAGACGGCCATCGCCGACGGGTTCGTCGATCCGGCCGCGGCCCGCCCCCTGCCGGTGAGGGCGGGCGGCGTCGTGCTGCTGCATCCGCTGACGCCCCATGCCTCGCTCGACAACCGGACGGACGGCTTCTGCTGGTCTTTCGACATCCGCTACAATCGCGCCGGACAGCCGACCGGCCGGGCGCATTTTCCGCATTTCACCGCGCGCAGCCGCTCGGCCCCGGAGACGGAGCTTCGGGACTGGCGGGCATGGCGCGGGATGTGGGAGGATGCGCGGGCGCGGCTGGCCGGGGCGCCGCCCATCCCGATCCATCGCTGGACGCACGACGCGCCGCATTGCGCCTGAGGGAGGTTCCATGGACGACATGACCGGCACCGGCACGGGGGAGGCCCCCGCCGCCGTCCGCCTCGATCCGCGCGACACCGTGGCCACCGCCATCCGCGCGCTGACGCCGGGGGAGACGGCGCTCGGAACGCGGGTTGCCGACGCCATCCCGCGCGGGCACAAGCTGGCCCTCGCGCCCATCCCCGCCGGGGCGGAGGTGCTGAAATACGCCCAGTGCATCGGCATCGCCTCGCAGGACATCGCGCCGGGCGCGCATGTCCACACCCACAACCTCGCCTTCCACGCCTCGCGGCAGGAGCACCGCTTCTGCGAGGCCGCGCGCCCGACCGACTACGTTCCCGAGGCCGAGCGCGCGACCTTCATGGGCTATCGTCGCCCGGACGGGCGGGTCGGCACGCGCAACTTCATCGCCGTCATCACGAGCGTCAACTGCTCGGCCACCGCCGGGCGGCTGATCGCGGAGGCGTTCGGGCCGGAGGAGATGGCGGCCTACCCGAACGTCGACGGCGTCGCGGCCTTCGTCCACGGCACGGGCTGCGCCATGGCGGCCAATTCGGAGGGCTTCGGCAACCTCCAGCGCGTGATGTGGGGCTATGCCCGCCATCCCAACTGCGCCGGGGTGCTGATGGTGGGGTTGGGCTGCGAGGGAATGCAGATCGACCTGCTGCTCGATCTCTACGGCATCGAGCGCGGCCCGCTGTTCCGCACGATGAACATTCAGCACATGGGCGGCCTGCGCCGCACGGTGGAAGCCGGGGCGGCCATCGTCCGCGAGATGCTGCCCCATGCGAACGAGGCGACGCGCGCGCCCGCCGACGCCTCGCACCTGATGCTGGCGCTGCAATGCGGCGGGTCGGATGCGTGGTCGGGGGTGACGGCGAATCCGGCGCTGGGCCATGCCGCCGACCTGCTGATCCGCAACGGCGGCACGGCGGTGCTGGCCGAGACGCCGGAGATCTACGGCGCGGAACACCTCCTCACCGCCCGCGCGCGGGACGGGGAGACGGCGCGCAAGCTGATGGAGCGCATCGCGTGGTGGGAGGGCTACACCGCCGCCCATGGCGGGTCGATGGACAACAATCCGTCCCCCGGCAACAAGGCGGGCGGCCTGACGACGATCCTGGAGAAATCCCTCGGCGCGGTCGCCAAGAGCGGCACCTGCGCGCTCGAAGGCGTCTACCGCTACGGCGAGCCGATCGACCGCAGGGGCTTCGTCTTCATGGACAGCCCCGGCTACGACCCCGTCTCCATCACCGGCGAGATCGCATCGGGCTGCAACCTGGCCGCCTTCACGACCGGGCGCGGCTCGGTCTTCGGATCGAAGCCCGCGCCCTGCATCAAGATCGCGTCGAATACCGAAATGGCGACGAAGATGGCCGAGGACATGGACGTGGACGCGGGCCGCATCGTCTCCGCCGGGGCGAGCGTGGAGGAGGTCGGGCGTGAGATCTTCGACCTCCTGCTCCGTGTCGCTTCCGGCGAGCCGCCCCTGTCCGAGGCGCAGGGCCTGGGCGATTACGAGTTCGTGCCGTGGCAGGTCGGCGCGGTGATGTGAGCCTTACCGCGCTGCCCCGGACTTGATCCGGGGCATGTCGGGACAAGGCGCTTTATTCGAACAGGCCCCGGATCAAGTCCGGGGCAGAGTCTGTCATGTCACGCCGGCTCCGCCGCCATCCCCTCCTCGACCGCCAGCGCGCGCATCTTCTGTTGCAGCTTCTCGAAGGCGCGGACCTCGATCTGGCGGATGCGCTCGCGGGAGACGTTGTAGACGTTGGACAGATCCTCCAGCGTCACCGGGTCGTCGCGCAGGCGGCGTTCGCGCAGGATGTGCTGCTCGCGCTCGTTCAGCGTCTCCATCGCCTGGCCGAGCAGACCCATGCGCTTGTCGTGCTCCTCGGTCTCGGCCATCTCGGCGGCGTGATCGGATTCCTCGTCGGGAAGCCAGTCCATCCATTCCGCCGCGCCGCCCTCGTCGCCCGCCCCGCGCATCGGCGCGTTGAGCGAGGCATCGCCGCCACCGCCCATGCGCCCGTTCATCATCACCACGTCCTCCTCAGACACGGAGAGCGACTTGGCGATGCTGGCCACCTGCTCGGGGCGAAGCTGACCGTCCTCCAGCGCGTTGATCTTCGATTTCGCGCGGCGCAGGTTGAAGAACAGCTTCTTCTGGCTCGCCGTCGTGCCGATCTTCACCAGCGACCAGGACCGCAGGATATATTCCTGGATCGACGCGCGAATCCACCACATGGCGTAGGTGGCGAGACGAAAGCCCTTGTCCGGATCGAACCGCTTGACCGACTGCATGAGGCCGACATTGGCCTCCGAGATCACCTCGGATATCGGCAGGCCGTAGCCGCGATAGCCCATCGCGATCTTGGCCGCAAGGCGCAGGTGGGACGTGACGAGCCTGTGCGCCGCCTCGGTATCCCCGTGGTCGGTCCACGCCTTGGCGAGCATGAATTCCTCCTCCTTCTCCAGCATCGGAAACTTCCGAATCTCGGAGAGATAGCGGCTGAGGCCGTTATCCGAACTGAGGGTGGGCAAGTTGCCCGTGGGGGTCGCCATGACTGCGGTCCTATCAAGAATTTCTTCAGTATCGTTAAGATGGTTTTAAGCCGATAGTATGACGAAATCCCTAAATCAGGTACTTGTTCCCACGCCATCGTGAAACCATGTGCGCAGGTCCGCGATATCGCCGGGCAGGGCCGAGGTCCAGCGCATCGTCTCCGCCGTGACGGGATGCTCGAAGCCCAGCGTCGCCGCGTGCAGCGCCTGGCGCGGGAAGGCGGTTATGGCGGCGCGGGCCTCCTCCGTCAGGGAGCGGGGCGGGACGCGGGCGCGGCCGTAGGTCTGATCGCCCACGAGCGGATGCCCGACATGGGCGAGATGCACGCGGATCTGGTGCGTGCGCCCGGTCTCCAGACGGCATTCGACGACGCTCGCCGCGCCCAGGCTCTCGCGCACGGAGACGCGGGTGACGGCGTGGCGGCCGTCCCGCACGCCCGCGGCCATCTTCTTGCGGTCGGTCCGCGAGCGTCCGATGGTCGTCTCGATGCGAATCCACCCCGGTTCGAAGCTGGTCGCCGGCAGCCCGGCGAGGCGCGCATCGGCGTGGGAGGGCGTGCCCCAGACGAGGGCGGTGTAGAGCCGCTCGATGGTATGCGCGGCGAATTGCTCGGACAGGCCGCGATGGGCGACGTCGGACTTCGCGACCACGAGCAGGCCGGACGTGTCCTTGTCGATGCGGTGGACGATGCCGGGGCGCCTCTCGCCGCCGATGCCCGACAGCGTGTCGCCGCAATGGGCGAGGAGGGCGTTGACCAGCGTGCCGGTCCAGGCCCCCGGCGCGGGATGGACGACCATGCCGGCGGGCTTGTCGACGACGATCAGGTGGTCGTCCTCGTGGACCACCGTCAGCGGGATGGCTTCCGGCTGCGGCACCGCCTCGACGGGGGGCGGCACCCGGACGGCGAAGCGCGCCCCGCCGCGCACCGTCATGGACGGGTCGGTCAGGGGCGTCTCCCCGGGCAGCGAAAACACCGCGCCCCCCTCGATAAGGGCGCGCAAACGCGACCGGCTGATGCTATGCGGCTCGCACAGGACGGCGAGGGCCTTGTCGAGGCGCGCGGGCGACGCATCCTCGGGCAGGAAAAGGACGAGGCGGGTCGCCCCGTCGGCGGGCGCATCGTCGTCATCGGGAGAGCGGGGATCGGACATGACAGGGCGGATACACCAAAGCGCGCCCGCGCGCGACGACGAACTCGACGCGATGCCCGAACCCGCGAACCTGCGTTTCCTGCGCCGGATGGTGACGCTGCTCATGGTGACGATGATCGTCGGCATCGCGGTCATCGCCGGGGCGCTGGTCCTGGGCATCGTGGGCGAGCGGGCCGGAGGGACGGCGATGACCGAGATCCGCGTCGGCCCCGGCTACACCGTCCGCAGCGTCGATCACGGGGCCGGCGACCGGCTCGTCCTGGTGCTGGAGGAGGCGGCGACCGGCGAGACGGTCGTGCGCATCTACCGCACGGAGGGAGCGGCGGAGGCGTATCGGGTGGTGGAGTGACACGCCGCCCCGGATACCCATACGGCGCAGGGTGTCGCGGCTCTTCTTCGACGCGGCGCAATCTCCGGGGTAAGGAGAGTCTCGCCCTTCACCCTTTCGTAACTTCCGTTAGCCCAGATTAACCATGATCGCCGGGCTTCTTCCGGCGCAGCATGGGGAGCGGGCTATGCCGGTCATCACATTCGCCAATCCGAAGGGTGGCGCGGGCAAGACGACGGCCGCGCTGCTGCTGGCCATCGAGCTGGCCGGGCAGGGAAAGCGCGTGGCGATCCTCGACGCCGACCCCGAGCAGTGGATATCCCAATGGGCCGCCCTGCCCGGCAAGCCGGAGAGCATCCGCATCGTCAAGGGCGCGAACGAGGAGGCGCTGGCCGCGCAGATCGAGGTGGAGCACGCGCGCGCCGATGCCGTCATCGTCGATCTCGCCGGGACGGCGGGGCGGGTCGTGGCCCGGGCGATCGGCGCCTCGGACCTCGTGGTCATCCCGACGCAGGGGGCGGCGATGGACGCGAAGGGCGGCGCGAAGGCCGTGCGCCTCGTCCGGCATCAGGAGCGGATGACGCGCCGGACCATCCCCTACGCCATCTTGCTGACCCGCACCAACGCCGCCGTCACGTCGCGGGCCATGCGCCGGGTGCAGGACTATCTCGCCACCGCCGGAATCCCGGTCTTCGAGACCACTATCGTCGAGCGCGCGGCCTATCGCGACCTGTTCGACATCGGCGGTACGCTGGCGGGGCTGGACCCGGCGCAGGTGAGCAATCTCGACAAGGCACAGGCCAACGCCCGCGCCTTCGCCGCCGAGGCGATGGGCCGGCTGGAGACGCCCGCTTCCGTCCCCGCGCCCCGCGCCCGGCCCGGGCCTATCGTGGCCGTCCCGTCCGTTCGGCGTGCATCGCCGCATCCGACACCCCCGCCATCGTCATATACGTCCCCTGACCGATGCAGATCGGCGTCTCCCGACCGTCCCTGATCGCGTAGAGGTCCATCCGCGCGACCGTGATCCGCCGGCCCGGACGCACGACCCGCCCCTCCGCGCGCAGGGCCTCGCCCTCGCCGGGGGCGAGCATGTTGACCTTGAATTCCACCGTCAGCACCGAATCCCCCGCCGCCATCAGCGTCTGCGCCGCATGGCCGCCCGCGATGTCCATCAGCGTCGAGATGACCCCGCCATGGACGTAGCCGTGATGCTGGAGCGTGACCGGCGTGATGGGTTGATGCAGCGTCACGAAGCCCGGCTCGCAGCGCGCCATCTCCGTCCCCAGTACGCCGAGGATGGCCCCGCGCGAGAAGCTGTCCCGCACCCGCGTCTCGAAAGCGTCGTCCTTCGGCTCGAATCCCGTCATCGGCGCGTTCCTCCCCGTCGATGCGTCGTGCCACCGGAACGGGTCCCGCCGCAAGCTGGATCGTCGGCACAAGCCCGACTATGACGGATCGGGGATGAACGCGCGACGGGGAGGCGGACGATGACCGGGGAGGATGCGATCCTGTGGCCGGTGGCGGTGCATCTGGCGCTGGTGCTGGTCCTGTTCGGCATGGTCAGCCTGACGCGGGCGCTCGCCGTGCGCCGGGGCGAGGTGCCCGGAACGGGCCATTTCGCCCGGCGCGGCGGCGAGCCGGAGACCTCGCGCCGCTACGCCGCCAACCTCGCCAACCAGTTCGAGTTGCCGATCTTCTTCTACGCCCTCGTCGCGCTGCTCCATGCGACCGACGCGGTGACAGGAACGCAGGTGACGCTGGCCTGGGTCTTCGCGCTGGGGCGGGTGGCGCATACGCTGGTACAGACGCAGACCGACATCGTGCCCCTCCGCGGGGCGGTCTTCGCCGTCAACTTCGTGGCGCTCATCGCCATGTGGACGGTTTTTCTGCTGCCGCGCCTGTTCGGGTCGGTGCCGGCGGTCTAGTGTCTCCGGAACCGCCCGAATCGAGGATGCCGCCGATGACCGCGCCCGACCCCCGCGAGAGCCGTTCCCCCGAAGAGCGCGAGGCCGCGCTGATGGACGCGGCACGCGAGACCGTGCGCCATGCACGCGCGAAGACGGTGCATTACGCCGCGACCCTGGCCGATGCGGATGCCGATGCCCTGCGCGCGCGGGGCGACCTGGCGGCGCTGCCGGTCCTGCGCAAGTCCGACCTCATCGCGCTCCAGGAGCAGGAGCCGCCTTTCGGCGGGCTGGCCACCGACGATGCGGCGGCGACGGCGCGCCTGTTCCTTTCCCCCGGACCCATCGCCGAGCCGCAGCGCGCGGGGGCGGAGGATGCGTGGCGCTTTTCCCGCGCCCTGCGCGCGGCGGGAATCGGCGGGGGCGACATCGTCCACAACTGCTTCTCGTACCACCTGACCCCGGCGGGGTTCATGATCGACGGGGCCGCGCGGGCGCTCGGGGCGGCGGTCTTCCCCGGCGGGGTCGGCAACACCGCCACCCAGGCCGATGCCATGCGCCGATTCGGCGCGACCGCCTATGTCGGCACGCCCGACTACCTGCGCACCATCCTGGAGGCCGCCGACGAGGAGGGGATGCCCGTCGCCACGGTCACCCGGGCGCTCGTCTCCGGCGGGCCGCTCTTTCCGGCGCTCCGCGACTGGTACCGCGTCCGGGGCATCCGGGTGCAGCAGGCCTACGGCACCGCCGATGTGGGCCTCGTCGCCTACGAGACCGAGGCGATGGAGGGGCTGGTCCTCGACGAGGATGTGATCGTCGAGATCGTCCGCCCCGGCACGGGCGAGCCGGTGCCCGACGGCGAGGTCGGCGAGGTGGTGGTGACGACCTTCGACCCCCTCTACCCGATGATCCGGTTCGCCACGGGCGACCTGTCCAAGATCCTCCCCGGCCCGTGCCCCACGGGCCGCACCAACCGACGCCTCGCCGGATGGATGGGCCGGGCCGACCAGACGACCAAGGTCAAGGGCATGTTCGTCCATCCCGAGCAGGTCGCTCGCGTCGCCGCCGCGCACGGCCTGGGCCGGGTGCGCCTCGACGTGACCGAGGAGGGGGGGCGCGACCGCATGATGCTGCTGTGCGAGGGGGAGGGCGACGCGGCGGCGGTGGGCGAGACACTGCACCGCGAGACCCGCCTGCGCGGGGACGTGCGCTTCCTCGGCGCGGAAGCGCTGCCCAATGACGGCAAGGTCATCGACGACCGCCGCACCCTCTGACCGCGCCGGCCTTCACCGGGCATTAAGCATGATGGCCTAGTCACGGAGGCGGGGCGGAACGGCCGCCCTGCCTGCGACGACGGAGAGTGTCCATGTCCGACAGTACAGACCGCTTTGCCCGCCTCAGAAGCCTTCAGAGCGGACTGAAGACCAGAAGCGCGCCCCCGTCGGAGGCGGAGGACGACCTGCCGAGCCTCGCATCCGTGCTCGACGGTGAGGAGGCGTCCGTCGCATCGGACGCGGCCGACGAGGAAAGCCTGAGCGCGTATTTCGAGGCGTTGGGCCTCGTGCCAAGCGAGGAGGGCGAGGGGGCGACCGAAGGCGCGACGGGTGCGCCGCCCGAGCCGTACACCCCGACATCCGCCGGCTACGGCGATGCAGATACGCCCGAACCGTCCGGCCCCGCCGCCGACACCGGGGAAAGCCGCCCCGTCGACGCGCGGGACCTCTGGGCCGATCCGGTGCGCGAAAACGACGCCTACCTCTCCTCCTTCGCCGGAGCCGATGCGCCCGACGAACGGGAGACGGGCGAGCCGGTGGTCGAGGACGACGAGGAGACGGAACCCGCGACCGACGACACGCCGCCCGCCGCCCCCGCGGAGGAAGCACGGACGCCCGAGGACGAGTCGTCCGTCACCGAGACCGCCGAGGAAGCGGACACCGACGAATCGCCACCCCGTCAGTCAAGCACCGAAGCCGTTCTCGTCATGGACGATGCGTCCGAAGGGTCGCCGTCGCCAAGGGACACGCTCGGTTTCGGCACGGACGTGGATATCGAGGCATTCGAACGAGAGATCGCCAGGGTGGAGAAGGCCAAGGCCGAGCGTGCCGCCTTCGGGGCGGAAGACGACACTCAAGCGGAGCCGGAGACGGAACCGTCAGCGGAGACCGACCCTTCCGAGCCGCCGCTCGACGAGGAGGCGGTGGCCGGTCTTGCCGGGGACGGCCTGTCCATCGCCTTCGACGCAGGCCGCGCCGCCACCCTCGAACAGGTCTCGCAGCAGATGGGATGCAGCGTCGACGACGTGGTCATCACCGCCGTCGACTGGTATCTCGACGCCCTGTTCGGCGAGGACGGTACCGTGAGCGAAGCGGGCGCGGCGGAGTAGGCGCGACTACAGCCGCCGGTACATGACCGTCGTCCCGTGCAGCGCCGCGCCGTCCGGGTCGAGGGCGTAGCCCGGTATCTCCCCCACCGCGACGAAACCCGCCCGCGCGTAGAGATCCTGCGCGGCATCCCCCGTGCGCGTATCGAGCACCAGGAGCGACAGCGCCCGGCGGCGTGCTTCCGCCTCCAGCGCGTCCAGCAGCCGGGCGGCGATGCCGCGCCGCCGGCGGGCCGGGTCCACCATCATCTTGCAGACGTCGCCCCGGTGCGGCTGGTTCGGGGGCAGGCCGCGATCAAGCGAGACGGTCCCCGCCACCGCGCCATCCTCCAGCGCGACGAACAGCGCCAGCGTGTCCGCCGCCAGGCCCCGCGCATGGGCATCCCAGAATGCCAGCGCCTCGCCCTGCGACAGCGGATGCAGGAAGCCTACCGCACCCCCCGCCGCCACGGTCGCGCGAAGCAGGGCGGCCAGCCCCTCGCGGTGGGCGGTATAGCCCTCGTCATCGAGTCGCAGGATCGTCACGGCTCTTTCCCTTGATGTTCTCTCCTGTGCTTCCCATCCTCATAACATCCGAACGGGGGATACTCGATGCTCTTCAAGCTGCTGCCCATCCTCGCCATGCTGGCCTGGGCCTGGTTCACGATGCGCCGGTCCGAGAAGGGCCTGCTCGGCGATCTCGACCGCAGGAGCACCCCGCTCGACAGCGGCCCGCTCCTCTCCGCGCTCCAGCGGTTCCGCCATGCCATGGGGGTCGAGGATATCCGCGTGGCCATCTACGAGCAGGACGCGATCAACGGCCTCGCCGCCCCGGACGGGCGCATCGTGCTGACGCGGGGCCTGTTCGACGGGTACCGCAAGGGCGATTTCACGGTCGGGGAGCTGTCCGCCGTCATCGCCCATGAGATCGGCCACGTCGCGCTCGGCCATGTCCAGCGTCGCAAGCGGGCGTGGCAGGTCGAGATGGCGGCCAAGGCGGCGGCGGGATTCTTTCTGCCCCGCGCCCTGACCGGGATCGTCGGCACGGCGGTCAACTGGGCGTCGCGCGCCCTGCACATGGGGCTGAGCCGCCGGGACGAGTACGAGGCCGACGCCTTTGCCGTGGCGCTCATGCAGCGGTCGGGCTTCGACCCGCGCGCGAGCGTCACGCTTCTGCAGAAGCTCGACCGCCTCGCGGACGGGCGCGGCGCACCGATCGCGTGGCTGTCGAGCCACCCGCCGAACGACAAGCGCATCGAGGCGGTGGAGCGCGCCATCGACGGACGATCCGAAGCCTAGGCGCGGAGGGCGGCACGAAACGATAAAGCCCCTTCCACCCCTTTTCGACCGCTCGCTCAAGCCTATCTGCACCCTCCCACCCGAAGGAGAACCGACATGGCAGATCGAGCGATGCACCAGGAGACCGACGCCCCCGCCATCGCGGCGGTTCCGGCGGAGACCGAGGCGGTTCGCCGCACGGTCGAGGCCGACGGCGTCGCGCGGCTCGACGGCGTAACGTGGCTTCCGGCCGATTTCGCCGCCTTCATGGAAAGCCTCGGCGAGCCGATGTTCACGAAGGGCGAGACGCCGCTCGACGGCCTGCCCGATCTCAACGTGGTCACGAATGTCGGGCGCACGACCAAGCCGAAGAGCGTCTTCCATTCCGATACCACCTACGTCGCGCGCCCGCCCTCCTTCTCGGGTCTCTACGCGGCGGAGGTGCCCGAGCAGGGCGGGGCGACCCTGTTCGCCGACCAGTACCGCGCCTACGAGACGCTCGACCCGGACATGCGCGACCTGCTCGACGGCGCGACGGTGCTGCATTCGGTGACGGGGGTCGAACTGGACCCCGGCGACGAGCGCGAGGCGCGCCATCCGGTCGTGCGCCGCCATCCGGGCACCGGGCGCAGGGCGCTGTACCTCACCACCCCCGCCCGGCTCTCCGCGCTGCAACTGGCGAATGGCGAGGATCGCAGCGACCTGATCCAGGCGCTCTACGACCACTCGCTCGCCTGCGGTCCCTACAGGCGACACCGCTGGGGCCTGGGCGACGTGGTGATCTGGGACAACCGCTGCACGCTCCACGCCGCCGACCATTCCGACGTGGTCGGCAACCGCACCCTCTATCGCGGCATGGTACGGGGCGAGGTGCCCGCGTCCTGATGCGTCAGTTGTACGGGTCCATCGCGTCCCGCAGCCCGTCGCCGAGGAAGTTGAAGGCCAGCACCACGAGGATCACCGGCACCATCGCGCTCGCCACCCAGGGGTAGAACTCGATGACCGTCAGGTCCTGCGCGTCGTTCAGCATCACGCCCCAGCTCACCGCCGGCGGGCGCAGGCCGAGGCCGAGGAAGCTGAGCGCCGTCTCGCCGAGGATCATGGCCGGGATGGAGAGCGAGGCGCTGACGACGATGTGGCTCATGAAGCTGGGGATCAGATGCGTGCGGATGACACGCTGCGGGCTGGCCCCGATCAGCTCGGCCGCGCGCACGAACTCCTCCTCCCGCAGGCTGAGCAGCTTCGAGCGCACGGCCCGCGCCAGTCCCGGCCAGTCGAGCAGACCCAAGATGATGGAGATCATGAAGAACACCGCGATGGGCGACCATTGCGGCGGCACCGCCGCCGAGAGCGCCAGCCATATCGGCAGTTCCGGCAGCGAGCGGATCACCTCGATCGACCGCTGGACGACGCTGTCCACCCAGCCGCCGAAATACCCGGCCATCCCGCCCAGCGTCACCCCGATCAGCAGCGAGATGGCGATGCCGATGAGGCCCACCGTGAGCGAGATGCGCATCCCGTAGACCAGCCGCGAGAAGATGTCGCGCCCCAGCCGGTCCGCGCCCAGCAGGAACAGCGTCCCCCCCTCCGGCGGGCAGACGATGTGGAATCGCCCGTCGATCAGGCCCCAGAACTCGTACGGCTCGCCGAGGCAGAAGAAGCGGATCGGCTGGCGCTCCGTGCGGTCCTCCCGGTAGGTCCACTGGAAGTTCTCCAGATCCGCCGTCGCCACCGTCGGATAGACGAAGGGCGCGACGAGCGACCCCTCGTGGAAGAAATGCACCGGCTGCGGCGGGGCGTAGAGATGCTCCGGGTCGCGCTGGGTCGCGTTGTAGGGGGCGATGATCTCGACGAAGGGGATGCAGAGATACAAAAACCCCAGGAACAGCGCCGAGACGACCGCCAGCCTGTGCCGCAGGAAGCGCCGCCGGATCAGCTTGCCCGTCGGCATGTCGAGGTCGGGCCGGGCGCCGCCGATATCGGTATCCGCATCGGGATCGTAGGCCGCCCCGTCCACGTAGCGCGCGTTCGGGTCGATGGGGGAGGGCGCGCGCCCTCCCTGGAGCAGGTCGTCGTCGTGGTGGATGGTCATCGGCTGCGTCCTCCGAAGCGGATGCGCGGATCGAGGATCGCGAGCAGGATGTCGGAGATCAGCATCCCCGCGAGCGTGAGCATCGAGACGAAGAGCAGGATGAAGCCCGCGAGGTAGTGATCCTGCGAGCGCAGCGCCGCGAGCAGCGCCGGGCCGAGCGTCGGCAGGCTCAGCACCACCGACACCAGCACCGACCCGCTGACCAGCGAGGGAAGCAGGTTGCCGATATCGGCGACGAAGGGGTTGAGCGCGGCGCGCAGGGGGTATTTCATCACCCGCTTGGTCGGCGGCACGCCCTTGGCCTTCGCCGTGGTCACGTAGGGCTTGCCCAGCTCGTCCAGCAGGTTCGCGCGCAGGCGGCGGATCATGGCCGCCGTGCCCGCCGTACCGATCACGATGGTCGGCACCACGAGATGCGCGAGGATCGAGGTGAACTTGCCCCACGACATCGGCTCGCCCTCGTATTCCTCGCCCATCAGCCCGCCGATGGGCAGGTCGAGATACCGCTCGCCGTAGTAGAGCAGGATGAGCGCGAGCAGGAAGTTGGGCGTGGCCAGCCCGAGATAGCCGACGAAGGCGACCGTGTAGTCCGTGATGCCCCCCGCCCGCACCGCGGCGATGGTGCCGAGCGGCAGGGAGACGGCGTAGATGAAGAGCATGGCGGCGAGGTTGACCAGCACCGTCAGCCACAGCGTCTCGCCCAGCACCTCCGAGACCGGCTGATCGAACTCGAAGGACCAGCCCCAGTCCCCCTGGAGCAGGCCCGAATACCCGTCCGGCCCCGGCATCGCGCCGAGCCAGATGAGGTACTGCTTCCACATCGGCGCGTCGAGCGAGTACTGCGCGCGCAGGAACTCGGCCTTGGCCACGCTCGCCGCCTCGCCCTGCGCCTGCAACTCGGCGATCTGGTTGGACAGGAAATCGCCCGGCGGCAGGTTGATGATGAAGAAGATGAGGGCGGAGACCACCGCGAGGGTGATCGCCATCGTCACGAGCCGCCGGGCGAGATAGGCGATCATTCGAGCGACGCCGTCTCGTCGGGACCGTCGGCGAACCAGAACTCGTCCATCCGGTGCACGCCGAACTGGGCGCCGGGGTCCCAGGCGTAGAGACCGATCTTCGGCACGTTGCGCAGGCGGTCGTTGACCACGACGGGCTGCGGGGCCTGGGCGACGACGCCGATGATGAACTGCTCCTCGGCGTGGATGTCGAGCATCCGCTCCCATGCCTCGCGCCGGCTCACGGTCTCGCCGCCGGGCATCGCGCCGGTGCGCCAGGCGTTGTAGAGCGCCAGCAGTTCCTGCGCCGCGGGCAGGTCCGGGGCCGCGCCCATCGACCCCTTCGTCTGGTAGTGCTGACCCCATTTGGGCCAGATGAGTGTCGATTGGCGCGTGGGGGCCAGTTCCTCGGGGGCGAGGTCCGCCGTGGGGACGCCGAGATCCCATCCCGTCCAGACCGTCATCATCGTCTGCCCCGCATAGGAGCGGTTGCGCAGGATGTCGCGGTCGGAGGGCCGGGCGAGCAGCTTGATCCCGATCTCGCGCCACGTCTCGGTGATCAGCTCCAGCGCGTCCACCTCCTCGGCGCGCTCCCCGGCGGTCTCGATGACGATCTCCAGCGGGCGGCCGTCGGGCAGCAGGCGGATGCCGTCGCCGCGCCGCTCGGACAGGCCGAGACCGTCGAGCAGGCGGTTGGCCTCCTCGGGGTCGTATTCCGAGAAGGCGCGGGCGTTGGCGGCGTCGTAGAGCGGGCTGCTCTCCAGCGCGGAATTACCGATCTCCTTGGCGAGGCCGAAATAGAGCGTGCGGTTGACGATGCGCCGGTCGATGCCGAGCGACAGCGCGCGCCGGAAGTCACGCTCACGCATCAGTTCCCGCCACGCCTCGTCGTGGTAGTTGAGATTCGGGAAGAGGGCGATATGCGACGAGGCCCCGGTCGGCCACAGCCGCGTGTCGTATCCCTCCATCTTCTCCCCCCGCTTCAGCAGGGGCACGCCCGAGAAGCCGAGGCCCCGGGCCAGGAGGTCCACCTCGCCCACCATCACCTTGGCGGGGAACAGGCTCGACGCGGCGACCCGCATGTCGAACACGTCGATATAGGGCAGTTGCCGCCCGTTCGTGTCGAAGCGGTGGTAATAGGGATTGCGCGACATCACGAAGTGCTGGCCCTTCTTGCCGGTCATGTTGACCCAAGGCTGGAGGGTGGGCAGGTCGGGATTGTCGTTCTTGTAGAGATTGTCGTAGCGGTTGTGCAGCTGCGCCCAGTTGCGCATCTTCTTCTTCTCGATCAGCGGCTGGAGCGCCGCCACGTCGGCATAGGCGGCGTGGTAGTTCCGCAGGTAATGCGCCGGGCGATAGATGAAGGGCGGGCGGGCGGCGGCGAGGGAGGCGAGGAAGTCCGGGTTGCGCCCCTCCCATTCGAAGCGGATGCGCGTCTCGTCCAGCACCGTCACCACCGGGGGCTTGCCGTCCACGATCATCAGCGCGGGCGGGCCGGTCGGACTGAGCTGAGGGTTGTTGGCCACGTCCTCCCACCAGTAGCGGAAATCCTCCGTGGTGAAGGGATGCCCGTCCGACCACCTGTGCCCTTCGCGCAGGGTGAAGGTGAAGACGCGGTCGTCCTCGACCGCCACGTCCTCCAGCAGGTCGGGCACCAGATCGTAGCTCTCGTCGTAGCCTACCAGCCGGGCATAGCCCCAGACGACCATGTAGCGGATGTTCTTGGATTTCGAGATAAGCGTGCGCACCGTCCCCCCATGCTGCCCCGGTTCGCGCCCCTTGGCGGCGAGATCGACGATGAGCGGGTCGGCGGGCGCGCGCTCGGCGACGGGAGGCAGGGTGCCGGCGGCGACCTGCGCCTCCAGCATCGGCGTCTCGACGGGCGAGAAGGCGGCGGCGGGGGAGGTCAGCAGCAGCGCCGAGAGGGCGAGCGCCTTCGGGAAGGCAGGGGTCATGCGTCCATCCTCACGTAGTGACGCGCGTCGACCTCGCGCAGTGGCAGGGGATCGTTGCGGTCGTAGCGGTAGGGTTCGGGCCAGGCCTCGGGCCGCGCGCCCGCGCCCAGCGCGATGGCGTTCAGATCGAGGCGGTGGTCCGGATGCGGGTCCGGCGCGGCGGCCATCAGCGCGCGGGTGTAGGGATGGCGCGGCGCCTCGAACAGCACCTTCGACGGGGCCTGCTCGACCACCGCGCCCCGGCACATCACGGCGATCTCGTCCGCCAGATGCGAGACCACGGCCAGGTCGTGCGAGATGAAGAGATAGCTCAGCCCCATCTCCTCGCGCAGGTCCGCCAGGAGGTCGAGCACCTGCGCCTGCACCGACACGTCGAGCGCCGAGGTCGGCTCGTCGCAGATCAGCAGCTTGGGCTTCAGCGCGAGCGCCCGGGCGATGGCGATGCGCTGGCGCTGGCCGCCGGAGAAGGCGTGCGGAAAGCGCGACAGGTGATCGGCGGACAGGCCCACCCGGCGCATCATCGCCACCGACCGCTCCCGCCGCTCCGCCCGGTTGCAGATGTCGTGCACCTTGAGCGGCTCGGCGAGGATGTCCTGCACGGTCATGCGCGGGCTGAGCGAGGAATAGGGGTCCTGGAAGACGATCTGCACGTCCTGCCGGAACTGCATGAGCGCGTCCGCCTTCAGGTCCTGCGCCTCGAACGGGCCGTCGCCCATGTCGTAGGTGACGCGCGAGCCGGGGTCGGCGGTCTCATCGCGCATGACGATGCGGGCGAGCGTCGACTTGCCGGACCCGGATTCGCCCACCAGCGCCACCGTCCCCCCGCGCGGGATCGACATGTTCACGTCGCGCAGCGCGTGCACCTTCTCCGACCCGATGCCGAACAGGCCCCGCCCGCGCGAGACGTAGGTCTTGGAGACGTTCTCCATCCTCACGATGAGATCGTCGCTCGATGTCGGGACCGGCGCCTTGTCCGTGTCGATGGCCGGGGCGGCGGCGATGAGGCGCTTGAGGTACGGATGGCTCGGCGCGGTCAGCAGGTCGTGCGCGCGCCCCGCCTCCATCACCTCGCCCTGCCGCATCACGGTGATGTAGTCGGCCACGTTCGCCACCACGCCCAGATCGTGCGTCACGAGCAGGACCGACATGCCGGTCTCCTCCTGCCGCTTCTGGATCAGGTCGAGGATCATCGCCTGGGTCGTGACGTCCAGCGCCGTGGTCGGTTCGTCGGCGATCAGCAGGTTCGGGACGCAGATGGTGGCCATGGCGATCATCGCGCGCTGGCGCATCCCGCCCGACAGCTCGAACGGATAGGCGTCGAAGGTCCGCGCCGGATCGGCGAAGCCCACCCCCTCGAACGCCTCGATCACTCGCTCCCTGCGCGAGCGGTCGTCCGCCTCGCTGTGCAGCTTGAGCATCTCGGAGACTTGCGCGCCGATGGTGTGGAACGGCGAGAGGGAGGACATCGGCTCCTGGAAGATCATCGCGATCCCGTCGCCGCGGATCTGGCGCATCCGGCTCTGGCGCACCTTGAGCAGGTCCTCGGTCCCGCCGTCGCCCTCGTTGCAGCGGTAGAGGATGCTGCCCCGGGTCACGCTCGCGGTGGGGGCGAGCAGGCCCATGATGGTCCGGCAGGTCACGCTCTTGCCGGACCCGGATTCGCCGACCAGCGCCATGGTCTTTCCCGACGGGATGGCGAAGGAGACCCCGCGCACCACCTCGCGCGCCTTGCGCCCCTTGCCGAAGGCGACACCCAGATCGGATACGGTCAGGATCGTCTCGCTCATGGATATCCACGCTATCTGGGTTTCGCGGCGGGGGCCAGTGGTCCGGTGAAGAAATCGTGAAGACGCCGCCGGTCCTTCCACGTAGGACGGCGGAATCGATTTGACATCGGGGAATCCGGCGAAAGCCGCATGTGCCGCGCCGTGCCGGCAGGGCGTCACCCGTCCGAATCGGACCTCCACGACCCCTCCGGGATCGGCGCGGCGGAATGCAGCATCGCCACGTCGCATCCCTCCGCCACCCGGGTCCAGCTCGTGTTGTTCAGCACCTTGTCGCAGCGCAGCGTGACCATCTTTCCGCCGATGCGCCGGCAGATCCTCTCGCCCACCTCCGCCTTGCCCTCCGGATGGCGGCAGAGGCAGGGCGTGACGGGCTTCGGCCCCGTCCAGCCCTTCAGCGCCGGCTCGGCATGGGCGAGCGGCGCGGCGAGGAGGAGGGCCATCGAGAGCGCGAGCGGTCTCATGCCCGAAGCGTAGCACGAAAAGCCCGGCCCCGCCGCGCAATCTTCCCTTGACCTGCCGCCCGCGCCCGGCGACACCCCGGCCCCATGATCCCGCGCGACAAGATTGCCCAGATACTCCAGCGGCACGAGTTCCTCGAAGCCTCCATGGCCGAGGGGCTGTCCGGTGAAGACTACGTGCGGGTATCGAAGGAATATTCGGCCCTTCAGGACGTGGTCGGCCAGGCCCGCGCCTACGAGGAGACAGTCGAGGGCATCGCCGAGGCCGAGGCGATGCTGGACGATCCCGAGATGCGCGATCTGGCCACCGAGGAGCTGGACCGCCTGCGCGCCGCGCTTCCGGGTCTGGAGCAGGCCATGCGCGTCGCGCTCCTGCCGCGGGACGAGGCGGACGAGAAATCCGCCATCCTCGAAATCCGCCCCGGCACCGGCGGGGACGAGGCGGCCCTCTTCGCCGGGGACCTCTTTCGCATGTACCAGCGCTACGCCGAGGCGCGCGGCTGGACGGTCGAGGTGCTGGAGGAGGCCGCCGGCGAGATGGGCGGCTACAAGGAGATCGTCGCCTCCGTGAAGGGCGCGGGCGTCTTCGCGCGACTGAAGTTCGAATCCGGCGTCCACCGCGTCCAGCGCGTGCCCGAGACCGAGAGCCAGGGGCGCATCCATACGTCGGCGGCAACGGTGGCCGTCCTGCCCGAGGCCGAGGCCATCGACGTGAGCATCGCCGAGGCCGACCTGCGCATCGACACCATGCGCGCCTCGGGCGCGGGGGGACAGCACGTCAACACCACCGATTCGGCGGTGCGCATCACCCACATCCCCACCGGCATCGTCGTCACGTCCTCCGAGAAGTCGCAGCACACCAACCGGGCCAAGGCGATGGACGTGCTGCGCGCCCGGCTCTACGACCTCCAGCGCCGGGAGGCCGACGAGGCCCGCGCCGCCGAGCGCAAGGGGCAGATCGGCTCCGGCGACCGCTCGGAACGCATCCGCACCTACAATTTCCCCCAGGGCCGCGTCAGCGACCACCGCATCAACCTGACCCTCTACAAGCTCGACGAGGTGATGGCCGGGGCGCTCGACGAGCTGGTCGACGCCCTTGCCGCCGACGACCAGGCCGCCAAGCTGGCCGATCTGGAGGCATGACGGTCGGCGAGGCGTTGCGCGCGGCACGGGCGCGCCTTGCCCATCTCGACACGCCCGCCCGCGACGCGCGCGACCTGATGCTCCACGCCCTCGGCCTGGACGCCGCCGCCCTGATCGCCGCGGAGCGCGAGCCACTGGCACCCGATGCCGCCACCCGTTTCGAGGCGGCGGTCATCCGCCGCGCCGCGCACGAGCCGGTCTCGAAGATCGTCGGCCTGCGCAGCTTCCACGGTCTCGATTTCGAGGTGACGCCCGACGTGCTCGACCCGCGCCCGGACAGCGAGACGCTGATCGACGCGGCGCTGGAGACGGTCGGCGGGCGCTCCCGCATCCTCGATCTGGGCACCGGCTCCGGCTGCCTGCTGCTGACCCTGCTGCATCGCCTGCCGAATGCGACCGGCCTCGGCGTCGACCTGTCCGAAAAGGCCCTCTCCGTCGCCCGTCGCAACGCGAAACGGCTGCATCTGGACAAAAAAGCGCGCTTCGTCCGCTCCGATTGGCTCGAAAAGGTTGACTGCACCTTCGACCTTGTGGTTTGCAATCCCCCATACATCGGCGAGAACGAGCGCGACGATCTTTCGGACGACGTCCTCCTGTGGGACCCGGAAGAGGCACTCTTCGCCGATGAAAACGGCCTTGCAGCGTATCGGCGCATCGCATCGACACTCGGCAAGGCGCTTTCTGAGACCGGAACGGCGTTCTTCGAGATCGGTTCGGGCCAGGGGGAGGCGGTGGCACGCCTCTTCGCGGCCCAGGGTTTCGAGGATATCACGTTTCGCCGCGACATCGCGGGCATCCGGCGCTGCATGGTCCTGCGCCGGTAAGCGCCGCAGGTATTTGAGGGATCGATCGTCCGGCCCCGTTCGTCCACGCGCCCCCCTTCGCGGGGGGCAGGCGAGCGGCCCGGCGCTCCGAACGGCAGCATGAAGCAGATTTCCAAGAACAACCACAATCGCAACCGCCAGAAGTCCGGCCGCCGCTCCGGCGGGGGGGGCGGCGGCGGTGGGGGCGGCGGGGGCAACAACCTCAACCGCGTCTACGAGAGCGCCGGACCGGAGGGCAAGGTGCGCGGCACCGCCCAGCAGATCATCGACAAGTACGCCGCCCTGGCCAACGATGCGATGACCGCCGGCGACCGGATCACCGCCGAGAGCTTCTACCAGCACGCCGAGCACTACCAGCGCATTGTCTCCACCGCCATGGCCGCCGAGGCCGAGGCCCGCGAGCAGCGCGCCCAGGCCCAGCGCGAGCGGGACGAACGCGAGCAGCGCGAGCGCGAGGCCCGGCAGGAGCAGCGCGAGGCCCGCGAGCCTGCCCGTGCCGAGAACCACGCCGACGACGACCGTCCCGCCGCCCCCGAGCCGGAGAAGCGCGCCGAGACGCAGGGGCCGGAGATGAACGGCGTGGAGCAGCCGCTGCCCGGCGGCGAGCGGCGCAACCCCCTCGCCGGCGATCCCCGCCCCTCCGAGGAGGCCCCCGTCGAAGGCGACGCATCCGCCGAGGAGACGCCGCCCCCCGCCCCGAAGAAGCGCGCCACCCGCGCCCGCAAGCCCGCCGCCCCGAAGGACGATGCCGCCCTCGCTCCCGCCGGGGCCGAGGATGCGCCCAAGCCGAAGCGGGGCCGTCCGCGCAAGAAGCCTGTCGAGGCCGCCGAGGAGGCGTCGCCCCCGTCCGCCCCCGCCGCCGAGCCGGGCGAAGCCGACGCCACGGGCTGACATGCGCCTTCTATTTCTGGGCGACCTGGTGGGTCGCGGCGGCCGCACCGCCGCCATCAGGGCCATCCCGTCGCTGCGCGCGCGTCTGTCGCTCGATTGCGTGGTCGTCAACGGGGAGAACGCCGCCGGGGGGTTCGGCATCACGTCCGGCATCGCCGAGGCCGTCTTCGATGCCGGGGCCGATGCCATCACCCTCGGCAACCACGCCTTCGACAACCGCGAGATCATCGGCCATCTCGCGCGCGAGCCGCGCATCGTCCGCCCGGTGAACCTGCCCAAGGGCGCGCCCGGTCGCGGGGCGACCCTGATCGAGACCCGGGACGGCCGGCGCGTCCTCGTCGTCAACGCCATGGGCCGCATCTTCATGCAACCCCATGACGACCCCTTTGCCGCCGTCGAGCGCGAGCTGGAGGCCTGCCCCCTCGGCATGGCCTGCGACGCGACGGTGGTCGATTTCCATGCCGAGGCGACCTCGGAGAAGCAGGCGATGGGCTACTGGTGCGACGGTCGCGCCAGCCTGTGCGTCGGTACCCACACCCACATCCCCACCGCCGATACCCGAATCCTGCCCAAGGGCACCGCCTATCAAACCGACGCGGGCATGTGCGGTAGCTACGACAGCGTGATCGGCATGGACAAGGAGGAGCCGCTCCGCCGCTTCGTCACCGGCCTTCCGTCGGGACGCTTCGAGCCGGCCACGGGCGAAGCCACCGTCTCGGGGGTCTTCGTCGAGACGGACGATGCGACCGGCCTGGCCGTGCGGACCGAGCCGGTCCGGGTCGGCGGCCTGTTGTCCGAA
Organism: Paracoccaceae bacterium; assembly: GCA_020629115.1. GTDB lineage: Bacteria > Pseudomonadota > Alphaproteobacteria > Rhodobacterales > Rhodobacteraceae > JAHDDY01. The sequence continues at coordinate 90,958 of JAHDDY010000001.1, read as the reverse complement.
GCCCTCGCCTGACCCCCGGCCGCCAATCGTTTACGGGAGATTATTCCTTTTACCCGTATTTCCGGTAGACCCTCGTACCGGAGCCGTCGATGACCGATACCCGCGCCCCGTCGCCCCTGGAAGCCGAACTCCGGGCCATGCCGGACCCCGCCTATGCCAAGGACGACGGCCTCCGCTTCATCGCGGCGAACGACGCGTTTCTGGAGGTCTTCGGCCTGAAGCGGGAGGAGATCGTCGGCAGGACGGCGAGCGAGGTCCTCGGCATCGGCGAAAGCCACGAGGAGCGTACGGTCCTCGTCCTCGGGGCACGCGAGACGCTCGGCTTTCGCCATGACGGACACGACTACCGCTTTCGCCTGAGTCGCAGGGGATCGCTCGCCGCCGGGCCGCTGATCGTCGGACGGATGCGGGACCGGGTCGCCGTGTCCACATCCCCCGCGCCGCCATCGCCGGCCGGGACGGAGCGCGACGACCTGCGCACCCTCACGCATCATATCGCCTCGGGCGCGCTGCTCCTCTCCCCGACCCTCGACATCCTCGCCGCGAACGAAGCGCTCTACCGCGTATGGCGGATCGGCCCGGACGCGTTCGGCGTGGGCGATACCTTCGCCGATTTCATGGCGGCGAGCCGGGACAGCCGCGCGAACCCGCTCGACGACGACGCCTGGTCCGGCCACCTGCGGGCGGTCGAGCGCGATATTCTGAACCGGAACGTCCCGTGCCGCGACATCCCCCTCGTCGGCAACGTTGTCCTGCGCGCGTCCGGTGCAAACCTCTCCGACGGGTGCAGCCTGCTGACCTTCGACGATATCAGCCTCCGCGACCATTCCGCCGAATCCGTCGCCGCCCTCGAGGAGACCGCGCGCCTGTCCGAACGCCTGATGCGGAACCTCATCGACCATGTGCCCGTCGCGATCGTGGTCTACGATCCGGACGACAACTTCCTCCTCGACAACAGGGTGCGCCGCGCCGTCGCCCCGTTGCTCGATCCCGTGATGCGACCGGGCGGCACGCTCGCCGACTTCCTCGACCGGATGCACGACCTCGGCATCATGCGCGAGACCGACACCCCCGACATCGACGCGCTGTACGACGCCGACCCCGTCGCCTGGCGGTCGGCGTGGCTGGCGCGATACGCCGAGCCGGGCCGCACCGTCGAGGAGCGCCGGCAGAACGACCGCTGGTTCCAGGTCATCAGCCACCGCCTCGACGACGGCTATCTCATCCGCGTCTGGACGGACATATCGGACCTCAAGGCGCGCGAGAAGGAACTGGACCGCATCAACGTCGTCGCCCAGTCCTCGTTCAGGACCCTGAGGGCCGCGATCGAGGCGATTCCCGACGGCGTGGCGGTCTGGGACAAACGCGACCGCCTCATCATCTCCAACCGCGAATTCGCCGACCAGTTTCCCGGTGTCACCCCCCGTCCCGGAGCGAGCGTCACGGAACTGCTGACCGCCTTTGCCCGGACTGGGCAGGTTCCTGCCGCAAAAGGGCGGGAGGAGGAGTGGGCCGGCAAGCGGACCGCCGAATGGCGCGAGGCGCTGGGCCGGGAGCATCTCTTCGAGACCCATGACGGTCGCTGGATCAAGGCGATCGACCGACGCACGGTCGAAGGGTTGCGTGTCGGCCTGCGTACCGACGTCACCGATCTGAAACGCCGCGAGATCGAACTGGAGACATCAAAAACCGCGGCCGAGACCGCCGAGCGTTCGAAATCCGAATTCCTCGCCAACATGAGTCACGAGATACGCACCCCCATGAACGGCATCCTCGGCATGGCCGAGATCCTGGGGCGGACGGAGCTGGACGAACGCCAGCAATCCTTCGCCGACGTGATCGTCACCTCCGGCAATGCCCTCCTGACCATCATCAACGATATCCTCGACTTCTCGAAGATCGACGCGGGGCAGCTCTCGCTCCATCCCGAACCGTTCCAACTTTCGCGCGCCATCGACGACGTGGCGACGCTCCTCTCCACCCGCTCCGTCGAGAAGGACCTCGAAGTCATCGTCCGGATCGCGCCCGGCGTACCCGACTACCTGATTGGCGATGCGGGACGCCTGCGTCAGATCGTGACGAACCTGATGGGCAACGCGGTGAAATTCACCGAAGAAGGGCACGTCCTCGTCGATATCGACGGCACGCGCGGCGCCCGCGACGCCGAAGGGCGCGAGGTGCTCGACCTGGTCTGCCGCGTCGTCGATACGGGCATCGGCATCCCGGAGGACCGCATCGACGACGTGTTCAGCCAGTTCAGCCAGGTCGACGGCTCCTCCACGCGCCAGCACGAGGGCACCGGGCTGGGGCTGGCCATCGCCAAACGGCTCATCGAACTGATGGGCGGCGAGATCGGCTGCGAAAGCACGGTCGGCAAGGGGTCGACCTTCTGGTTCACGATCCCCCTGCCCATCGACACCAGCGCCCGCCGCCCGAAGCCCGCGCCCACCGATCTGACCGGAACCCGCGTGCTCGTCATCGACGACAACGAGGTGAACCGGGCCATCCTGCTCGAACAGCTCACCTCCTGGGGGTTCGACGGCATGGCCGCGTCCTCGGGCGAGGAGGGCATTGCGATCCTGCGCGGCGGGCATGCGCAGGACAAGCCCATCGAGGCCGTCATCCTCGACTATCACATGCCCTGCACGAACGGCACCCAGGTCGCCGAGGCCGTCCGCGCGGATGCGGCGCTCGCCGGAACGCCCATCGTCATGCTTACCTCCATCGACCTAGACGTGACCTCGCCGTCCTTCCAGGCGCTCGACCTCAACGGCTATCTCGTGAAGCCCGCGCGGTCCTCCTCCCTGCTCAAGACGGTCGTCGCCGCCATCCGCCAACCGGAGATTCGCGGCATGGCGCTGGCGGAGACGTCCGGGGAGGGAAAGAAAGAGGGCGTGCAGGAGCCGGTCGACCGCGCGGGGGCGCACGTTCTCGTCGCGGACGACAACCGCGTGAACCAGTTCGTCGTGCGCGAGGTGCTCGATGCCCTCGGCCTGACCTGCATCACCGCCGACGACGGGATCGAGGCGGTCGAATCCTATCGCGATTCGCCTCCCTGCCTCGTCCTCATGGACGTCACCATGCCGAAGATGGACGGCCATGACGCCACGCGCGAGATCCGCCGCTTCGAGCGGGAGAACGGCATCGCCCGCGTCCCCATCGTCGGCGCGACCGCCCACGCGTCCGACAGGGACCGGCAGGCATGTCTCGATTCGGGCATGGACGATTACATCAGCAAGCCCATCAGCCCCGCCGACCTGCGCGAGACGCTGCGCCGCTGGTTGACCGAGGAGGCCGAGGCGCTTTCCGCCTGACGGGTCAGGTCAGCGGCCCCTTTCGCGTCCGGCGCAGGCTCAGCGTCGTCCACTCGCCCAGTCTGATGCGCTCCTCGGCGATCATCCCCCATCCGGCGAAGACCCGCTCCACCCCCGGCGCCTGCCGGTGCAGCAGCCCCGACAGCACCACCGCCGAGCCGCTCACCGTCGCGGCGGCGATCTGCGGCGCGAGGCGCTTGAGCGGCGCGGCGAGGATGTTGGCGAACACCAGATCGTAGGGCGCGTCGCGCATGACCTCCGGCCCCGTCGCCCGGCCCGCCTCGACGGTGCGCATCCGCGACCCCGTCCCGTTCGCGCGCCCGTTCTCCCGCGCGGTCATCACCGCCACGGCGTCGATATCCGTCGCGATCACCCGGCATTTCCACAGGAGCGCCGCCCCCATCCCGAGCGCGCCGGTCCCGGTCCCGAGGTCCAGCACCCGGCGCGGGACGAGGCCGCGCCGCGCCAGCCGGTCCATCGCGAGCAGGCACCCCCGCGTCGTCCCGTGATGCCCGGTCCCGAAGGCCATCGCCGCCTCGATCCTCAGCCGGATCGCGGAGGGCGGCGCATCGCCCGGATCGTGGCCGCCATGCAGCACGAACCGCCCCGCCGCCACGGGCCGCAACTCCCGCCGCACCTTCGACACCCAATCCTCGGGCGGCACGTTCGAGACGACGAAGGGCCGCGCCCCGAAGGCCGCCTCCAGCAGGGCGAGCAGTACCGGATTCGGCCGCTCGCCGAAATACCCGCCGACCTCCCAGAGATCGCCGTCCTCGTCGATCTCGAAGCAGCCGACCCCCACCGGGGCCGGCTCCATGCGCTCCATCGCATCGGCGAGGGTCTGCGCGTCGCGCTCGTTCTCGATGGTCGCGAAGGCCGTCCAGACCTCTCCCGTCCGGGCGGAGCCGCTCACGCGGTCGCCGGCATGGGGCAGGTCACGCCCGTTCCGCGCAGGTTGCAGTACCCGCCCGGATTCTTCGACAGGTATTGCTGATGCTCCGGCTCGGCGTAGTAGAACTCGGGCGCGTGCATGATCTCCGTCGTGATCGGCCCCATGCCCTTCGCCTCCAGTTGCCGCGCGATGGCCGTGCAGGTCTCGACTGCCACCTCGTACTGTTCCGGCGTGGTGGTGTAGATGCCGGAGCGGTACTGCGTGCCGACGTCGTTGCCCTGACGCATCCCCTGGGTCGGATCGTGCTCTTCCCAGAACGCCTTGAGCAACCGCTCGACGGAGACCTTCTTCGGGTCGTAGACCACCATCACCGCCTCGGTATGCCCCGTCCGCCCGGTGCAGACATCGCGATAGGTCGCGTTCTTCGTCGTCCCGGCCATGTAGCCCACGGCGGTCGTGTAGACCCCCGGAATCTGCCAGAACAGCCGCTCCACCCCCCAGAAGCAGCCCATCGCGACGTAGAGCGTCTCCAGCCCCTCCGGAAACGGCCCCTTGAGCGGATTGCCGTTGACGTGGTGCGCATCGGGCACCCGCATCCCGGCCTCCCGGTCGGGCAGGGCCTCCGCCGCGGTGGGGATCTCGGTCTTCTTGCTGAACAGGTTGAACATGTCGGTTCTCCTTTGCCTGCGATATGGGGTGCGGCCCGCACCCTGTCGAGAGGCGGGACGCCTCACCCGCCGAGCAGCAGTTCGCGCCCCATCAGCACCGCCCCCGACACCAGCATCATCACGATCAGCAGGCGGCGGAACTGCGCGTCCGCCATCCACTTGAAGACGAACAGTCCCGCCTGCGCCGCCCCCAGCGTGAACGGCGTCGCCACCGCGAGGATCACCAGCGTCTCCCGATCGAACGCCCCTTGCACGGCGAAGAGCGCGATGGCCACGATCTGCACCGCCAGATTGTAGGGTTGCAGCACCGCCCGCTGCTCCGCCTTCGGCCAGGGCCGCATCGCGCACCACATCGTCGGCAGCGCCCCGGACAGCCCGGCCAGACCGCCCAGCACCCCGCCCGCGAACCCGACCCCGCCATCCACCACCGGCGTCGGCCGCGTCATGGCCGGCAGCTCCCGCCGGAAGGCGAAGAACACCCCGTAGAGAATCAGGAACCCCGCGATGACCAGCTTCAGCGCCCGCGGGTCGATCCAGACCACCAGCGCCGTCCCGATGGGAATGCCGAGCAGCGCGGGCAGCAGGAACCGCCCCAGCCGCCGCCAGCGAATCGCCCGGCGGACCAGGATCGCCCCCTGCACCCCGCTCAGCACCGACATGACCAGCACCACCAGCACCGCCTGCACGGGCGGCATGATCTGGAGCCAGAACCCCAGCGCGAACAGCGCCGTCCCGAACCCCGCCAGCCCGTTGACGAATCCCCCTGCCACCGCGCCCAGGGCCAGCAGCAGCAGGAACTCACCGCTCACGAGGACAGCAACCCGCTATTGGCGATGCCGTCGAACAGGAACTGCACCGCCAGCGCCGCCAGCAGCACGCCGAGTACCCGTGTCAGCACCTCGACCCCCGTCACCCCCAGCACCCGCTGCACCTGCGCCGCCGCCAGCATCAGGACGAACGTGACCGCCAGCACCGCCAGCAGCGCCGCGACCACCGCCCCCGTCCGGGACGCGTCCCCCTGTGCCTGTGCCATCAGCAGGATCGCCGCCCCGATGGCCCCCGGCCCGGCGATCAGCGGCGTCGCCATCGGAAAGACGGAGATATCCGCGCTCCCCGCCGCCTCGCGCTCTTCCGGCTGCGTCATCGACGTCGCGCCGGACTGCCGCGCGAACACCATGTCGATGGCGATCAGCAGCAGCAGCACGCCCCCCGCCGTCCGCATCGCCGCCAGCGAGATCCCGAGATAGGTCAGCAGCGGCTTTCCGAGGAACGCGAAGAACAGCAGGATCGCGCTCGCCACCAAGATCGCCCTGATTGCCAGTCCCAGCCGCTCCCGCGCCGAGTTGCGAAGCGTCAGCGCGGCGAAGACCACCGCCACGTCCGGCGGCCCGATGGTCGCGAAGAATGTGGCGAAGGCGATGATGGCATGATCGAGCATGTCCCTGCCTTACAGCCCCGCGCCTCCCGGGGACAGCGCTCAATCTCCCGCGAGCATCCGGAACGTCAGCGCCGGCATCGTCACCGCCCCGGACCGAAGCGCCGGTTTCACGCCCAGGTCGGCTCCCCACGCGGGCATCGCTTGCGCGCGGTCCCGTTCGCGGTATCGTGTCGCGCGCGGCGCGGCCCCGTCCAGCCCGCCCCGCGCGATTCCCCACCCCCGGACACGAGGAGACCCCGATGCGGGAAGACGGATTGAGGGCGCGCATCCTGCGCCGCGAGACCCTCTGCGGCACGTTCCTGAAGACCCCGTCCTACGAGCTGGTCGAGATCCTCGCCATGTCGGGCCTCGATTTCGTCTGCCTCGACGGCGAGCACGCCCCCTTCGACCGCGCCCGCATGGACGCCTGCATCGCCATCGCCCGCGCGCTCGACTTCCCCTGCCTCGTCCGCATCCCCGAGGGCACCCCGGCACAGATTCTCATGACCCTCGACAGCGGCGCGACCGGCATCGTGATTCCCCACTGCTATTCCGTCGAAAAGGCCCGGGCGGTCGCGAAGGCCGCCCGCTTCGGCCATGGCGGGCGCGGCTATGCCGGCTCGACCCGCTGGGCCGGCTTCGCCACCCGCAGGATGCCGGACGTGATGGCCATGACCGACGACACGGTCGTCCTCGGCCAGATCGAGGAGCCGGAGGGCGTCGAGGCTGTCGAGGGAATCGCCGCCGTCGACGGCATGGACGGCGTCTTCGTCGGTCCCGCCGACCTGGCCGTCTGCTACGGCGAGACCAGCCTCGACGCCGCCCCCGTCCGCGCCGCCATGGCCCGCGTCGGGGAGGCCGCGCGCCTCAACGGCAAGTCCGCCGTCACCTTCGCCCCCGACGCCTCGACCCTGCCCGACCTGACGGCGCTCGGCATCAACATGATGTTCTTCGCCTCCGAACATTCCTGGATTCTCCAGGGCGCCCGCCGTGCCGCCGCCGACTTCCGCGCGCAGACCGGCTGACCCGGGCACCCCCGCCCCGGGCTAAGACCCGGGGCGGGGGAGGTGCGGCGCAAGTTTTCTGTCCCATTTCGACTCTTTCCCCTTGATCGCGCGGTGAAGGAAGGGTAAAAGAACAAAATGCGAACAGTTCGACGGAAGAACGGTTCTCGATCCAACGCCTGACCTTGCCCCGCGGCCCCCCGCCGCGGGGTCTTTTCCGTCAGGACCGCCCCCGGCGCAGCACCATGACCGCGCCCCCGGCCAGCAATCCCCAGAACGCCCCCGATATGCCGTAGAGCGACAGCCCCGACGCCGCCGCGAGAAACGTCACCGCCGCCGCGTCCCGCGTCTCCACCCGCTCGAACGCGGCCACCGCCGCCCCCGAGAAGGCCGGGATCAGCGCCAACCCCGCCACAGCCTCCACCAGCACCCCCGGTGCCAGCGTCACGAATCCGATGACCGCCCCCGACGCCAGCCCCAGCGCGATATAGCCGACCCCCGCGACCACCGCCGCCCAGTACCGCCGCGTCGGGTCGGGGTGAGCATCCTCCCCCGCGCACATCGCCGCCGTGATCGCCGCCATGTTCACCGCGTGGCCCCCGAACGGCGCGGCCAGCAGCGAGAACGCCCCCGTCACCGCGAACCACGGCCCCGGCGTCACCGGATAGCCGTTCGAGCGCATCACCGCGATGCCGGGGATGTTCTGCGACGCCATCGTCACGATGAACAACGGCACCGCGATCCCGAGCGCCCCCGCCACCGTGAAGACCGGCCATACGAACGCCGCTTCCGGCATCGACCCGCGTCCCAGCGCGGCCAGCGCCCCCGGCGGCATCTCCACCCCCAGCGCCACCACCGCCACGAAGGCGGCCAGCGCGGCGGGCACGGCCCAGAGCCGATGCACCATCCCGCCCAGCACCCACGCCCCCAGGATCGGCAGCCCCAGCCCCGGCATCTCCGCCACCGCCCGGAACGGCGCGAGGCACAACCCGAGCAGGATGCCCGCCAGCATCGCATTCGCCAGCGGCGCGGGAATCGCCGCCGCCGCCCGCCCCAGCGGTCGCCACAGCCCCGCGACCGTCAGCAGCACCCCGCACAGCAGGAACGCCCCCACTGCCACGCCGAATCCCCCCACATCCCCCGTCGCCACCAGCAGCGCCGCCCCCGGCGTCGACCACGCCACGCTCAGGGGCAGCCGCTCGCGCAGGCTCAGCACGATCCCCGCCGCCCCCATGGCGACGGATAGTGCGAGCAGCCCGGACGCCGCCTGCGCCGGACTGGCCCCGACCGCTCTCAACCCTTCGAGCACGACCGCGAACGAACTCGCGAATCCGACGAAGGCGACGAGCAGTCCCATGAAGACCGCCGATACCGAAAGCCCGCGCATTGTGATTGGTCCTTTCCGTCGAATACGGATTTTACAGCGTATAGTTGTAGATTAATTCATATTACCGCTTGCCGTGCGCTGCTTTCGAACTGTATGAACAAAATAAGAACAAAAGGAATGAACACGCCATGCCCCTCACGTTTTCAGACCCCCGCTCCGGCGACACCGCTGCACAGGACGCCCCCGATGTCAAATCGGCCCTGACCGGCTTCGCCGAGGATTTCCGCGGCTTCCGCAGCGACCTCGACCGCCGCCTCTCGGCCCAGGCGGCCCGGCTCGACGCCCTCGACCGCAAGGCCGTCGCCGCTACCCGCTCGCCGCTGTCGGCCACCCGCGCCGACGCCGCCACGCCCCACCGCAAGGCGTTTGCCGCCTATGTCCGCCAGGGCGACGAGGACCGCGTGCGCAGCCTCGACATGGAGGAAAAGGCGCTGAACACCGCCGTCGCGGCCGAAGGCGGCGTCCTCGTCGATCCGCAGACCGCCGGGCGTATCGAGAGCGTCCTGCGCGCCTCCTCGTCCCTGCGCGCGGTCGCCCGCATCGTCCAGGTCGACGCCACCGCCTATGACGCGCTGGTCGACCATGCCGAGATGGGGGCCTCTTGGATCACCGAATCCAGCACCGTCTCCGATACCACCACGCCGCAGATCGACCGCATCTCCATCCCGCTCCACGAGCTGAGCGCCACGCCGAAGGCGTCCCAGCGCCTCCTCGACGACAGCGCCTTCGACGTGGAGGGCTGGCTCGCCGAGCGCGTCGCCGACCGCTTCGCCCGCGCCGAGAACGCCGCCTTCGTCTCGGGCGACGGCGTCGACAAGCCCAAGGGCATCCTCGCGCACCCGTCCATCGACAACGCCTCCTGGTCCTGGGGCAGTCTCGGCACCGTGAGCACCGGGTCGGACGGCGCCTTCGCGGCCTCCGATCCGGGCGATGCCCTCGTCGAGCTGGTCTACGCGCTCCCCGCCGGCTATCGCGCGAACGCCGCCTTCCTGATGAACTCGGCCACCGCCGGGGCCGTGCGCAAGCTCAAGGATGCCGACGGCCGCTATCTCTGGGCCGAGGGCCTCGCCGAGGGCCAGCCCGCGCGCCTCATGGGCTATCCCGTCCTCATCGTCGAGGACATGCCCGATATCGCGACCGGCGCGACCGCCATCGCCTTCGGCGACTTCCGCTCCGCCTACACCATCGCCGAGCGTCCGGACCTGCGCGTCCTGCGCGATCCCTACAGCGCGAAGCCCCACGTCCTCTTCTACGCCACCCGGCGCGTCGGCGGCGGCGTGACCGATTTCGCCGCCATCAAGCTCCTCGACTTCTCGTCGTAGGCCGCGCCGTCCCCGGCGAAGATGCCTACCGCAGGTACGGGGACCTCGACGGCCGGCAACGGTCGTCCTTACCAGTTCGCCGGACCCCCGGCTCCACCCTTCGCCCCCGGGCGAAGCCCCGCCGCCACATCCCCGGGCGGCGGGATGACGGACGGTTCGCGCCCGCGCTATCAATGCGCCCGGCCCGAACCCTCCGCGGCTCTCCGGCGCGGACCCCGCCATGGCGTCCCCTCCCTCCGCCCGCCGACGCCGGAGAGCCGCTCCTCGCAACATGAAGGCCCGCGCATGTCCCTCCATCGCCAGTCCCCGCCCGCCAGCCTCGTCATCGAGCCGGACGCGCTCGCCGAGCATCTCCGCCTGCCCCATGCCGCGCCCGAGACCGATCAGACCGTCGAGCTGATCGCGCTCGTCCGCGCCGCCACCGCCGCCATCGAGCGCCGCCTCGACACCGCGCTGATCGCGCAGGACTGGCTCTGGCGCACCCGCGCGCCCGACGCCTGCCTGCCCCTCGCGCCCGTGATCTCGGTGAACGATATCCATGTCGTCGCACGGGACGGTTCCCGCACGCCCTGGACCGGCTGGACCCTCGATCGGTCCGTGCCGTGCCCGCGCCTCGTCGTCGACGCCCGTCCCCGTCTGAACGACGGCAGCCATGTCGAGGTGCTTCTCACGGCGGGATACGGTGCGAGCGCCGGGGACGTCCCCGACGACCTGCGCCACGCCGTCATGCTCCTCGCCGCCCATTTCTACGAGAACCGCGAAGCGACCGCGGAATCCCGCGCCCCGCTTCCGCTGGGCGTCGCCGCCCTCGTCGCGCCCTACAGGGCCATCCGCCTGCTCTGAGAGGTGTCCGGCCTCAGCCGTCGAAGGTCGGCAGACCGGAGAGGGTGTCCATCGCGTACCCCGCCGTCACGGCGAGCGTGACGGACAGCAGGGACCACCATTCCCGCGCATCGTCGTTCCTCGTCCCGGTATCGACCGCATCGTCTTCCAGCGCGCGCAACCGATCCAGCAGATCCACCGCGCGCGGAATGCCTTCCGTGCTGCTGATCGGCCAAGCGTCCCGATTGCACCGTATCGTGTCGTTCAGATGTCCCGCCATCTTTCCCACCCGCTTCAACGTCCCCTGATACCGATTACCTTGACACGGTACTCTTAAAAACCCGTGAGAACTCCGGAGTTTCCTGTTCCATGTCCAATCCTCCGCTCCTGCGCCGCCGCGCCCGGCTGGAAAACCCGGTCGAGACCCCGGATACGGCGGGCGGCACCCTCGCCGAATGGACGCTCCTGTCCGAACACTGGGTCGCCCTGGTCCCCGTCTCGGGACAGGAGGTCTACGAGGGCGCGCGCGAGACGCCGACCATCACCCACCGCATCCTCCTGCGCTGCCCGCGCGCCCTGCGCCCCCGCCCCGATCAGCGCTTCGTCATCGGCCCGCGCATCTTCGCCATCCGCGCCGTCTTCGACCGCGACGGACGGGGCCGCTTTCTCACCTGTCTCGTAGAAGAGGGACGTCACGAGCCATGAAACTCTCCCTGTCGCTGCAACAGGCGCTCCTCGCGCATCTCCTCGCCTACCAGCCGCTCACCGACGCGCTGGGCGGTCCCAACATCCACGACGCCCCGCCGCACCCGTCCTCCGGCGCGCGGTCGCGCACCTATCTCGTCATCGGCGACGAGACCGTCGGTGCCTTCTCCAGCCAGACGACCAACGGTGCCGAACACGAGATCGTGCTCAGCCTCTGGTCCGCCGTCCGGGGATACGCCGCGCTCAAGTCGGCCATGGCGGCGCTCTACGATGCGCTGGAGGATTCCCCCCTCGCCCTGGCGGGCGGCACCGTCGTCTCCCTGCGCTTCGCCGCGGCCAAGACCAGCCGGGAGGGCAGGGGACGCCTGCGCCGGGCCGATTGTCGCTTCCGCCTCCTTGTGGAGCATGATCCGGAGGGCTAAAGGAGGGCCGGTCCACCGAGGAGATGCCGCCGATGCCGACCGACGATCAGCCCCGCCGCCCCGCCTCCGCCTGGCTCCTGCCCGCCGCGACCTTCGTCGCCGGGGCGGTCCTCGCCCTCGTCCTGGCCGCTCCCCCCACCGACCCGGCCTCCGCGCCGTCCGCCGCGCCCCCGGCCCCCGCCGCGCCGCAGAACAGCGACGCCGCCGCCGAACTGGCCCTCATGCGCCAGATCAACACCGGCTTCGTCACCCAGCTACGCGCCTACGAGGAGCGCCTGCGCACCATCGCCGACGCCGCCCAAGCCGAGGGTGCGCCCCAGGCCGCCGAGGACATGCGCGATTTCGCCCTCGAAACCAGCGACATCATCCGCCGCTACGATCTCATCCTGAGAAATTAATTCACGATTCCGTAATCATTCATGGAACCGAATCCCGATCCCGCGACTTGATATGGTGCTGAAAACGCGATGCCGGTCGGCTGGCGATCGGTCACAAAAACGAATTTCGGAGACGATCATGCGCAATATCATCTATCTCGTCGGCCTCGTCGTGGTCGTCCTCATCATTCTCAGCCTGCTGGGTATCACCTGACGCGCCGCGCTCGCGCGCGATATCCCATCACGGTTCAGAAGCCCCGCTCCGGCGGGGCTTTTTCTTTGCCCTTCTTCCACGGCCCCGCCCCTCCCGGCGGGGCCTTTTCATGCCGAAAGGACACCGTCCCATGCCCGTCCAGAAAGGCCGCGATCTCCTGCTGAAGCTGGAGACGGGCGGCACCTTCGCCACCGTCGCCGGCCTGCGCAGCACCCGCGTCGCCCTCAACGCCCAGACCGTCGACATCACCACCCGCGAAAGCGCCGGACGCTGGCGCGAGCTGCTCTCCGGCGCGGGCATCCGTTCCGCCGCCCTCTCCGGCGCGGGCCTCTTCACCGATGCCGCGGCGGACGCCGCCATCCGCGCCCTGTTCTTCGACACCGAGATCGCCCGCTGGCAGGTCGTCCTGCCCGATTTCGGCACGCTCGAAGGCCCCTTCCAGCTCACCGCGCTGGAATTCTCCGGCGAGCACGACGGCGCGATGGCCTACGACATCTCCCTCGCCTCGGCGGGCGCGCTGGCCTTCACCCCCGAATGACGGAGGCACCCATGCCCAATCCCTGCCGCGGCGAGATCGAGGCCGTCATCGACGGCCGCGCCCGCACCCTGTGCCTGACCCTCGGCGCGCTCGCCGAACTGGAGACGACCCTCGCCGCCCCCGACCTCCTCGCCCTCGCCGAGCGCTTCGAGGCGGGCCGCCTGTCCGCCCGCGACGCCATCGCCGTCATCGGCGCGGGCCTGCGCGGGGCGGGGGGCACCGAGACCGACGCCGAGGTCGCCGCCATGCGCCTCGACGGTCCCGCCTCCCGCGCCGCGACCCTCGTCGCCGCGCTGTTGCAAGCCGCCTTCGAGGCTCCGTGAACTGGCCCGCCCTCATCGGCTTCGGTCTCGGCGTCCTGCGCCTCCCGCCCGATGCCTTCTGGTCCATGACCCCCCGCGAGCTGACCCTCGCCGCCCGGGCGCTCTCGGGGCCCGCCCGACCCGCGCCCATGGACCCCACCGCCCTCGCCGCCCTGCGCGACCGCTATCCGGATGATCCGCCATGACCGACGATTCCCCCACCCTCGCCGACGCCGTCAAGGATGCCGCCCCCGCCCTCTCCAGGGCCGCCCAGGGCGTGCGCACCGTCAGGGACGAGCTGACGAGGACGACCAAGGAGGGCGACAAGCTCTCGGCCACCCTCACCGCCGGTTTCGACAGGGCATTCTCCGCCGCCTTCAAGGACGGCGCGAAGCTGTCCGACGTGCTGCGCAATCTCGCCCTCGACCTCTCCCGCACCGTCGCCTCGAAAGCCGTCGACGGCCTGACCGGCCAGATCAGCGGTGCATTGGGCAGTACCCTGGGCAACGGCCTCGGCAGCGTCCTGGGCGGCTTCCTCCCCTTCGCCAGGGGCGCGGCCTTCGATGCGGGCCGCGTCCGCGCCTTCGCCAGCGGCGGCATCGTCGACGGCCCGACCCTCTTCCCCATGCACGGCGGTACCGGTCTGATGGGCGAAGCCGGCCCCGAGGCCATCCTTCCCCTGAGGCGCGGCGCCGACGGCCGCCTCGGCGTCGCGGCGGGGGGAGGGCAGGGCGGCGCATCCGCCGTCACCGTCAACATCCTGACCCGCGACGCCGACAGCTTCGCCCGCTCCCGCACCCAGGTCGCCGCCACCCTCGCCCGCGCCGTCGACCGCGGCCGCCGCAACATGTAAGCCGCCCCGCCCTCGGTACAGACCGGGGGCCTCGCCGAACGAAGCACCACCCCCCCGGGAGCCTCCCATGCCCGCCTTCCACGATATCCGCTTCCCCACCGACATCGCCCTCGACGCCAGCGGCGGGCCGGAGCGGCGCACCCGCATCGTCACCCTCGCCAGCGGCCACGAGGAGCGCAACACCCCGTGGGCGCTCTCCCGCCGCCGCTACGACGCGGGGTACGGCGTGCGCTCCCTCGACGACATCCACGCCGTCATCGCCTTCTTCGAGGCCCGCCGGGGCCGTCTCCACGGTTTTCGCTGGAAGGACTGGGCCGACTACCGCTCCGGCTCCCCGTCCGCCCCGCCGACCCCCCTCGACCAGCGCCTCGCCACCGGCGACGGCACCCGGGCGACGTTCCCCCTCGTCAAGACCTACGCCTCCGGCCCCGCCGCCGAGACCCGCCCCGTCACGCACCCCGTCGACGGCACCGTCGTCGCCGCCCTCGACGGCATCCCCACCCCCGTCACCGTGGACGGGGGCACCGTCACCTTCGCCACGCCCCCGCCCATCGGGGCCGAGATCACCGCCGGGTTCGAGTTCGACGTACCCGTTCGCTTCGACACCGATCGCCTCGACATCAACCTCGCCGGCTTCCGCGCCGGCGAGATCCCCTCGATCCCCCTGGTCGAGATCA
>JAHDDY010000001.1:0-75944 GCA_020629115.1 Paracoccaceae bacterium | reverse complement strand
AACCTCGCCGGCTTCCGCGCCGGCGAGATCCCCTCGATCCCCCTGGTCGAGATCAAGGCGTAAAGCACCCCGTCCCCGGCGAAGACCGGGGACCTCGCCGAACGGCGAGCGACCCCAGCCCACAGGACACCCCATGCGCCATATCCCCGCCGCCCTCCAGGCCCATCTCGACACCGGCGCGACGACCCTGTGCCACGCCTGGGCGCTCACCCTGCGCGACGGTACCCGCCTCGGCTTCACCGACCACGACCGCCCGCTCGACTTCGACGGCCTGACCTTCACCCCCGCCTCCGGCCTCGACGCGGGGGCGCTCCAGTCCGCCACCGGCCTCGCTCCCGACAATATCGAGGTCGTCGGCGCCTTCTCGACCGACATCATCACCGAGACCGATCTGGAGAGGGGCCGGTTCGACGATGCGGCGGTCGACATCCTCCGCGTCAACTGGACCGACCCCGCCCAGCGCGTCCTCCTGTTTCGCGGCAGCCTCGGCGAGACCACGCGCGGCACCCTCGGCTTCGCGGCGGAACTGCGCAGCATGGCCCACCGCCTCGACCAGCCCCAGGGCAGGGCGTTCCTGCGCCGCTGCGACGCCGAGCTGGGCGATGCCCGCTGCGGCGTGACCCTGTCCCCGACCCCCGGCACCGTCACCGCCGTCGCCCCCCACGGCACCCTCACCGTGACCGGCCTGCCGGGCGGCGATGCCCACACCCACGGCACCCTGAGCTGGACCGTCGGCGCGAATGCGGGTCACGCCTCGCCCATCCGCGTCCAGTCCGGCGCGACGCTCACCCTCTGGCAGCCGCCCCCCGACCCCATCGCCCCCGGCGACGCCTTCACCGCGACCATGGGCTGCGACAAGCGCTTCGAGACCTGCCGCACCCGCTTCGGCAACGCCCCCCGCTTCCGCGGCTTCCCGCACATGCCCGGCGACGACTGGATGACCGGCTACCCCAGGCAGGGCGGCCCCAACGACGGAACCCCCCTGATATGACGATGCAGCGGCCTTCTGCCCCGGACAACGATCCGGGGCCTGTCTCAGCCACGCACCATCCCCTCGACCCCCACCGCGCCCGCATCCTCGCCGAAGCCCGCCTCTGGATCGGCACCCCCTACCACCACCGCGCCAGCCTGCGCGGCGTCGGCACCGACTGCCTAGGCCTCGTCCGAGGCGTCTGGCGCGCCCTCCATGGCGAGGAACCGGAGCCGCTCCCGCACTACTCCCAGGACTGGGCCGAAGCCACCGGCACCGAAACCCTGATGCAAGCCGCCCTCCGCCACCTCACCCCCACCGACACCCCCCGCCCCGGCGACGTCCTCCTCTTCCGCCTCCGCCGAAACGGCCCCGCAAGGCACTGCGGCATTCTCTCGGCGGAATTCTCCGCGCCACACTTGGATGGCCCCGCGCAGCGGCGGAGCCCGTCGACACAGACCACGACCCTGATCCACGCCCTTTCCCCCCACCACGTCACCGAAACCCCCCTAACGACGCGATGGGCACGAAGAAGGGCAGGCGCCTTCACCTTCCCGCGCCCTGACTGATGGAAGAGAAAAGAATACATGAACAACGAATTCTGCGGCCGCTCCATCGAAGAAGTCGTTCGCAAGACTTTTGAAGGCCGGCATTCTTGGAAGAACGATCGGCGTTTATGCCACGAACTGCAAACTGGTCTTCGGAAGTCTATCGATACTCTGGCGAACTACAATTCAGAATTGGACAGACTAGAAGCCCGCATCACGCGTTTGGAGAATGCTATCGAGGACGAAAGCGCTACCGCCTCCCATGATCGCGCTATACTGCTCATAGGTATAGCGACCGCACTCGCAGGAATGCATCCCGCGATCCGCGCAGCTCGCCTCGGCATCCGGGCTTTAAACGGCCTCTCTACGCTTACGAGAGGCGAGTCCGTGACAGCAACGATATCGAACGCAATCGCCGGAATGGGCGGATTGAGTATAGTGGGTGTAAAGGTTCTTACGCCAAGTAAAAAACGACAGCTTGACGATATTTTGCGAGATAAAAACTCTTTGAAGACAAAAATAGAGCGAGAATTGTTGCAAGTTCAGTATTATCTTGCGCGCATGGATTACGAGGGCTGCGTTCCGAACGGCCTGTAGTTCACTCGCTCCAAACCTTGCTGTAGCGTCGAATGGCTTCAGAGGACGCAATGATGCCGGTGAGACAAATACAAAACTCTAAGTATTCTTCTCTCACATAAAACAAAGAAGACATTGCAGAAAATCCTACAAGGACAATCACATAAAGATAAAAATCAAATATTCTTCTCAAGATTTTCTCCAGTAATTTAAAATTCTTCATAAGTAGATGATGCTGGGCGTCGTACGCCGTCACAAACCCATAGGGTTTAATACAGAATGGCATAGCGACTAGTTCGCACGCAACCGCCATCCCATAGGACATCCCCCATGGCCACCCTCCTCCTCACCGCCGCCGGGTCCGCCATCGGCGGCGCGGTGCTGCCCGCTGGCGTCGGCTTCCTCGGCACCACCCTCACCGGCGCGACCATCGGCTCCGCCCTGGGCGGCGCGCTCGGCAACGTCATCGACCAGCGCCTCTTCGGCCCCGGTGCCACCGTCCGCGAAGGCCCCCGCCTCGCGACCCTCGACGTCGTCACCTCCACCGAGGGCGCGCCGATCCCCCGCGTCTTCGGGCGAATGCGCGTCGCGGGGCAGGTCATCTGGGCCACCCGCTTCCGCGAGACCGTCACCGAGACGACCGAGAGTGCGGGCGGCAAGGGCGGCGGCGGGGCCTCCGCCACGACCCGCACCTACAGCTACTCCGTCAGCTTCGCCATCGCCCTATGCGAAGGCCCCATCGCGGGCATCGGCCGCCTCTGGGCCGACGGCGCGCCCATGGACCTGACCGACGTCGAATACCGCGTCCACACCGGCACCGAGGATCAGCCCCCCGACCCCCTCATCGCCGCCCTGACCGGCGAGACCCCGGCCTATGCGGGCACCGCCTACATCGTCTTCGAGAACCTGCCCCTGGAGGCCTACGGCAACCGCCTGCCGCAGATCACCGCCGAGGTCCGCCGCCCGCCCGCGCCCCCGCCCGCCTTCCGCGACGGCCCCCACCTGCCGTCCCTCATCGAGGGCGTCGCACTCTCCCCCGGTTCCGGCGAGTTCGCCCTCGCCACCGAGCCGGTCCGCCGTGTTCTCGGGGAAGGCAGCTATGCCTCCGAGAACCTCAACAACACGCGCGGCACCCCCGACTTCATCGCCGCCATGGACCAATTGGAGGAGACCGCCCCCGCCTGTCGCTCCGTCCTGCTGATCGTCTCGTGGTTCGGCACGGACCTGCGCGCGGGCCACTGCCGCATCGTCCCCGGCACCGACCGCGTCGACAAGGAGACCGAGCCGCTCGCCTGGCGCGTCTCGGGCGAGACCCGCGCCACGGCCCATCGCATCGGCGAGGACGCGAACGGCAACGCCATCTACGGCGGCACCCCCGCCGATATCTCCGTCCACCAGGCTATCCGCGAACTGAACGCGCGCGGCTACGAAGTCTGCCTCTACCCGTTCATCCTCATGGACATCCCCCCCGGTACCGGCCAGCCCGCCTATCCCTGGCGCGGTCGCATTGAGGCTGAGGACACCGCCGCCGCGAACGCCTTCTTCGGCGCGGCCCAGCCCGCCCATTTCGGCGGCTGGAACGGCGAGACGGTCCCCTATGCCGGCCCCGACGACGACGGCCTGCGCCGCATGATCCTGCACTACGCCCACCTGTGCGCCGCCGCCGGCGGGGTCGAGAGCTTCTGCATCGCCTCCGAGCTGCGCGGCCTGACCTTCAGCCGCGACGGCGCGTCCTACCCGGCCGTCGCCGCCCTGCGCACGCTGGCGCAGGACGTGAAGGCCATCCTCCCGTCCGCGAAGGTCAGCTACGCCGCCGACTGGTCCGAATATTCCGGCCACCGCCCCGGCGGCGGCGAGGTCGTCTTCCACCTCGACCCCCTCTGGGCCGACCCCGCCATCGACTTCGTCGGCATCGACAACTACCTGCCCCTCGCCGACTGGCGTCCGGGCCGCGACCACCTCGACGCTGCCGATGCCGAGAGCGAATACGACCTCGCCTATCTCGACGCCAACGTCGAGGGCGGCGAATGGGCCGACTGGTACTACGCCACCCCCGCCGACCGCGAATCCCAGACCCGCACCCCCATCGCGGATGGCGACCATGGCGAGCCGTGGGTCCACGGCGTCAAGTCCCTGCGCGACTGGTGGTCCAATCCCCATCACGACCGCCCCGGCGGCATCCGCTCGGCCACGCCCACCGCCTGGGTTCCCGGATCCAAGCCCGTCCGCTTCACCGAGACCGGCTGCCCCGCCGTCGACCTCGGCGCGAACCAGCCCAACGTCTTCCACGACCCCAAATCCAGCGAATCCGCCTTCCCCTACCACTCGCGCGGCATCCGCGACGACGCGATGCAGCGCCGCTATCTCCAGGCCCTGCTCGACCACTGGAAGGACGATCCCATCGTCGAGCGCAGCTACGTCTGGACATGGGACACCCGCCCCTATCCCGACTACCCCCTGCGCGGCAGCGTTTGGACCGACGGCCCGTCCTGGGAGAAGGGCCACTGGATCACAGGCCGCCTCGACGCCGCGCCCCTGTCGGAACTCGTCGCCGAACTGTGCGCACTGGCCGGCGAGACCCGCATCGACGTCAGCCGCCTCCACGCCCTCGTGGACGGCTACACCCTCGACCGCACCATGAGCGCCCGCGACGCCCTCGCCCCGCTCATGCTCGTCCACGGCTTCGACGCGGTGGAATCGGACGGCCTCATCCGCTTCGTCCCGCGCGGCGACGCTCCCATCGCGACCCTGACCGAGGCCGACCTCGTCGCGGGGCAGGGGGAGGAGGGCGGCGATGCCGAACCCTTCGCCCTGACCCGCGCCCAGGAGACCGACCTGCCCACCGCCGTCCGTATCGGCCATATCCGCGCCGATGCCGAATACCGCCGCAGCACCGCCGAGGCGACCCACCATCCCGCCATCGGCAGCCGCATCGAGGAATCCGAACAGGCCATCGCGTTGTCCGGCGGCAAGGCCCGCGCCGCCGCCCGCCGCTGGCTCGCCGAGGCCCGCATCGCCCGTGACGCCGCCACCTTCGCGCTTCCCCCCTCGCGCCTCGCCCTGGAGCCGGGGGATATCGTCTCGCTCGCCGTCGACGGCCGTGCGCTGCCCCATCGCATCACCCGGCTGGAGGAATCCGAGGCCCGGCAGGTCGAGGCCACCCGCGTCGCCCCCGACCTCTACGCCCCGGCGGAGGATGCCGACGATACCGCCCGGCCCGCCGCCCTCGCCCTGACCGTCCCTCCGCTCCTCGAAATCCTCGACCTCCCGCTCCTGCGCGGAACCGAGGACCCGTCGGCGCCCCTCGTCGCCGTCTATGCCAGCCCGTGGACCCCCACCGCCCTCTACACCGCGCCCGTCCCGTCCGGCTTCACCCATGCCCTGACCCTCGACGCCCCCGCCACCATGGGCCGCCTCACCGCCCCGCTCGCCCCGTCCGCCCCCTTCCGCTGGTCGCGGGCGAGCGTCGACGTGACCCTTGCGGGCGGCGCGCTCATCGCCGCCGACCGCCTTGCCGTCCTCGCCGGAGCGAACACCGCCGCCCTGCGCACCCCCGCGGGCGAATGGGAGGTTCTCCAGTTCCGCGAGGCCACCCTTGTCGGCGATCGCACCTACCGCCTCTCGGGCCTCCTGCGCGGCCAGGCCGGCACCGCGCCCGTCATGGAGACCCTGCCCCCCGGCACCCGCTTCGTCCTGATCGACGCCGCCGTCAAGCGCCTGACCCTCGGCCCCGACGACATCGACCGCGAGTTCCACCTGCGCTACGGCCCCGCCACCCGCCCCTACGACGCCGAGACCTACCGCGCCGCCACCTACGCCCCACGCGGCACCGGCCACCGCCCCTACGCCCCCGCCCACCTGCGCGCGGCGGAGGAGGGCGGCACCCTGTCCCTGACCTGGACCCGCCGTACCCGTACCGGCGGTGACAACTGGCAAACGGAAGTGCCCCTCGGCGAGGAGGCCGAACGCTACCGCGTCACCGTCGAAAGCGATGGTTCCATCCTCCACGATGCCGAGACCGCCACCCCGTCCCATGCCTGCCCCCGCCCTCCCGGCACTCCCCTGACCGTCCGCGTCTCCCAGCTCTCCGCCATCACCGGCCCCGGCCCCGCCGCGATCCTGACGCTGACATAGGTGCCCCCGCTCCCGGCACAGACCGGGAGCCTCGGTGGCCATGCACCCGGCCATCGCCCGCTTCCTCCAAGGACACCCCGCCATGACCACCCCCTCCATCCTGCGCGCCAACAACCCCTGCGCCCTGCGCCCCCTCGCGCGCGGGCGGTGGAAGGGGCAGCACGGCACCATCCGCACCTCCGGCGGCCTCTACTGCGCCTTCTCGGAACCCGTCTGGGGCGTCCGCGCCGCCCTGCGCAACCTCGATACCTACCGCCGCCGCCACGGCCTCGACACCCCCGCCGCCATCATCGCGCGCTGGGCACCGGCGGCGGACCGCAACCCCGAGACGGCCTATGCCCGCTTCATCGCCCGCCGCACCGGCATCCGCCTCCACGCGCCCATCCCCCACGACTACGAGCATACCCGCCGTCTCGTCGCCGCCATCGTCCGTTTCGAGACGGGCACGGATGCCATCGGCCCCGAGGTCATCGCCCAGGCCATGGCCCTCATGGCCGCCGAGGAGGAGGGCGCGGGCCGCGACCCGGCCCCCTACCTTGCCCCACCCGAGCCGCTCAAGCCGCTCACCCGGTCGAGGGAGATCGCACTCGGCGGCGGGGCGGCCACCATCGGCGTCGGCGGCACGCTCGCGACCGCCCCCGAGATCGTGGACGCCGCCCGCGACGCCGTCGCCACCGCCCAGGGCGGAAGCGCCTCGCTCCCCGACACCGCCATCCTCGCCGACTATGCCAGCATCGGCAGCTTCGTCCTGCTGGCCCTGTTCGGCCTCGCCATCGTCGCCAACCGCCTCGCCGCCCGCTTCCGCGCCCTTCGCTGAGCCCGCCGAAGGACCGCCCCGCCGCAGGCCTGCCCCACACGAAAGCCCCCGCCATGCCCGCCTCGATCCTGCGCACCCCCGTCTCCGAGACCCTGATCCTCTCGCGCACCATCGCTGCCCGCGCCGTGACCATCGAGGTTCACGACACCGCCGGCACCGCCCTCTACACCGAGGAGATCGCCCTGACCCCCGCCCCCGCCGAACCCGGCGACCCCGAGCAGGCTGGTCCCGTCCTGTAGCCCACGGCACCCTGTCCCCGGCACAAGACCGGAGACCTCGCCGTACGACGCGCTCTCCCGGACACCGAACAAGATGCCCCCCCTCATTTCCCTCCTCGCCATCGTCCCCCGCCGGCTCCTCGCCGGCGCCGCCATCGCCCTGTCCCTCGCCACCCACGCCGCCGCCTACCGCCTCGGCGCGGCGCACGAGTTCCGCGCGGGCTTCGCGGCCGGGGAGAGCGCCGCCGCCGCCCGCCAGGCCGCCGCCGCCTCCCGCCGCACCGCCCGCCAGATCGAGGACCGCCTCAATGCCGAAACTGCTCCCCCTTCCCCTCCTGGTCCTGACGGCCTGCGCTGCGGTCCCTCCGCCCGAGACTGCCCTCGCTGACTGCCTCTCCTGCGCCGCGCTTCCCGCCCCGTCCTCCTCCGTGAAGGACACCGCGGAGACCCGCGCGCTGATGGATGTCCTCTTCATCGTCTGGGCCTGCACCTGCGCTCCCGCCCTCGCCGCCGAGAAAGCCCTGCCATGCGCCCCCTGATCCCCGCCACGCTCGCCGCCGCGACCGCCACCGCCGCCATCGTCCTGTGGATCACGCAGGAGGACGCGCCGCCCCGGCCGCCAGAACCGGACCCCTGCGCCGAACGCGTCTTCCTCGAAGGGGAGGGCGTCTTCTCCTGGGGCAGCGTCACCCGCTGGCGCGACGGCTGGCTGACCGCGCACCACGTCGTCGCCGAGGGCCGCGTCACGACCGGCCCGTCCGTCGAGACCCTCGCCGTGCTGGAGGCCACCGATTTCGCCTTCCTCACCGGATCGGACCCCGAGGCCGACCCCGCCTCCGTCCCGTACCCCGCCGGCCCCGTCATCCTCGAAGGCTTCCCGGCCCGTGCCACCGCCCGCGAGCGCCTGACGGGCGAGGTCTACGCTCCCGATACTGTCCCTCCGGGTCTCTGGATCATCCTCGACCACCCGGAGCCGCTCGTCGGCGGCTTCTCGGGCGGCTGCGTCCGGGACGGGAAGGGCAGGGTGGTCGCCGTCATCATGGGCGCGTCGACCATGAACCTCGACGGTCGCCCCCGCCATTTCGCCCGCGTCATCCCCATCCGCGCCGCCCTCTCGGAGGTGCAGGGCACGCCCCCGACCGCCCCCCTCGCGCTCTTCGGCAAGCCGCTTCCCCCGCCGCCCCGCCGCCCCGACCCCCGGACCCCGCTGCCATGACCCACTCCGACCAGGAATCCCTCGCCGAGATGCGCGTCGATCTCGCCACGCTCAGCCGCGACATGGCCCACGTCCAGCGCGAACTGTCCGAGATCCGCGCCGTCTTCTCCCGCCTCGTCTGGTTTCTCGTCATCGGATTGATGGGGGCCGTCCTGCGCTCCACGCTCGAAGGAGGCTTCGTTGTCTGACATCCCCCATGTGCCCGTCCCGCCCATGCGCGACCGCCGCACCGGCCCCGCCCGCATCCTCGCCATCCTGATCCTGCTGGTGGCCGCCTACGGCATCGCGCTTCCCGTCGTGCCGCTCGGCATTCGCCTCCTCGCGCCCCCCGTTCGCGATTTCGAGGTCACCGCCGCCGCGCGCCTGCCCGACGGCCGCCTGCGCCTGATGGCGACCGTCGAGAAGCGTCACTGCGTCTTCGTCGCCCTGCGCTTCGCCTGGCGCGGTGACGGCGACGAGGTCTGGCGCGTCGGGTACAAGGCCGCCGATCAGCCCCCGGGCACCGACACCGACCGCCCCCCGGGCATCCAGTCGCTCGGCCCCTGGACCATCCCCGCCCCGCCGTCCGACAGCGCGAAGACCCTGCACATCGCCGTCCGCCACCGCTGCGGCCCCTTCGCGGTCGTCACCCCGCTGGCGATCCTCGATCCGCCCGAAGCGCCATCCACGCCGCCCCCGCCATAGGCCCGAAGGCGATCCACTGCGGCAAGTCCAGCGGCGACAGGCCGAAGCCGAGGATGTAGCTCCACCCCAGCGCGAAGAACGCCCCCGCCAGCCCCCCTGCCAGCACGACGCTCTCTCGCCGCCCGCGCACGATCCCGTCGACGAACAATATGGCCATCCCCGCCAGCACGATCGTGATTCCGTGCCAGCACAGGTACAGCGTCATGCGCGGCAGCGTCTCCAGCCCGCTGTCCAGCAACGGCCCCGCGATCAGCCGCCCGCCGACCACCACATGCACCGCCGTCATGCCCACCGCCAGGGCGGCGGCGACCCACAGCCAGCCCCGCCGCCCATCAAGTTTTGTGGTATCCATTGACCGCCTCCCCCCGCGGCCGCATCTTCCCCGTCAGCACGAAGGGAGACGGCCATGATTCAGCCACTCAAGCACCCCCAGCCCGAAATCTCCACCTGCGATCCGGTCTGGAACGCCGTCCAGCGCGATGCGGAGGCCATGCGCCTAGCCGAACCTGCCCTGTCGTCGCTTCTTCAGGAGAACGTGCTGGGCCGCCCCACCTTCGAGGCGGCCCTCGCCGCGCGCATCGCCGCGAAGCTGCACGTGAACGAGATGAAGGAGGCTTCCCTGCGCGAATCCTTCTCCCAGATCCTCTACGAGGCCCCCGAGATCGGCGAGAAGGCCCGCGCCGACATCGTCGCCGTCTACGAGCGCGATCCCGCCTGCACGACCTACATCCAGCCGCTCCTGTTCTTCAAGGCGTTCATGGCGCTCCAGGCCTCCCGCATCGCCCATTCGCTCTGGGTCAACGGACGCAAGCCCTTCGCCCAGTTCCTCCAGATGCGCATCGCGGAGGTCTTCGCCCTCGACATCCACCCCGGCGCGCGCCTCGGCAAGGGCATCATGATCGACCACGGCACCGGCGTCGTCATCGGCGAGACGGCGGTGGTCGGCAACGACGTGTCGATCCTCCACGGCGTCACGCTCGGCGGCACCGGCAAGGAGGACGGCGACCGCCATCCCAAGATCGGCAACGGCGTCCTCATCGGCGCGAATGCCAGCATCCTCGGCAACATCCGCATCGGCGACTGCTCCCGCGTCGGCGCGGGGTCTGTCGTCCTCGCCCACGTCCCGCCCTGCAAGACCGTCGCCGGCGTCCCCGCCCGCATCGTCGGCGATGCCGGCTGCGCCCACCCCTCCCAGTCCATGGACCACACCCTCGCCTTCGACAGCGGCGCATGGTTCGACGCGGGAAGCGGTATCTGACGCGATCATCTGCCCCGGACTTGATCGCCTCGCGCAGCGGCGGGGCCTGTTCGAGCCGGGACCGCTTCTACTCCCCGCTACCCTCCGCCAACGGATGCTTCACGAACACCAGATCGGCCAGATCGTCCGGCACGACATGCGTATAGATCTCCGTCGTCGCGATATCCGAATGCCCCAGCAGGGTCTGGATCACCCGCAGGTCCGCCCCGTTGGCCAGCAGATGCGTCGCGAAGGCGTGGCGCAGCGTATGGGGCGACACCTTCGTCGCATCCAGCCCCGCCTCCGCCGCCATCGCGCGCAGCATCTGGAACAACCGTACCCGTGTCAGGTGCCCCGACTTCCCCCGCGACGGGAACAGGAACGACGATCCCTTGTGCGGCCCGGCATCGCGCAGCGGCAGATAGGCCGCCAGCGCCGCCCGCGCACGGTCCGACAGGGGTACAAGCCGGTCCTTGCCTCCCTTGCCCCGCACCGGCACCATCTTCGGCATCCGCCGCACGCTCGCCACCGGCATCGACACCAACTCCGTGATGCGCAGGCCCGAGGCGTAGAGCATCTCCACAAGGCAGGCATTGCGCAGCGCCCTGATCCCGTCCCCCTTGCGCGCCACCGCCAGCAGGGCCGACACGTCGTCCACCGTCAGCGTCCGGGGCAGGGCGCGCTCCTTGCGCGGCCCCCGGATCGGCGCGGCGGGATCGTCGTCCCGCCAGCCTTCCGCGAAGAGGAACGCGTGGATCTGCCGGATCGCCGACAGGTGCCGCGCCCGGGTCGACGTCGCGAACCCCTGCGCTTCCAGCGCTGCCAGATGCGCCTCGATATCCCCGCGCCCGACGGTGGTGAAATCGCATCCGTCGAACGACTTCTCGTACTCCGCGAGGTCGCGGCGATAGGCGTCGAGCGTGTTCAGCGCGGCGCCCCGCTCGGCGGCCAGGTGGTTCAGGAACGAGCCGACCGGGTCTACCGCCATCGCGCCACGATCATCGCCTCGATGGCGATCTTCCGCGCCTCCTCGCGCAGGCCGATGGCATCGAAGGCCCGGATCATCGTGTCGAGCGTCCGCGCCGAGGGCGGAAACGCCGTGCCCAGCTCCGCCGCCACCGCCAGCACCGTCTCGGCGGCCCGCCCCTCGCGCGCGGCGGCGAGATAGCCCTCGTTCGGCAGGTCCGGTCGCAGCGCCACGCCGAGACCGGCCAGCGCACCCAGCGTACGCCGCGCATGCTCGTCTCCCGTCTGGGTCCTCAGGCGCAGCGCGTCGCCGTAGGGTCGCTGCCACCGGGCGGCCCAGTCCGCATCGGCCACCGCCATCACGGCGGCGATATCGGCGGTCTCCTCCGGGCTGCGCGGTCCCTGGGCCTGCGACCAGGCCCCCGCCGCCTCGACCCGCCCGCCGAGCAGCATCGCATCGCGCATCGCATAGCTCTGGGTGCCGCCATCGGTCGCTTGGGACAGGGGGGTCCGCGCCGCCATCGGGGCAAGCACCCGGGACATCTGCGCGAAGCGCCCCGGCTCGTCCGATCCCGCCGCCTCCAGCAGCGCCTGCCCGATGCCCTGCACCGCCGGGGCCTGCTGCGCCGCGCGCACGGCCTGCGCCCGCTTGGCCAGATCCCCGTCCACCGCATCGGCGAAGGAGACGTACATCTCGCGCAGCACCTGCGTCTCGATGGCCCCCACCGATTCCAGTCTCTCCGCGGCGATCAGCGCCCCGTCCGCGCCGGTGCTCTCCAGCGCGAACAGCCCTGCGATCATCGGCAGCGGCGCGCTCTCGATGGCGGGACGGTTCGCCCGACCAAGGCTGCGCAGCATCGCGATGCGCAGGGGGGTGAGCATGCTCGCATGGGGCACGGGCACGTAGTCGATCAGGCTGTCGTCGATCAGCGCCTCCAGCAGCGGCGCATCCGTCGGCGCGACGCTGCCCAGCTCGACCATCGCATTCACCGCCACGGCCGCCAGCGGCTCGCCCGTCCGCGCGAGGCAATAGGCCCGCAGCGACGACCAGAACCTGTCCGTATCCCCCGCCGCGACCGGGGGCGCGTCGGCCCCCAGCACATCGCGTTCGCACAGGGTCTCCTCCCGCCCCACGATCAGCGCGGCCTCGGCCCGCGTCCGGCGCAGCATCGGCCCCGGATCGCGCCCCGCCGCCCCGGTCAGGCTCGCCGCCTCCTCCGCGGCACCGAACCGGATCAGCGCCTGCGCCCGGCTGGCGAGCAGGCCGTCCGAGCCGTCCGGCGGCGTCGCCCCGGCGACCAGGACCCGGCGGACCAGCCGGTTCATCGAATGCAGCCGCGTCGGCTCCACCGCCTCGACCAGGGCGATGGCGCGCGCCCCCGGCGTCGTCCCCCACATCCCGGCATCCAGCCCCAGCGCCCCGGCCCCCGTCAGGCCCGCCGCCTCGACCGATGGTGCCGCCAGGCTCGTCGAGCCGATATCCGCCTCGAACCCGGCCCCGTCCCTCGACCGATCGTCGGACGGGGATACCGTGATCGGCTCGTCCGGGTCGGACACGGCCGCCGGCTGGCCCAGGGCCGCATCCTGCGCCAGCGCCGGCACCGCCCCGACCATCAAGGCGACCGCCATCGACAGCCCCGCCCTAGTCATCCTGGAACAGTACATCCTGCGGTACCTCGTGTTCGAGTTCGCGAAGCGGCGACGGGATATCGACGATCACCACGTACGCCGCCGCCACCAGCAGCGCCAGAAGCACCAGAAGGAGCAAAAACCTCAAGAAGCGGCCCACCGCATTCCCCTTTCAATGCGTCCCGCGCCGGATTATATCCGTCACCCGGGTCCGATGAACGTGTCCGCTCTTGTATAATTCGCAAGCGCCCGTGTCACACGGCGTTTTCGTGGTGACGGTAAAATATGGCGAAAGATCAACAGACCGTGAAAACCCGCGCCGTCCTGCGACGGCACGTGGTCTTCGTCGGCCTGATGGGGGCGGGCAAGAGCGCCATCGGCCGCCGGGTCGCCACCCGCATCGGCGCGCGCTTCCGCGACTCGGACACTGAGATCGAGAAGGCCGCCGGCATGAGTATCGCCGATATCTTCGCCGTCCACGGCGAGGCCGATTTCCGCGCCGGGGAGCGCCGGGTCATCGCCCGCCTTCTCGGCGAGCCGCCGATGATCCTCGCCACCGGCGGCGGGGCCTACATGAACGACGATACCCGCGCGCTGCTGTCCGAGCGGGCGACGACGATCTGGATGCGCGCCGAGCTGGACGTTCTCGTCCGCCGCTGTGCCAAGCGCAACCACCGCCCCCTCCTGCGCACCGGCGACCCGCGCGCGACCCTCGCCGGACTGATCGAGACGCGCCATCCCGTCTACCGGCACGCCGATATCGTGGTGGAGAGCCGCGACGAACCCTACGAGATCGCGATGGACGCGATCGTCGGGGCGCTGCGCGATCGCGGGGACCTCGTCCCATGAACGCCCTGCGGACCCGCACGGTGCCCGTCGCTCTCGGCGCGCGCAGCTACGACATCGAGATCGGCGCGGGCCTTCTCCCGGAGGCGGGCGCGCATCTCGCCCCGCTGTTCCGCCGGCCCCGCACCGTCATCGTCAGCGACGAGACCGTGGCCGCCCTGCATCTGGAAACCCTGCGCGCCGGACTGGCCCGGGCCGGCATCGAATCCGAGGCCATCGTCGTCCCGGCGGGGGAGAAATCCAAGAGCTGGCCCGTCCTGGAGCGGGTGGTCGAGGCGCTCCTCGCCGCGAAGGTCGAGCGGGACGATACCGTCATCGCCCTGGGGGGCGGGGTCATCGGCGATCTGGCCGGCTTTGCCTGCGCCGTCCTGCGCCGCGGCGTCGCCTTCGTCCAGATTCCCACCTCGCTCCTCGCCCAGGTCGACAGCTCCGTCGGCGGCAAGACCGGCATCAACTCGCCCCTCGGCAAGAACCTGATCGGCGCGTTCCACCAGCCCTGCCATGTCCTGATCGACATCGACGTGCTCGATACCCTCAGCGGGCGCGAGTTCCTCGCCGGGTACGGCGAGGTCGTGAAATACGGCCTGCTCGGCGATGCCGGTTTCTTCGACTGGCTCGTCGAGGCCGGGCCGCGCCTGAAGAGCGGGGACAAGGCCCTGCGCATCGAGGCCGTGGAGCGGTCGGTCGCCGCCAAGGCGGGGATCGTCTCCCGCGACGAGAAGGAGCACGGCGAGCGCGCGCTCCTCAACCTCGGCCACACCTTCGGCCATGCGCTCGAAGCGGCCACCGGCTATTCCGACCGCCTCCTCCACGGAGAGGGCGTCGCCATCGGCATGGGTCTCGCCTTCGCGCTCTCCGCCCGCCTCGGATTGTGCTCGCAGGAGACCCCCTCGCGCATCGCCGAGCATTTCGCCGCGATGGGCCTGAAGCGCTCGCTTGCCGACATTCCCGGCGACCTGCCCGGCGCGGACGACCTCCTCGCGCTCATGGCCCAGGACAAGAAGGTCAGCGGCGGCGTTCTCGCCTTCATCCTCGCCCGCGGCATCGGCGAGGCCTTCGTCAGCCGCGACGTCCCCCCCGAAGCCGTTACCGCCGTTCTCGAAGAGGCTCTACGGACCCGGTCGTCCATCCCAAGCGCCTGACGCGCCGTTTTCCAGGATCGCCCCCGTGATTCCGGCCCGGGCGCGCAATTTCTCCGCATGTACCTCGTCCACGTCCCACAGGGCGAGGAACACGGTCCTCTTGCCTCGCCCATTGCGCGCGATGACCTCCGGCGACCATCCTGCCTCGCGATAGAACTCCACCGCCCGGCCATCGAAGATCCCGGCGATCTGCGTCAGTCCGGTTTCCAGCCCGAACTCGCACAGGCCCAGCAGCAGTTTCGCGGTCGTTGCCGCCACCGCCTGCCCCTCCCCCTCGACGCAGAAGCGCGTGCATTCCCAGATCATTGCCGATTCGAGCGTCGTGCCGTCGAAGGCGGCGGTGAACTGGTCGCGCAGCATCACTTCGCCCGTCGTCGGCAGCAGCCGCAGCGACCCGCGATGGTGCCCGTCCGCATCCACGGCGATCAGGTAATGCGGCGACAGCCCGTCGAAGCGATCCCGCTCCCGTCCTTTCTCGTCTACGGAGACCGGCCATCCGAGCCGTTCGCCGAACAGCCGCCCTCGGGCGCGATACATCTCGTCGAGGAGCGCGCCGTTGGCATGGGCGTTCCGGACCGTTACCTGTTTGATCATCAATGTATTCCCGCGCCTGCCTTCGTCGGGATATCCCTACCAGATGCACATATTGAGAGAAACATAGATAATGTGCACTTTTTAAGTGCATAAACGCGCGCGATGGCAAGGTGCATGGGACGGGACGTTTGATTTCGGGCCGGCTTTCGCCCATCTAACCCCGAACCCCCGTAATCCGGAGACCGTATCGTGCCCGATCTCATCGCCCTCTGCGACAGGCTGCTCGACCTTTCCCGAAAGGCCGGGGCCGACGAGGCGGCCGCGTCCGCCGCGATGACGGAGGGGCTGGAGGCGTCGGCGCGGGACGGGGCCATCGAGGATGTGGGCCGTTCCGAGACCCTTGATATCGGCGTGCGCGTCATCGTCGGACGGCGGCAGGCCTGCGTCTCCGCATCCAGCCACGCCGATTCGGCCCTTACCGAGATGGCGGAGCGTGCGGTCGCGATGGCCCGCGAGGCCCCGGAGGACCCCTATTGCGGCCTGCCCGAGGTGGAGCGCGTCGCCACCGACTTTCCCGATCTCAACCTGTGCGACCCCGCCACCGGCGATGCCGAACGACTGCGCGAGGACGCGCTGGCCATCGACGCCGCCGCGCGCGCCGTCCCCGGCGTCGCCAAGTCCGAAAGCGCCGGCGCAAGCTGGCGGCGCAGCCGCATCGCGATGCGGCTGTCCAACGGGTTCTCCGCCACGCGGGAGGGCAGCGTCTGGAGCGCCTCGTGCTCGGCCATCGCCGGGGAGGGGCAGGGCATGGAGCGCGACTACGCCTACGCGGTCGCCCGCTGGCACGAGGATCGGCGCGCGCTCGACGCCATAGGGCGCGAGGCGGGGGAGCGGGCGGCGAGGCGCGTCTCCCCGCGCAAGGCCCCGACGAAATCGGTCCCCCTCGTCTTCGATCAGCGCCTCGCATCCTCCATCGTCGGCCATTTCCTCGGCGCGATCAACGGCGCGAGCGTGGCCCGGGGCAGCAGCTATCTGGCGGACCGCATGGGCAAGCGCCTCTTTCCGGCGGGCGTTACCGTGACCGACGATCCCCTCCAGCGCCGGGGTCTCGCATCGCGCCCGTTCGACGGAGAGGGACTGGCCCCCGCCCGGCGCGTCCTCGTCGAGGACGGCATGCTGCAGGGCTGGCTTCTCGATTGCGCGACCGCCCGGCAGCTTGGCCTCGCCTCCACGGCCAGCGCCTCGTTCGCCGTCGGCTCCCCGCCCCGTCCGTCCCCGTCCAACGTCACCCTCGCTCCCGGCACCCGCTCCCCCGCCGACCTGATATCCGAGATCGAGGAGGGGTTCTTCGTCACCGAGATGCTCGGTGCCAGCATCAATCCCACCACCGGCGATTACAGCCGCGGGGCGAGCGGTTTCTGGATCGAGAAGGGCGAAGTGGCCTACCCGGTGACCGAGGCCACGGTCGTCGGCAACCTGATCGAGATGTTCGGCGCGCTGGAGGCGGCGGACGACCTGCCCGCCGACCGCTCCCTCAAGGTGCCCACCCTGCGCATCGAGGGCTGTCATGTCGCCGGAAACTGACCCCACCGAGGCGGAAACCGCCGCGCTGGTCGAGGCCGTCCGCGCGGCGGGCGCGCTTGTCATGGGCTATTTCCGGCAGGACCCAGAGACCTGGGACAAGCCCGGCGAAGGCCCCGTGAGCGAGGCCGACCTCGCCGCGAACGCCCTTCTGGAAGAGCGCCTGCGCACCGCATTCCCCAGCCATGGCTGGCTGTCCGAGGAAAGCGCCGACGATTCCGCACGCCTTTCCCGGAGCCGCCTGTGGATCGTCGATCCCATCGACGGCACCCGCGCCTTCATCGCTGGAAAGCCCGAATTCACCGTCTGCGCCGCCCTCGCCGTGGAGGGCAGGGCGGTCGCGGGTGCCGTCTTCAACCCCGCCCGCGACGAGTTCTTCTTCGCCGCGCTGGGCCGGGGCGCGACCCTGAATGGCGCTCCCCTGTGCATCGGCCCCGCCCCGACCCTGGCCGAGGCCCGCATCCTCTCCACCAAATCCGTCATCAAGCCCGCCCGCTGGGCGGATGGCATCGCTCCCGGCGGGCGGCACGGCTACGTCAACTCCCTCGCCTATCGCGTCTGCAAGGCCGCCACCGACCGCTGGGACACGACCATCATCTCCGGCACCTTCAGCGAATGGGACCTCGCCGCCGCGCAGGTCGTGTTCGAGGAGGCAGGCGGGCGCATCACGACCCGCGCGGGCGAGGCCATCCGCTACAACGCCCCGGTTCCGAAGATCCCCGGCCTCGTCGCCGCCGCCGAGCCGCTGCAAGGCGAGCTTGTCGCCCGCTTCCTCCCCCCCGAGCCGCCGAAAGCCGCCGGGTAGCCCTTTCCCGTCGCTCACCCACCGACCGCCCCCTCGCGGGCTGTGAAGGCGTTTCCCGCCACGAGGTACCCTCGTCGGCGAGCGATATCGCGTGACCGACGGCCGCCCGTATTCTCCGGACAAGCGCAGGGTCCGGCCGGAGCGCCCCCGAAGGCAATCGAACTCCGTCCGACCCGTCTACCTTTCCGGCGGACGCAGGGGCGTTCCCCACCGGATTTTCTCTCACCTTCCCCATCGAAGGACGATTCCATGACCGAAAAGACCCCCAATCTGGCCCTCGATCTCCTCGTCTCCGCCCAGGCTCAGAAGCACGTCACCGTCAACGAGGCCCTGGCCCGGATCGACGCCGCGACGCAGCTCGCGGTTCTCGACCGGGATCTCGCCGCGCCTCCCGCCGCCCCCGCCGATGGCGACCGCTACCTCGTTGCCGTCCCCCCGACCGGAGCATGGTCCGGCCACGACGGCGATATCGCCGCATGGGACGGCGCGGCCATGGGTTGGACGTTCCTGACCCCCCATGTCGGCTGGCGGCTCTGGATCGCCGACGAGGATACTCTCGTCGTCTTCACCGACGACGGATGGCGGGCGGTGGGCGGCGGGAGCGACGATACAGCGCTCAATCCGGCTTCGGTCGGGGTGAACACGACCGCCGACTCGACCAACCGCCTCGCCGTCAAGTCCGAGGCGGCCCTCTTTACCCATGACGATGCGGACCCCGGCACGGGAGACATGCGTCTGACCCTGAACAAGGCCGCCCCCGCCGCCGACACGTCCCTCACCCTCCAGACAGCCTATTCGACCCGCGCGCAGATCGGCCTGACCGGCGACGACGATACCCACCTGAAGGTCTCCCCCGACGGCACGACCTTCCACGAAGCCATGATCGTCGATCATGCCGATGGCACGGTCCGCTTCCCGGCCAACGAGGCCCAGTTCAACCGCCTGACCTACATGGGCAACTTTACGGTCTCCTCGCTCGGAGGGTTGAAGCGCTTCAACCTGCGATTGAAGGGGCTGGATGTCACGCGACCGGCGGCATTCTACGTTCAGATCCAGGGATATGCCTATGGCAGCGGACGGGCGCTGGACATGGTCTTCACCGGGTACAACTACCCGCCCACCACGAGTACGGTCATCAAGACCCATTTTCTCGATCGTGCCAATACGGGTCTCGCGATGGGTGCGACGAAAACTTCAAGCAGCGTCTACGTCTGGTTCGAAGCCAATGAATACCATACGAATGGAGGGGTCTACGCGTCGAAGGTTAATCCCGGTGCATCCTTCGATCCTTCCGCGGGCTTCGATTTCATCAAGACGGATGCGGGCGTCGCCGTGACCTGACGATGCGGCATGTGCCCGGTTCAGAAAGGCTTGTCCGTCCTGAACTGCAGGTCGTACAGATGCGCGTACAGGCCGCCCCGCGACAGCAGTTCCTCATGCCGCCCTTCGTCGATCACGCGCCCCTTATCCATCACCACGATCTTGTCCGCGTCCCGGATGGTGGCGAGGCGGTGGGCGATGACGAGGGTCGTCCGACCCTGCGACAGGCGGTTCAGCGCCTCCTGTATCGTCGCTTCAGCCGAGGCGTCGAGCGCGGAGGTCGGCTCGTCCAGCAGCAGGATCGGCGCATCGCGCAGCATTGCCCGTCCGATGACGATCCGCTGGCGCTGCCCGCCCGAGAGCGAGCCGCCGCGCGGCCCGACGCGCGTGTCGAGGCCGTCGGGCTGATCCTTCGCGAAGTCGCTGACGAAGGCATCGTCCGCCACGCGCTCGATCTCCGCATCGGTTGCGTCCAGCCGTCCGAGGCGGAAGTTGAACCGGATCGTCTCGTCGAACAGTGCCGCCTCCTGGCTGACGACCGAGAACAGGCCGCGCAGGTCGGAGAGGGGCAACGTGGAGATCGGCACCCCGCCGATGCTCACCTCCCCCGATTGCGGGTCGATGAGCCGGGCGAGCATGTGGAAGACCGTGCTCTTGCCCGCCCCCGAATGCCCGACCAGCGCCGTCGTCCTGCCCGCCTCCGCCGTGAAGGACAGACCGCGCAGCACGGGCGCGTCCTCGTACCGGAAATGCACGTCGTCGAGCCGGATCGTCGTATCGCCCGACAGGTCGCGCGCCGTGGCCGGGGGCGGGTCGGTGATGTCGGGGCGCGCGTCGAACAGGCCGTAGAGCCGCTCCAGCGATGCCAGCGCCGACTGGAACCGCCCGGCGATCTTGCTCAGCCGCCGCAGCGGATCGAACAGGAGGCCCACCGCCGCGAAGAAGCTCAGGAACTCGCCCGGCGACTGGTTTCCCTCGATGATCTGGCTCCCGCCGTAGACCAGCACGCCGAGGAAGCCCGCCGCCGCCAAGACGTCCACCAGGGCGGGCAGGGCGGATTGCCCGTATTCCGCCCGCATCCTGAGCCGCATGAACCCGTCCACCTCCCTCTCGAAGCGGTCCCGCTCGTGGGTCTCAAGCTTGTTGACCTTGATGGCGTGGACCCCGTGGAAGACCTCGTCCAGACGGTTGGAGATCTCCGCCGAAGCCTGCCGCGAGACCCGCGAATAGGAGCGGATCCATCGCTGCGTCAGGACCATGGGCCATACCAGCAGCGGCACCCCCACGAAGGCGATGAGCGTCAGTTTCCAGTCGTAGTAGAGCGCCACCGCCACCAGCGAGATCAGGCTCACCGTATCGCGCCCGATGCTCGTCAGCGTGCTCGACGCGATACTCTGCAATGTCTGCGCATCGCCCCGGACCCGCTCGATCAGGATGCCGGGCGAATGGTGCTGGAAGAACGACGTGTCGAGCGAGAGCAGATGCCCGAGCAGGTCCTTCTGGATATCGTTCACCACCTGCAGCCCGACCTGCGTCATCAGGATGCGCTGGAAGAAGCCCGCGACGGCCCGCATGGCGAACAGGCCGAAGACGAAGGCCCCGATGCCGAACATCGCGCTGCGATCCTTGTCGATCAGCACCTGATCGAACATCGGCGCGACCATGTAGGACAGTCCGCCCAGGACGCTCCCCTCCATCATCATCAGCACGACGGCGATGCCGAGCGTCTTCAGGTGGTGGCGCACGTAATCGTGCCACAGCCGCGACAGCAGCCGTTTTGCCTCCGGCTCGGCGAGGGTCAGACCCTCCGCCTTCATCCGCTTGGTGGGGGGGGCAGGAGAGGGGGGGTCGATGGCGTCGGTCAAGATATGCGGACTCCTGTTCTCGGCGTCCGTATACCCGTTTCCGCCTCCGGGGGCCACGCTTTCTCCGCCGGCTCCGGTCCTACCCGGCCCTGTCGGCCAGCACCTGATGCACGAACTGGATGCAGACCGACCCTTCGCCTACCGCCGAGGCGACCCGCTTCACCGACCCGGAGCGCACGTCCCCCACGGCATAGATACCCGGACAGCTCGTCTCCAGATGGGTCGGCCTGCGCTCCAGCGGCCAACCCGCCGCGTCGAGCGCCTCTGCGTCCAGGTCCGGCCCGGTCAGCACGAACCCCTTGCCGTCGAGCGTCACCTTCCCGGGCACGAACCCGGTCGCGGGCACCGCGCCGATGAAGATGAAGAGTTGCGGCGTCTCGATCTCGCGCGTCGAGCCGTCGCGACTGTCCTTCAACAACAGCGTCTCCAGCCGCGTATCCCCCCGCGCCTCCGCGACCTCCGTATGGTTCAGCACCTCGATGTTGGCCGTCCGCTCGATCCGGTCGATGAGGTATTGCGACATGCTCGACGCGAGGCTCTCGCCTCGGATCAGGATGCGCACGCAGCGCGCGTGACCCGCGAGGAACACCGCCGCCTGACCCGCCGAATTACCGCCCCCCACGATGGCCACGTCGCGATTCTTGCATAGCTGGGCCTCGACGTGGCTCGCGCCGTAATGCACGCCGCCCCCCGTGAAATCGTCGAGGTTCTCGATGGGCGGCTCGCGGTAGATGGCCCCCGAGGCGATGACCACCGCCCCCGCCGTCACCCGGTCGCCCCCGTCCAGGAACAGGGTATGCGGCGTGCCGCATTCGATGCGCTCGATGCAGCGCGCGGGGGCGATCTCGGCACCGAACTTGTGCGCCTGCAGGAACCCGCGCCCCGTCAGCGCCTGGCCGGAGATGCCGGTCGGAAAGCCGAAGAAGTTCTCGATCCGCGAAGAGGTCGCCGCCTGCCCGCCCGGCGCGATGCTCTCGATCACCAGCGCGCTCAGCCCCTCGGACGCCCCGTACACCGCCGCCGCCAGCCCCGCCGGACCGCCGCCCACGATCACCACGTCGAAATGCGCGTCCTTCTCGATCTCGGCCGCGATCCCGATATGCTCGGCCAGGTCCCGGATGGACGGGCGCACGAGCATCCCCTGACCCGTCGTCACGACGGGCCGATCCTCCGCCGTCACCCCCAGATGTTCCAGCTTTGCCGCCGCCCCGTCCTCCGCCAGATCGACGAAATGCATCGGTACGCCGTGGCGCGACAGGAACGAGCGCAGGGTCCCCGTCTCGGCCTCCGCCGCGATGCCGTAGAGCGTCACGTCCCCCTGCGTCTCCGCGATCATCCGCATCCGCCGCAGGATGAAGCTCAGGAGGACCGTCTCGCCCAGTTCCGATTCGAGCGCGATCATCTCGCGCAGGCGGGCGGAACTGAGCCGGATGGCCGACACCTCGCCCTTGGCCCGCCCGCCGACGAGCGCCCCGCGCCCGATCATGGTGGAGATCTCGCCGCCGTAATGGCCGCGCCCGTGGGTGATGATCACGCGCTCCTCGGCGCATTTGCTGTCCACCACCTCGACCTCGCCCGACAGGACGAGGTGAAAGCCGGTGTCGCGCTGCCCCGCCCGCCACAGCCACGCGCCATCCTCGAACCGCGCTTCCTCGCCGTAGCTGCAGACGATGGCGATCTGCTCCTCCGTCAGGCCGGGGTTCAGCTCGTCCATTCGTCCTTCGGTGCCCGCCGCCCAGGGCGGGACGGGGGTGGATACATCCTTCGGCATGGCACGGTCTCCTCGGGGTGGCGCGTCGTGGCGTTGAACTAAACCGATCGCGCCCGGCGTCACATCTCCAAAGTCCCGTCGATCAGCGCCACCGTCTCCGGGACCCCGTAGAGCGCCACGAACCCGCCGAAGCGCGGTCCCTGCGACTGCCCGAGCAGGGTCTCGTAGATCGCCGTGAACCAGTCACGCAGCGGGTCGAACCCGTGCGCCATGCCCACCTCGTAGACGATGGACTGAAGCGCCTCCCCGTCGAGGCCCGCAGGCGCGTTGGCGAGCCGGTTGCGCAGGTCCGTCAGTGCGGCGCGCTCCTTCTCGTCGGGTGCGCGGCGCTGCTTGAAGGGCGCGATCCGGTCGTGGTAGTAGCGCACCGCCCCTGCCGCCGCCGCGTCGAGCGCCGGATGGCTTTCGGGCGACGCCTCGGGCGCGTACTGTCGGATGAAGCCCCACAGCGTCTCCTTGTCCTCCGCTCCGGCCGCGCTGGCGAGGTTCAGCAGCATCGAGAAGCTCACCGGCATGTCGCTCTCGGGCGGCCGGCCCCGGTGGATGTGCCAGACCGGGTTCGCGATCCGCTTGGCCACATCCTGCTCCGGGAAGGCGCGAAGCTGCTGGTGATACTCGTCCACAGCCTTGGGAATCACGTCGAAATACAGCCGTTTCGCCGTCTTGGGCTTCTGGTACATGTAGTAGCTCAGACTCTCGGTCGGGGCATAGGCGAGCCATTCGTCCATCGTCAGCCCGTTCCCGGCGGATTTCGAGATCTTCGCGCCGGTCTCGTCGAGAAACAGTTCGTAGGTGAAATGCTCCGGCGCCCGACCCCCCAGGGTCTTGCAGATGCGGTCGTAGATTGGCGTGTTGGTCGAGTGGTCCTTGCCGTACATCTCGAAATCCACGTCGAGCGCCGCCCAGCGCGCCCCGAAATCGGGTTTCCACTGAAGCTTCACGTTTCCGCCCGTCACCGGCAGGGTCGTCTCCGTCCCGTCCTCGTCGTCGAAGATGACGGTCCCGTCCTTGGCGTTCACCTCCTTCATCGGCACGTAGAGCACCCGCCCCGTCTGCGGCGAGATCGGCAGGAAGATCGAGTAGGTCTGCCGCCGCTCCTCGCGCAGCGATTTCAGCATGATCGCCATCAGGTCGTCGTACCGCTCGGCGGCGCGCAGCAGCGTCGCGTCGAACCGGCCCGAGCGATAGAACTCGGTCGCGCTGATGAACTCGTACTCGAAGCCGAACGTGTCGAGGAACCGGCGCAGCATCGCGTTGTTGTGATCCCCGAAGCTGTCATGCGTCCCGAACGGGTCGGGCACCGCCGTCAGCGGCTTGTGCAGATGCGCGGCCAGCATGTCGGTATCGGGCACGTTGTCGGGGATCTTCCGCATCCCGTCCATATCGTCCGAGAAGCAGACCAGCCGCGTGGGAATGTCGCTGATCGCCTCGAAGGCGCGGCG
Organism: Paracoccaceae bacterium; assembly: GCA_020629115.1. Lineage (GTDB taxonomy): Bacteria > Pseudomonadota > Alphaproteobacteria > Rhodobacterales > Rhodobacteraceae > JAHDDY01. The sequence continues at coordinate 51,643 of JAHDDY010000001.1, read as the reverse complement.
CACCATCGTCGTCCGCGCCACCTCGCCGAACGTGCCGATATGCGGCAGGCCGGAAGGGCCGTAGCCCGTCTCGAACAGGCAGTACCCCTTTTCCGGCGGCTTGCGCTCGAAGCGCTTGACGAGTCGCCGCGCCTCTTCGAAGGGCCAGGCTTTCGCGGTCTCGGCGGCGTCGCGCAATGAGGTCATCGGTCGGGATCCGGTCACGAACGTTAAGGAATGATTTCTGAGCTTCAGGTCCCTAACCCCCCGGTAATGCTTGCGTCAATGCACGGGGGGCCTTTCGCGCCGTTAACGATTGTTAAACCAGCGACCCTTACGGTCATCCGGACACGAAGCGATACGCCGTACGACAAGGGACGATCCGTGCCATGGCCGATACCACCCGCCGCTCCTTCCTGACCGCCGCGACCTGCGCCGCCGCGAGCGCAAGCCCCGCCTTCGCCGGGATGAGCCCGATCTACGACCGTCTCGACGGGGCCGCCGTGGCCACCTACCGCGCCAATCGCGGATGGGGCGCGCGGGTCGAGTACCACACCCTGTCCGAGGTTCAGCCCGAACCGGCCCTCGCCCGTTTCCTCGATGTACCCGAGCCGATGCGCAAGCCCTTGCGCGTCGTCGCCGGATACGCCGACAACCGCGAGCACCGGCTGAAGATCCGCGCCCAGCGCACGGGCGAGATCTTCGACGACGTATTCCGCTCCGGCCCGGTCATGTTCGACGACGCGCTCGGCGAGATCGACCACCTCCTGCGCGACTGGCGCCGGGACGAGGTGCGGAAGATCGACCGCGGCCTCATTGACCTCCTGTCCCTCGTGCAGGAGGAGATCGGGTTCGACAATCCCATCACGGTCGTTTCCGGCTACCGCTCCGAGGCCACCAACCGCATGCTCCGCCGCAGCAACCGTGCGGTGGCGAAGAACAGCTACCACGTCCGCGGCATGGCCGCCGACATCCGCCTCACCGGCGTCTCCACCAATACCGTGCGCAAGCTGGCGCTGAAGATGGCGGCCGGCGGCGTCGGCTACTACCCGCGCGCCGGCTTCATCCACCTCGATACCGGCCCGGTCCGCACTTGGCGCGGCTGAGGCCCGGCATCAGGGGCGATGCTCGATCACGTCGAGCAGATGGTCGGCCGCATCGGGCACCGCCCCCTCGACCGTGACCTCCCGGATATCGTCCAGCCCTGTCACGACCCCGGCCCGCCGCCGCATCCTGCGCCAGTTCGCGAGCGGCATTGCGCCCAGCGGCGTATACGTCGCCAGCCCGCGCCGCGCGGGCCTGCGCCGCGTGTTCCCCGAATTGATCGGCGACAGCGCCATGCGATCCCCATGCGCCCGCGCCAGGCCCAGCGTATCGAGGACCAGCACGTCCCGCGCCCGGTCCCGATTCGTCGCCGCCCGCAGCAGCCCCTCGGCATGCGACCGGCTCGGCCAGAAGAACGCCCGCCCGTCGAGCATCGCCCGCCAGTCGTCCGGCTCCAGCCCGTCGTCCAGGCACCGCGCTAGCCCCGCCTCGACGAGCGGCTTCTGGTCCGTCAGGATCATCGTCCCATGGTCGGGATGCGTCAGCGTCACCGAATCGGCTCGCCGCCCGGTATCCGCCACACCCATCAACGCCCGGATTCGCGCGGTGCTCAGCAATCCGTGACGACGGATCGACCTCAGCATTCCCGGTGTCGTGACGTGGTAGAGGCGCGGATGCCGCGCCGCGAGGTCCTCCGGCGTCATGCCTTGCGCAACCCGTATCCGGCAAAGGCCGACAGCGCGTCCTCGATCTCCGCATCGCTCAGCAGCACCGGCCCCCCGATGGTCAGGCTCTGGCAATACTGCCGCGCCAGCGTCTCCAGCTCCACCGCCCGCCACATCGCCCGCTCAAGCGTCTCCCCGATGACGATCATCCCGTGATTGGCCATCAGGCAGGCGGTCCGGCCTTCCATCGCCTCCAGCACCAGGTCGGACAGGGCTTCCGTCCCGTACCGGGCATACCCCGCGCACCGCACGTCGTTCCCCCCGAAGGCCGCGACCATGTAGTGACAGGCCGGAATGGCCCTGCGCGCCACCGCCAGCGTCGTGCACCAAGGCGCGTGCGTGTGGATCACCGCCCCCGCCTCCGCCCGCGCGCACAGCAGCGCCCGGTGAAACCGCCACTCCGTCGAGGGTCTCAGCGGCCCGTCATACGCACCCCCCGCGTCCTCCAGCACAACCGAGGCGATACTCTCCGGCGTCATCGCGTCGTAGGGCGTGGCCGAGGGCGTCACCAGCATCCGCCCGCCCCACCGCGCCGAGATATTGCCCGACGTCCCCTGATTCAGCCCGTTCGCGTTCATCTCCCGGCACCGCGCCACGATCTCCGTCCGCAGCAGCCGTTCCTCGTCCATCATGCGCGTTCCTCCCCGGGAACGGGTCATACGCGTATTTCGTGGCCGGAGCCATCGGAAGGCGGATAGGATGGGGCGTCCGACACGGAGAGACCCCATGACCGACGCTCCCTACACCGGCCCCGATCTCTGCCGCCGCGAGGCGCACGAGGTGGTGGACATGCTCGCCCGCCGCGAGGTCTCGCCCCGCGAGTTGCTCGCCGCCGCCCGCGAGCGGACCGACGCCGTCGAGCCGCGTCTCAACGCCATGCCCACGACCTGCTGGGACCGGGCGGACGCGGCCGTCGACCGGCTCGACGCGGGCGAGCGCGACGATCCCGGCTGGCTCGGCGGCCTGCCCCTCGGCATCAAGGATCTCACCCCCGTCGCGGGCGTGCGCACCACCCTCGGCACGATAGGCATGGCCGATCACGTCCCCGACGCGTCGGACCCTCTCGTCGAGCGGATCGAGGCGCGCGGCGGTCTCGTCGTCGGCAAGACCAACACGCCCGAGCTGGGCGCGGGGGCCAACACCTTCAACGACGTCTTCGGCGTCACCCGCAATCCCTACGACCCGGTGCTGAACGCGGGCGGCTCGTCGGGCGGGGCGGCGGCGGGGCTGGCGACGGGGGAGGTCTGGCTCAGCCACGGCTCCGACCACGGCGGCTCCCTGCGCACCCCGGCCGCCTATTGCGGCATCGTCGGCCTGCGCCCCTCGCCCGGACGCGCGGGCGGCGGTGCGCCGGACGCGGCCTTCCTCATCGAGGGGGCGCAAGGCCCGATGGCGCGATCCGTCACGGACTGCGCCCTGTTCCTCGACGCCATGTCCGGTTTCGAGCCGCGCTTTCCCACCTCCTACCCCGCCCCGCCGACCCCCTTCCGCGAGGCTGTCCGCCGCGAGGCCGCCGCTCCGCGCATCGGCTTCAGCCCCGATCTCGGCGGCTACGGCGCGGTCGATGCCGAGATGCGCGAGCACCTGACCGCGGCCATGGCCCTTCTGGAGCGCAGCGGGGCCATCGTCGAGGAGGCCACCCCCGACATCGACGGGCTGGAGCGCACCTACCACACCCTGCGCGGCTTGACCTGGGCCACCGCCGCCAGGACCATCTCTCCCGCCATCCGCCGCCACTTCAAGGCGACGCTGGAGGAGAACACCGTCTTCGGCGAATCGCTGACCATCCACGACATCGCCGAGGCGCAGGTCGCCCGCTCCCGCCTGTTCCACGCGATGCTCGCTTTCTTCGAGCGCCACGATGTGCTCGCCCTGCCCACCGTCGGCTGCATGCCCCGCCCGCAGACAGAGGAATGGGTGCGGCAGGTCGGGGGGCAGGTGCTGGAGGGCTACATGGACTGGCTCCGCTTCGCCTTCCTCGCCACGGTCACGGGCCTGCCGGCCCTGTCCGTCCCCGTCGGCCTCGGCCCGCGCGGCCTGCCCGTCGGGGTGCAGCTCGTCGGGCGGCCGAGGGGCGAGGCCGAACTGCTGCGCGTCGCGCGCTTCGTCGAGCTGGCCCATGGCGGCCCGCTCCCCGTGCGCGACCCGGCATGAGGCTCAGGCGTGCGACAGGCGCACCTGCGTCACGTCCGTCGTTCCCGCCAGGAAGCACGCCGCACAGCTCGCCAGATAGAAGTTCCACAGTCGCCGGAACCGGTCGTCGAACCCCAGCGGCGCGATCTCGTCCCACCGCGCGTTGAACGCGGTCGACCACCGCCGCAGCGTCTCGGAATAACTGTCCCCGAACTCGATAGAATCGCGCCAGACCAGCCCCGCGCGATCCGTCTGATGGCGCAGGGCCGCCCGCGATGGCAGCATCCCGCCCGGAAAGATGTGCTTCTGCACGAAATCCACGTTCCGGCGGTAGTTCTCGAACAGGCGATCCGCGATAGTGATGATCTGGAGGTTCGCCGTCCCGCCCGGCTTCAGCCGGTCGCGCAGGGTGTCGAAGTAGACCGGCCAGTAGCGCTCCCCCACCGCCTCGAACATCTCGATGCTGGCGACGTGATCGAACTGCCCCTCCTGCGCGCGGTAGTCCCGCAATTCCAGCGTCACCCGCTCGGCAAGCCCGGCGTGGTGGATGCGCTTCTTCGCGTAGTCGAGCTGCGCGGGCGAGATGGTGATCCCCCGCACCTTCGCCCCCCGCTCAAGCGCCGCGTACTCCGCGAACCCGCCCCAGCCGCAGCCCACCTCCAGCACCGTCTCGTCCGGCTTGAGCGCCAGCGCGTCGCACAGGGCGCCATACTTGTTCGCCTGTCCCGTCTCCAGCGATTCGCCCGGCCGGTGGAACAGGGCGGAGGAATAGGTCATCGACCCGTCGAGCCACGTCTCGTAGAAGGCGTTCCCGAGGTCGTAATGCGACATGATGTTCCGCCGCGATCCCGCGCGCGAGTTGCGGCGCAGCCAGTGCCGCGTCCGCTCGACGAGCCGGGCCAGCAGCCCGAGCGACAGGTTGCGCGCCATCTCCTCGTTGTTCAGCAGCGACACGTCGAGCACGGCCTGGAGATCGGGCGACGACCACCATCCGTCCACGTACGCCTCCGCGAACCCGATATCCGCCCCCTCCCGCACGGTGCGCCCCCAGACGCGGTTGTCGTGGCAGATGACCACCCCGTGCGGCCCCGGGGCCGCCCCCTCGGCCCGGAACCACCGCCCGTCCGGCAGCTGGATGTCGATCCGCCCCCGCGCGAGGCAGTTGACCGTTTCGAAGACGGTGGCGAACCAGCGCGGCAGGTCGCGCACGCCGCTCAGGTCGGCGATCGGAGTATCGGGGATCATGGGCATGCCGTCTTTCGGGTTCGGTTGACAGTTCGATATGTCAAATCGACTATACTTTTCCCGGAATGGATTGAATAGGACGATATGAAGCACCGGCCGACCGCGGCCTCCCGCGCCGGGACGCGAGCCGGTCGGCGGCCCGATCAGAGCAGCACGAGGGCCGCCAGTCCCAGGAACGCCATGAAGCCCACCACGTCGGTCACCGTCGTGACGAAGACCGCCGAGGCCAGCGCCGGGTCCGCGCCCGCCTTCTCCAGCCCGATGGGGATGAGGATGCCCGCCAAGGCGGCGACGAGCATGTTGATGACCATCGCCACCCCCAGCACCGCGCCCAGCGCCGGGTCTCCGTACCAGGCCCAGGTCAGCCCCCCCATCAGCACGGCGAAAACCATGCCGTTGAAGAAGCCTACCAGTCCCTCCCGCGTCACGATGCGCAGGGCGTTCGTCGTCGTCAGGTCCTTCGTCGCCAGCGCGCGCACGGCGACCGTCAGCGTCTGCGTCCCCGCGTTTCCGCCCATCGAGGCGACGATGGTCATCAGGATGGCCAGCGCCACGATGCTCTCGATCACCGCGTCGAACTGCGCGATGACGAGGGAGGCGAGGATGGCCGTCAGCAGGTTCACCGCCAGCCATGGCAGGCGCTGGCGCGTGATCTCCCAGACGGAATCGGTCAGCTCCTCGTCCCCCACACCGGCCAGCAGCTTCATGTCCTCCTCCGTCTCCTCGCCCAGCACCTCCAGCGCATCGTCGATGGTGATGACGCCGGCGAGCCGGCCGTCCCCGTCGAGGACCGGGGCCGAGACGATGTGATACTGGTTGAAGGCGTAGGCGATGTCCTCCGGCGGGTCCTCGACGGTCAGGGCGCGGAAGTCCCGCTCCATGATCGCCTCGATCATCACCGGGCGGCGCGAGGCCATGATCCTCGACAGCGGGATGGTGCCGATCGGCTTGTAGGACGGGTCGATGACGATGATCTCGTAGAACGTCTCCGGCAGGTCCGCCCGCGCGCGCAGGCTGTCGATGGTCTGGCCCACGTTCCAGAAGGGCGGTACGGCGACCACGTCGCGCTGCATGATGCGCCCGGCCGAGTCCTCCGGATATTCCAGCGAGCGCTCGATCCCGATGCGGTCGGCGGTGGGCAGGGCATCGAGTACCTCCCGGCGCAGGTCCTCGTCGAGATTCTCGACCAGGTAGACCGCATCGTCGCTTTCCAGTTCCCCCACCGCTTCGGCGAGGTATTCGGGATCGACCAGCGTGACGATGTCGTCGCGCAGCCCTTCCTCCAGCTCGGGCAGCACCTCGGCGGGAAAGTCGTCGGCGGCGAGCCGCACGAAATCCTCGCGCGCGCCCGGCTTGATCTGCTCCAGCACATCGGCCACGTCCGCCGGATGCGCATCCTCGATGGCATCGAGAAGCTCGCCCCGGTCATCGTGGTCGAGGGCGTCGGAAACCCGGTCGGCGAGGGACGGGTCGAGTTGCTCGGGGGATCGTTCCACCATCGTCCGGCTCCCCCGGTAATGCATTCAAGACCGGAGTTAGGTCGGAGCGGCCGCGATGCAAGACGCTTTGCGGATCAGGCGTAGCGTGCGATGGCGTCCTCGATCTCGACGGCCAGGTCTGCGCGCTCCTCCGGCGTCAGGAACGCCCCCACGGCGACCACCCGTCCCGATGACGAAAGCAGGAGCTGATTCTCCACGTGGCGCGTCGTGCGCGTGCGGACGTTCGTCCAGTAGGGGCGGAATTCCCACCGCTTCAGCGGGCGCTTCGGATGCCGCGCCTCGATGACCAGCATATCTTGCTCGATGGCGATGCGCTCGTGATAGCGCGCGTCGCTGTAGCTGCGCAGGAACATCCCCCAGACGAGGGCGAAGGCCCCGCCCATGAAGCCCAGGATCACGGCGACGACGCCCAGATGCAGCCCCCAGTCGATATTTGCCGGCGTCGGCATCAGGAAGGTCATCGCCGCGAATCCCGCAAACAGGCCGCCCAGCACCGTCAGGAAGATGCGCAACCCGCGCGGCGAGAGCGAGCGATGCGGCCAGAGCATGACCTGCCAGGCAGGTTCGGCGTTCGGATCGAGCGTTGCGGCATCCATGGCGGACCTCGACATATCGACCGGGCGGAGGGGATGTAGCCTTGCCGGATCGTTCGGATAAAGGGGGGGGGAGGGCGACCCGGTCGCCCTAACCGAAAGAGCCAGCCTCGCGGCTGGCTCTCGTCGTCTCGCCTAGTGGTGTCCGCTGTCCCGGATGACCGGCAGCGTCTCGAAGGTATGCGCCGGCGGCGGGGAGGGCAGGGTCCATTCCAGGGTGTCCGCGCCTTCGCCCCAGGGGTTCTCCGCGATACGCTGGCCACGCAGGATCGTGTAGAACACGATGCCGATGAACAGCAGGAAGCTGGCACCCGAGATGAACGCGCCGATCGAGGACCACCAGTTCCAGCCCGCGAAGGCCTCGTTGTAGTCCATGTAGCGGCGGGGCATCCCGGCGAAGCCGAGGAAGTGCTGCGGGAAGAAGGTGATGTTCACGCCCACGAAGAACGTCCAGAAATGCACCTTGCCCCAGAACTCGGGATACTGCCGGCCCGACATCTTGCCGAGCCAGTAGTACATGCCCGCGAACACGCCCATCGCCGCGCCGATCGACATGACGTAGTGGAAATGCGCCACGACGTAGTAGGTATCGTGCATCACCCGGTCGACGCCCGCCTGCGACAGCACGATCCCGGTCACGCCGCCGAGCGTGAAGAGGAAGATGAAGCCGATGGCGAAGAGCATCGGGGTCTCGAACCGGATCGACCCGCCCCACATCGTCGCGATCCAGGAGAAGATCTTGATGCCCGTGGGCACCGCGATCACCATCGTCGCGAGCATGAAGTAGGCCTGCGTGTCGGCGTTGATGCCCGACGTGTACATGTGGTGCGCCCACACGACGAAGCCGAGCAGGCCGATGCCGATCAGCGCCCAGACCATCCCGAGATAGCCGAAGACAGGCTTGTTCGAGAAGGTCGCGATGACGTGGCTGATGATGCCGAAGGCGGGCAGGATGATGATGTACACTTCCGGATGCCCGAAGAACCACAGCAGGTGCTGGTACAGGATCGGGTCGCCGCCGCCCGCCGGATCGAAGAAGTGCGTGCCGAAGTTGCGGTCCGTCAGCAGCATCGTGATCGCGCCCGCCAGGACCGGCAGGGCCAGCAGGATCAGGATCGCGGTGACGAAGATCGACCATGCGAACAGCGGCACGCGGAACAGGGTCATCCCCGGCGCGCGCATGTTCAGGAAGGTCGTCATGATGTTGATCGCGCCCAGGATCGACGAGGCCCCCGACAGGTGGACCGCGAAGATCGCGAGATCGACGGACATGTTGTCCATCGTGTTCGTCGTCGACAGCGGCGCGTAGAGCACCCAGCCGACCCCCGCCCCGTCACCCACGAAGACCGACAGCACCGCGAGCAGGCCGCCGGCGGTGAACAGCCACAGGCTGAGGTTGTTCAGGCGCGGGAACGCCATGTCCGGCGCGCCGATCTGGAGCGGCATGAAGAAGTTGCCGAAGCCCCCGAACAGGCCGGGGATCAGCACGAAGAACATCATCAGGATGCCGTGCGCCGTGATGGCGACGTTCCAGTACTGACCGTTCGGGCTGCCGTCCTCCATCGTCATGAACTGCACGCCCGGATACATCAGCTCCGCACGCATGATCATGGAGAAGACGATCGCGATCAGGCCGAAGAAGCCCGCGATCCACAGGTACATGATGCCGATGTCTTTGTGGTTCGTCGAACAGAACCACCGGGTAAAGAAGCTCGGGTGGCCATGTCCGTCGTCATGGGCATGGTCGTGGCCCTGAGTCACTTCCGTCATGCGAAACGCTCCCTCGTTCGCTCGGCACGGCCCGGGAGGGGGCCGATACCGGATAATCGTGATGGGCGAGACCTAGCCCAAGGCCGGTGCGATGACAATGCGGCGATGTGGCCGCAACGGGTTTGATCCCGCGGGTGGCCGTGGGTCGTGCGGGGGCTATGTGGCCGGGCGACAGGGACCACGGACGGACGAGACGCGCATGGCCGACCCCACGATATGGTGGATTCGCAAGGAGTTCCGACTCGCCGACAACCCCGCCCTCGCCGAGGCCCTGGCGGGGGACGGCCCGGTGATCCCGGTCTTCGTTCTCGACGACGCCATCCTAAAGTCGTACGGTGCCGCGGCGCTCTGGCGGCTCGAACGTGCCCTCGACTGCTTCGCCGAAACCCTCGCCGCGAAGGGCCAGCGCCTCGTCCTGCGCCGTGGCAACGCGCTGGAAATCCTGCGCGCCCTGATAGCGGAGACCGGCGCGCGCCGCGTCGTCTGGGGCCGCCAGTACGACAGGCCCACCCGCGAGCGCGACGCCGACGTGAAATTCGCGCTCAAGGAGGACGGGGTCGACGCGGTCAGCGTATGCTCCCACCTGATGTTCGAGCCGTGGGCCATCGAGACCAAGACCGGCGGTCCCTACCGTGTCTATTCCCCCTACAAGCGCGCCTGCCTCGACCGCGAGGAGGAGATCGGCGACCCCCTCCCCACCCCGAACGATCTCGCCCCGCCCGACGCCTGGCCCGAAAGCGACGCCCTCGAAAGCTGGAACCTCGGCGCGGGGATGAACCGGGGCGGCGACATCGTCGCGCGATACGCCAATGTCGGCGAGGCCGCCGCCCTTGCCCGCCTGGAGGCGTTCGTCGGCATCGTCGCCGACTACGACAGCGGCCGCAACGCCCTGGGCCATGCGGGCACCTCCCGCCTTTCCGAGAACTATTCCTGGGGCGAGCTGAGCACCCGGACCGCGTGGCACCGCATCCGGTCCTACATGACCCGCTCCCGCAACGCCGGCGACGGCCCGACCGTCTATCTCCAGGAGCTTCTGTGGCGCGAGTTCGCCTATCACCTCCTCTACCACTACCCCGACCTGGCATCCGAGAACTGGCGCGAGGAGTGGAACGCCTTTCCCTGGCGCGAGGATAACGAGGATGCGGAACGCTGGCGGCGCGGCACCACCGGCATCGCCGGGGTCGATGCCGCCATGCGCGAGCTGTACGCCAGCGGATATATGCACAACCGCATGCGCATGCTCACGGCCAGCGTCCTGACCAAGCACCTGATGACCGACTGGCGCGTCGGCGAGGCATGGTTCCGCGACTGCCTCACCGACTGGGACCCCGCGTCCAACGCGATGGGCTGGCAGTGGGTCGCCGGGTCCGGTCCCGACGCGACCCCCTTCTTCCGCATCTTCAACCCCGAGACCCAGGTCGAGAAGTTCGACCCGAAGGGCCGCTACGTCTCCCGCTGGCTCGACGAGGGATCGGAGGATGCGCGGAACTTCTTCGCCGCCATCCCGCGCGCGTGGGACATGAGCATCGGCGACGCGCGCCCCGCCAAGCCAATCATCGGCCTGAAGGAAGGCCGCGAGCGCGCGCTGGCGGCGTACAAGGCGATGCGGGACTGACCCCGCGACCCACTTCTGCTACAGACCGTTCCACCGGCCGCTCCGGGACGGAGTATCCTTCTCGGAGACCGCAATGACCCCATCCCCCCAGCGCATCGCGATCGTCGGCTCCGGCATCTCCGGCATCGGCGCGGCCCTCGCGCTCGCCCCCCGTCACGACGTGACCCTGTTCGAGAAGGAAGACCGCCTCGGCGGCCATGCGAACACGGTGCGCATCGACTACCCGACCGACCCGGGTCCGCGCCGGGTCGCCGTGGATACCGGCTTCATCGTCTACAACGAGAAGACCTACCCCAACCTCACCGCCTTCTTCGCGCATTACGGCGTGCCGACCGAATGGTCGGACATGTCGCTCAGCTTCACGGTGGACGGGGGGCGCATCGAATGGGCGGCGGACGACCTCGACAGGATCTTCGCCCAGCGCCGCAACCTCCTGCGCCCGTCCTTCGTCGGGGCCATGCGCGCCGTCCTGCGCTTCAACCGCGAGGCGCAGGCGGCGCTCGCCTCGGATGCGCCCCATGACGAGCCGATCGAGGACTGGCTCGACGCGCGCGGCTACTCGGCGGCCTTCAGACGGCTCTATCTCTACCCCATGGCCGGGGCCATCTGGTCGACCCGCAGCGCCGACATCGCCGCCTTCCCGGCGCGCAGCCTCTTCGCCTTCTACGAGAATCACGATCTCTTCGCCGGCCTCGGGGATGCGGTGCAGTGGCGCACGGTCACGGGCGGCTCGCGCGCCTACGTCGACCGCGCGGCGGCGGAACTGGGCGAGCGGGTGCGCCGGAACGCGCCGGTCGCCCGGGTCTCGCCCGTCGAGGGCGGCGTCGAGGTGACCCTCGCCGACGGCACGACCGGGCTTTTCGACCAGGCCATCCTCGCCACCCATTCCGACGAGGCCCTGGCCCTGCGTCCCGATGCCGATGCCGAGACCCGCGCCCTGCTGGCGAAGATCCGCTACATCCCCAACCGCGCCGTCCTCCACCGCGACCCGACCCTGATGCCGCGCACGCGCAAGGCGTGGTCGAGCTGGAACACGGTGGTCGGGGACGGGGCCGACGGACGCGCGAGTCTCACCTACTGGATGAACCGCCTCCAGAACATCGACCGCGCGATGCCCCTCTTCGTCACCCTCAACCCCCATCGCGAGCCCGCGCCCGAGACCGTCTTCGGCGAATACGCCTACGCCCATCCCTTCTACGACACCGGCGCATTCGAGGCGCAGCGCGCCTTCGACCGCGTGCAGGGGCGGGGCGGCATCTGGCATGCCGGTGCCTGGCTCGGCTACGGCTTCCACGAGGATGGCCTGCGCTCGGCCCTGCGCGTGGCCGAGGCGCTGGGCGTGCGGCCCGACTGGGCGCGCGATACCCGGGACCCCATCCACCCGCCCCGAGACGCGGCGGCGTGACGCCCCGGCCGGCACTCTACCGCGCCCGCGTCATGCACCTGCGCCGGATGCCCGACGGGCGGCGCGTGCACCGCTTCTCCTACCGCGTCTTCCGCGTCTGGCTCGATCTCGACCGCATGGACCGGACGGGATCGCGCTGGCTCTCGCACAACCGCGCCAACCTGCTCTCCGTCCGCGACCGCGACCACGGTCCCCGCGACGGCGGTCCCCTGCGCCCCTGGGCGGATGCGCTGCTGGCCCGTCACGGCATCGCCCGCCCCGCGCGGCTGATGCTCTACACCTTCCCGCGCCTGTTCGGCTACGCCTTCAACCCGCTCTCGATGATCGTCGGCTTCGATGCCGGGGATGAGCCGACGGCGGTGATCTACGAGGTGCGCAATACCGACGCTGACATGACGCATTACGTCCATCGCCTGTCCGGCCCGCCCCCCTGGCGTCATGGCGGGGCGAAGGCGTTCTACGTCTCCCCCTTCATCTCGCCGGAGCAGGATTACGCCTTCACCCTGAACGCCGATGACGGGGGCATCGCCCTGCGCATCCGGGTCGACGGGCGCGCGGGCCTGACCATGATCGCGACCGAGAACGCGGCCCCCGCGCCGCTGACGGACCGGAACCTCCTCGCCACCGTCGCGGCCCTCCCGGCCATGACGCTGACGGTCGTCGCGGGCATCTACTGGGAAGCCCTGCGCCTGCGCCTCAAGGGCGCGCGCTTCTACCGCCATCCGGGCAATGCGGGGCTGTACGACCGCCAGCCGGATCAGTAGCCCGGCATCTCCAGGCGGATGGGCGGCCCGCCCCGGCCCTGCACGACGATGGAGGCCGGATTGATGCGAACGACGAAGAACCCCTCGACCATCACCCCCGGCCGCGCCATCACCACCCGCCCGTCCGGCAGAGCCAGATGTGCGCGCCCCCCCGTACTCGGGTCCGGGAAGACACCGCGCAGGGTCAGCGGAAAGCGCGGATCGCTGACCGTGACCGCCGCCTGCGAAGAGGGCGCGGGCGCGGCGGGGCGGGGTGGGGCGGCCTGCGGGGCCGGGGAGGGCGTCGACGCCAGATTCTCGGCCTGGCGCAGATCCTCCGGCCTCGCCACGGGTGCCGCCGGCGGGGGCGGCGGCAGGAAGGTCTGGATGCCGGCCGCCGGCTCGTCCCGTTCCGGGGTCACCGGCACCAGCTCGACGGGCGGCGATATGCGCGCCCGGGCGAGCCGGTCGAGGGCCGCCATGTCCGCCGGTGCCGCGGCCTCGAACAGGTCCCGCGTGCCGAGCACGGCGACGGCCTTCTCGATGGCCTTCGCATTGTCGACAGGCCTCGGCCGCACGGGCACCGACCCCGACGACCCCCGCACCCGCGTCGCATCGTCCGGGTCGGCGAGGCTGGCGGCGTTGAACAGCACCCACAGGCTGGCCAGCGCCGTCAGCGTCAGGGCGGCGATGAGCGCGTATCCGACATCGCGGTTCATGGCCCGGCCTCCGCCAGCCACTGCATCCGCCCGCCCAGCACCAGCGCCATCCGCGCCTCGTCCTCCTCGGTCGCCCGGAATGCGGTGACGAGCGTGTAGGGGGGCGTATCCTCCAGATCCGCCAGAAACGCGGCGAGGGCGGCCTTCGGCAGCGTGACCGCCAGGTCCATCCGCACCGTCTCCACCTGCGCGCGTCGCGTCTCGCCCGGTTCGAAGCCGATGCCCGACAATTCGCCGCCATGGCGGGCGAGCACGGTCTCCACGTGGGTCCGCGCGACCGCCACCGCCTCGTCCAGCGATGTCGCGTCGAGGAATCCGGCGGCGGGCGAGCGCGCGAACAGCTCCCACCCGTCGGTCGCGTGCTTCACGCGGATGAAGGTCGTCTGCGAGGCTTCGATCGAGGCGATGCGGGCGCGGTCGGCCCGGATGCTGCGCCCGTCCTTCGTCCAGCTCAGGAAGGCGGGCACGGCGAGGGCGACCACCAGCGCAAGCACCAGCGCGCAGAGCAGCATCAGCGCGGCGGCCGTGGAGCGTCCGGTGGCGGTCATGTCGGCCCCCGCGCGTTCACGTCGGCGACGATGTCGAAGCTCGCCACCCCGCGCCCGCGCCCCGTCGTTTCGCGGATGCGCGCGCCGCTGAACAGGAGGGAGCGTTCCAGGTTGCGCTTCAGGATGTCGATCGACGCCCCCTCGCCGCGCAGCGCGATCTCGCCGGAGCGGTAGTCGATGGAATCGAGCGCGATATCGGGGGGCAGCAGCGCGGCCAGTTCCGAGAGGATGTACCAGGCCGGCACCGTGGCCGAGCGGTCCTCGATGGCGGAGGAGGCGGCATGGGCGAATTCCGCCAGGTCCAGCTCCACCTGCATCATGTCGACATTCGGCTTGGTCGTGCGCGTCGCCTCGATGCTCACGTCCTCCGCCAGCGCCGACCGGGCCATCACCACCCGCGTCCCCGCCGCGACCGTCAGCAGCAGCGCGACCGCCCCGAGGGCCAGCACGGCCCGCGCACGCAGGGGCGAGCGCAGGCGCACCTCCTGGCTGCGGAACGCCGGGCCGTCGGTGAAGCGCGCGGGCCAGTCGACGCTCGTCACGCGCAGCGGCTCGAACCCCCATTCGCGGGCCATCCGCACCGCGTCGTCTATGCTTTCCGTCAGGGCCGCCGCTGCGAGGATGCCCGGCCTGCCCCCTTCGCTCAGGCGGATGGCGGGGCCGGTCACGGCGGTCAGCTCGTGCGCCTTGCGCCCACAGGTCTCGGCGATCCGCACGGCGAGATTGCGCGTGCCGCTTTCGGAAACAGGCGTCTCGATCTCCCGGAAGACGACCTGCTCGCGCGGCAGGCGCAGCTCCACCGGCGCCCCCGGCCCCGTGCGCTTCTCGACGATGGACCGCAGGGTCTCGATCCGCGCCGCCCTGTCCACGGCATCATGCGTCACGACCCCCAGCGGCGCATCCGTGCCGCGCTCCGTCAGGGCGATCTCGTGCTGCGAGAAAATCAGCGCCAGCGGCAGCCGGCGCCGTCCGGAGAACACCATGCGCAGTTCTCCGAACCACCATGCGAAGAAGGCCCTGATCCTGTTCATCCGCCGTGCCCTGTGGGTTCCGTTGCCGCACGGAGTCGCACAGGTGGCGGTCGGATGCAAAGTGCAAAACGTCCCGCCCCGCCCCGAGACCGCGTCCGATGACGAAAACGCGAAGCGTGCGTCATGCGATTTCTCTTGCAATACATGGTGCTGTGGCGCGACGGTGCGCCCGATATCGCGAGAGAGGAGAACGAGACATGGATGGCAGCGGCCCGATAGGCGGCGGTGCGGCGCGGGACGGGGCACTGACCTCCCTGGGCAAGTTCGTCGATCCCGACGTTACGGCGAAGGGCGAAGCCCGCGCGCGGGTGCCGCTTAGGGGCGTCGAGACGCTGTGGTTCAACACCGGCACGCTCTGCAACATCGAGTGCGAGAACTGCTACATCCTCTCCAGCCCGACCAACGACGCCCTCGTCTACCTCACCGCCGACGAGGTGCGCGGGTATCTCGACCAGATCGAGGCCCGCCGCGCGGCGGGATCGTCCCGCTGGCCCGTCTCCGAGATCGGCTTCACCGGCGGCGAGCCGTTCATGAACCCCGAGATGAACGAAATGGCCGAGGCTGCGCTGGAGCGGGGATACAAGGTTCTCGTCCTCACCAACGCCATGGCCCCGATGATGCGCCCGCGCGTGAAGAAGGGCCTCAAGGCCCTGCGCGAGCGTTTCGGCGACGCGCTCACCCTGCGCATCTCCATCGACCACCATACGGCGGACCTCCACGACCGCGAGCGCGGGCAGGGCAGCTTCGACCGCATGATGCGCGGGATGCGCTGGCTGGCGGGGGAGGGCTTCCGGCTCGACGCCGCGGGGCGCACCTGCTGGGGCGAGGACGAGGCCGACGCGCGCACGGGCTACGCCGCGCTCTTCGCCGAGACCGGCGTCGACATCGACGCCGCCGACCCGTCGCGCTGCATCCTCTTTCCCGAGATGGACGATACCGTCGACGTGCCGGAGATCACGGGGGCCTGCTGGGGCATCCTGGACAAGTCCCCCGCCGATATCATGTGCGCCACCTCCCGCATGGTGGTGAAGCGCAAGGGGGCGGACGCTCCGGCGGTACTGGCCTGCACGCTCCTGCCCTATGACGACCAGTTCGAGCTGGGCGGGACGCTGGAGGCGGCGGAAGCGCCCATCAAGCTCAACCACCCCCACTGCGCCAAGTTCTGCGTCCTCGGCGGCGGAAGCTGCTCCGCATAGGGCACAGCTGCGCCCGTTCTTCGCCGACACGGCGTGTCGCCGGACACAAGAATGCCGCCGCGAGGCTCTGACGGAGCTTGCGGCGGCATTTTGGCATCTCGGGTAATGGCCGAAGTCGGCTCGGGCGGGAAGCGTCGGGGAGGACCGTGCTCCCGCACGGCCCCCCGGTTCGCTTCTCCGTCACCGAACCCGCGTGATCGTCAGGCGGCAGCGGCCTTGTTGACGCCGCCCTTGGTCGCGATCTCGGTCATGCGGCGGTCGCCGTCATAGGTCTCGTCGAGGCAGCGTTTCAGGACTGCCGCATCGCCGTCGAGGCCGAGGCGGTTCGCATAGGCCGCGAGCGTGCCGTACCCGGCGATCGCGTAATGCACCATCCGCTGGTACTGCGCGATGATCATCGCGTCGCGCGAATCGCTGTCGCCGTATTCCTCGTCGATGCCGTGGGCCTTGGCCTCCGCGACCAGCCCTTCCATACCCTTGCAGTGCTCGCCCGTCGGGTCGATGCCATGCTCGGCGCAGAGGGATGCGACCTCGTCCATGCCCTTCGTGATGCCGTTGGCCCCGTCGATCAGCGCCTGGCTGACATCCTTGTCCTCGGCGGCGCGGCCCAGCTTGGTGGTCATGTCGAGCGACTGCTTGTTGGCGCTGTAGAGATCCTGCAGCATGTGCTGATAGACTTCCTTGAGGTTCTGAATGGCCATGGGTCTCTCCTTGGGTAGCTCAAAAGATACGAGGCCGTCGCCTCTCCACGACAAGTTCCGTCGGGCCGGTATGTTCCCTGCGGGATGCCATCCTCATGCCGAGACCTCGAAGACCGGCTCGCCCAGCACGTCCATGCGCGGCACGACCCCGAGGCCCGGCGCATCCGCGGCGGTCATGGTGCCGTCCGCGATCTCCGGCCCGCCATCGGCGATGACCGTATCGGTGTATTCGTGGAAGGCCGACGACTGCGAGTGAAAGACCGCGGGCGTCGAATGCGCCAGATGCGCGATGGCGGCGGTGGCGATCTCGCCGCCCCAGCTATCCTCGATGGTCATGGTGATGCCCAGCTCGACGCACAGGTCCCGGAAGGCCCGCGCCTTGGTCAGCCCGCCGATGCGGTTGATCTTGAGGTTCACTTGGTCCATCGCGCTGTCCGCATGGCCGCGCATCAGCATGCGCACGCTGTCCATGCATTCGTCGAGGATCATCGGCTGGTCGCAGTGGCGGCGCACCGACAGGCATTCCTCGTACGAGATGCAGGGTTGTTCCATGGAGTAGTCGAGGCCCCTCGTCGCGCCGACGACCCGCATGGCGTCGTGCATCTTCCAGGTCGTGTTCGCATCGGCGCAGAAGATCTCTCCCGGCCCTCGCGCGGCAAGGATCGCGGTGATGCGCTCGATATCGCTGTCCGCATCCCCGCCGACCTTGATCTGGTACTTCCTGAAGCCCTGCGCCTGATACCGTCCCAGCATCTCGACCATCCGGTCGGGGTCCTGCCGCGAGAGCACCTTGAAGAGCGTGACCCTCTCGTTCCGCAGCCCCCCGAGCAGCATGTAGCAGGGCAGGCCGACGGCCTTGCCGAGAATGTCCCAGCAGGCCATGTCCACCGCCGATTTCACATAAGGATGCCCGCGCAGGGCCAGGTCCATCCGGTCGTAGACCGCCTCCACCTGCCTCGGGTCCGCGCCGAGGAGCGCCGGGGCCATCGCCTCGATGCCCGAGCGCACCCCCTGCGCGTAGGCGGGCAGGTAGGCCGGGCCGAGGGGACAGCTCTCGCCCGCCCCGACGATGCCCGCGTCGGTCTCCACGAGAACGACGGTGCTGTCGAAGGCGGGAAAGGACTGCCCGCCCCAACTGTAGGCCCCCTCCTTCATCGGCAGATCGACCCGATGGATGCCGATGCGTGTGATCTTCATGCCGGTGTTCCCCTCTCGATTGCCGCGCCGCGCGGAGCGTCGCTCACCACCACCACCGCACCCCCGCCGTGCCAACACAAGCGTTTTCGCACCCACGGCATTTCGCCGCTGGAATGGTGCGCGTGCAACCGTTATGGTCGGGCGCGAAACGGCGATGCACGGGATTGACGATGCTGGATTACACTCAGGCGCGCGAGATGATGGTGGACGGGCAGGTGCGCCCGGCCGACGTGACGCGCCACAATATCATCGACGCGATGCTGGCCACCCCCCGGGAGACCTTCGTGCCCGCCTCCCAGCGCGCCGTCGCCTATGTGGATCGGGACGTGCCGATGGGCCACGGGCGAGTCCTCCTCGCGCCCCGCACCTTCGCGAAGATGCTCGACACCGCCGAGATCGGGCTGGGCGAGACCGTCCTCGATATCGGATGCGGGCTGGGCTATTCGAGCGCTGTCGTCGCTCGGCTCTGCCGCGGCGTCATCGCCGTGGAATCCAACGAGTCCATGGCGAGTGCGGCGGAGGCGAACCTACGCGGCATGGCCATCGACAACGCCGTGGTGCTCGACAGGCCGCTGTCCGAGGGTGTGCCGGGCGAAGGCCCCTACGACGTGATCGTCGTCTCCGGCGGTGCCGTCGCGACCGCCCCCGCCGCGCTCTACGACCAGCTCGCCGAGGACGGACGCCTGATCGCGATCTGGATGCAGAACGGCACCGGGCAGGCGCGTATGTCCGTGCGATCCGGCGACGACATCGCCACCCGCTGGGTCTTCGACGCCAGCGCGCCCGTCCTCCCCGGTTTCGAGGCCACCCCCGCATTCGCATTTTGATCGAGAGGCCCGAGGCGCGATGAAGCATGTCAGGCACCGGCGACGCGGGGGGATGCGCGGGGCCCTCGCGGGCATCGCCATCGGTGTGCTCCTCGTCGGCCGCGCCGGAGCGGAGGGTCTGCCGCGCATCGTCGAGGATGCCTACCTCTACAATCCCTCGATCGACGCCGCCCGCGCCGCGCTGCTGGCCCAGGGCGAGAGCGTGGCCATCGCCAATGCCGGACGCCTGCCCACGGTCAACCTCTCCTCCACCTACGGGGTCAGCCGGACCTGGGTTCCCGACCCGCTTCCCGACGATACCACCGCCCCCCTCACGCTCGGCGTCGACGGCAACCTGCCGCTCTACGACGGCGGGCGCACCGCGAACACCATATCCCAGGCCCGCGCCAGTGTTGATTCGGCCTACGCCCAGCTCGCTTCGCAGGAGCAGTCGACGATCCTGAGCGCCGTCAGCGCCTATTTCGACGTGCTGCGCGATGCGGAGGTTCGGGATCTGGCTGTCAACAGCCTGCGCATCCTCGTGCAGCAGCTGGAGGCGAGCGAGGCGCGGTTCGAGGCGGGCGAGGTGACCATCACCGACGTTGCCCAGACCAAGGCCCGCGTCGCCGCCGCGAACGCCAACGTCATCCAGGCCGACGGCAACCTGCGCGCCAGCGCCGAAGGCTTCCGCGCCGTGGTGGGCCGTCTCCCCGGCGCGCTGGAGCCGCCCGAGTTCCTGCCCGAGCTGCCCCCCACCGCCCGCGCGGCGGAGGATGCCGGCGTCTCCTTCCACCCCTCCATCCGCGCGGCCCGGTCGGCGGAGCGGGCGGCGGTCTACAACATCCGCGTCATCAATGCCGATAAGCTGCCCACCGTCTCCTTCGGCAGTTCGCTGGACGGCCGGTTCAACGACACGACGGAGGGCGGCTTCTCCTCGCGCTTCGACAACCGCCTCTCCGCCGGGGTCAACCTCACCCTGCGCGCACCCCTCTACCAGGGCGGGCAGGTGGACAGCCGCATCCGGCAGGCCCAGCACATCGCCGCCCAGCGCCGCGCCGACTACCACGCCGCCGTGCGCGAGGTGCAGCGTTCGGTCAACATCGCGTGGCAGAGTTTTGTCACCGCGCGCGGGGCCATCGCGGCGGGGGAGGAGCAGGTGCGCGCCGCCCGCATCGCGTTCGACGGCATCCGCGAGGAGCTTCAGGTCGGCGCGCGCTCGACCATCGACGTGCTCGACGCGGAACAGGCGCTCCTTGATGCGCGGACCTCCCTCGTCAATTCCGTGCGCCAGCTCAACGTGGCCGCCTACACCCTCCTGTCGGCGATGGGCCGCCTCGGCCCCGACTATTTCGGCATCGTGCCGGTGATCGGACGGGAGGGCGGCACGGCGGGGGTGGAGCCGCTTTCCCCCTATGGCGTCGTCGCCAACCCCGAGGCGGCATGGCGTTTTCCCTGGCGACCGTGAGCAACCGATTGCCTGTTAACCGAAAATGATTAATTTCCGTATTGAGTGCGGGATGAAAGTCGAACGACCCTACATACCGGATACGCTGATTCCCCGCGACGGGAGCGAGGAACCCTGACCGCCACCATACGGTCGATTGGAGTGACACCATGAGCGATAGCACCGCAACCGCCCGCGAACCGAGCATGGAAGACATCCTGGCCTCCATCCGGCGAATCATCGACGAGGAGGATTCGCGCGATGCCCGCCCCGCCGCCGAGGATGCGGTCGAGCCGGAGGTGGCCGACGGCGCGCTGCCCGTGATGACCGCCGCGTCCCCCGACCGCGACGCTTCCGAGGAGGAGACCGCTGGCGAGGGGGAGGGCGACGCGATCTTCCCCGAGCGCGAAAGCCCCTTCTGGTCGCGCGCCACCGGACGGGACGAAGGGAACGACGAGCCCGAGGCCGCGGGGGATGCCGACCGGGCATCCGGCCCGACCGATATCTTCACCCGCGCCCGCAACAAGCTCGACGCCACCAACCGCCCCAGCGCCCGGGAACGGATGCAGAGTCTCGCCGCACGCGCCCGTGATGCCGAGCATCGCAGCGACGAACGCCTGGGCATGGCCGACACGCCGACCGACTTCGATTCGACCGAGGTCGAGGAGAGCCGCGTCCTCGACCTGACCGACACCGTCGATCTGAGCGACGCGCGCGAGACCCTGTCCTCCACCGCCCCCGCCGCGCCGCAATTGCCCGAGATGCCCGAACACCCCGCTGGGGACGACGATATCCTCGACCTGACCACGCCCATCGGCGAGGAGGCGGACGGCGTCGAGGCGGGCCATGTCGAGAGCGGCGACAGCTTCCACGTCTCGGCGATGCCGAAACCGGAGGAGGAGGAGACGCCGGAGGTCGATCACGAGGAATCCCTCGCCGGTCCCGAAGAGCGCGGCGATGCCGCGGGCGCCGAGTCCATCGTCCCGCCGCTCTCCGACGAAGCGGACGAAGCGGACGAAGCGGACTATGACGCCGCCTTCATGCCGTCGGCGAACACCTACTCCCGCTTCGACAGCTTGCCACCCGAAGAGGACGCACCGCACGACGAACCCGCCGAGGATGCCGAGCGAAGCCGGACGATGCCCGTGGACGCGCCGGTCGAGGAGGTCGTGCAGGAAGAGAGCGTTCCCGCCGAAACCGCGACCGAAGCCGAAGTGGATGCCGAGAGCGAAACGGATGCCGACCCGGAAGCCGGAACGGCGCAGGTCTATGATGCCCCCTACGGTGCCGACTTCGCCCGGCTGGACGACGAACCCGAACCCGAGGAGCCCGCCGCCACGTACGGACCGGACCATGCCGAGGAGGCCGACGCGCCCCTCGACGCCTTCTCGCTCGATGCCGAGGAGGAGCCGCTAGGATTCACGGACACGTTCGGCGCGTCGGACGTCTATCACGACGATCCGCCGGAACTGGACGACGACTACAGCCGCAGCTTCGACGCGCCGGAGGAACCCGTCGCCGCCCGCGCCGCGTCGGACGAACCGGGGAATCACGACGACATGGAGACTGTGGGCGGCATGGTCCGCGACGCGATGGAGCGCGACCCGGTCGACTACGCCGACCCCGCCGCCCTCGTCTCCATGACCAGCGAGGAGATCTCCGCCCGCGCGCTGGCCTCCCTCGCCGATGTCGAGGGCGAGGCGAGCCGGCGCATGTACGCGTCGATGCAGGTCAGCGAGAAGGACGGCTCCGAAAGCATCGAGGGCATGGTGCGCGGGATGCTGCGGCCCATGCTCCGCGAGTGGCTGGACGACAACCTGCCCTCCATGGTCGAATCGGCCGTGCGCGGCGAGGTCGAGCGCATCAGCGCGAAATCGCGTCGCTACTCCCGCGCCTCGGACGAGGACTGAGCCGCGCCGGTGCGCCCGGAGGAGGGCGATCCGCCCGTGCCCACGGGCGCGCTCGACGGCACCACCCACCGCCTTCCCCTGCGCGTCTACTGGGAGGACACGGATGCGGGCGGCATCGTCTATCATGCCAGTTACGTCCGCTGGATGGAGCGGGGGCGCACCGAATACCTGCGCGCGCTCGGCCTGAATCAGTGGGCCTTGCGTGCATCCGGGACACGGTTCGTCGTCAAATCCCTTTCGGTTCAATTTCGTCGTCCCGCGTTATTCGATGATTCACTTATGATTTGCACACAGTGTACGAGATTGAGAGCCGCGAGCCTGACCCTGCATCAGCGGGTCCGGCGCGGGGCCGAGACGATGGTGGAGGCCGAAGTCCTGTGTGCGGCGATCGACGACGACGACCGGCCCCTGCGATTGCCCGCGCTCCTGCGCGATCGTTTCCCGGTGGCGCAGGCGGGCAACACGGCCCCGCCCGAATGAACGAGCGGCCCGCCGGGTCCAACTTTTGTCACACTTCACCCCGACTGCTTTCGCGCGGCTTTCGGACGCAGGCACCGCCCGCCTCGCGGCTGGATGAGAGGATAGACTGAAATGGAAACGACGGCGGTTGACGCTTTGAACGGAGGGATCGACTTCTCGGTCCTGGGCCTGTTCACCAAGGCCCATTGGGTCGTGCAGGTGGTCATCATCATGCTCCTGGTCGCCTCCTTCTGGTCGTGGGCGATCATCATCGACAAGATCATCCGCTATCGCGGCCTGAAGCGTAGCTTCGCGGCCTTCGAGGAGCGGTTCTGGTCCGGCGCGTCTCTCGACGATCTCTACACCGGCCTCGACGAGACGAAGCGTTCGCCCATCGAGCGGGTCTTCGCCGCCGGGATGCGTGAATGGCGGCGCTCCTTCGAGGCGGGGGGCGCGCTGATCGGCGGGGCGAACGAGCGCATCGACCGCACGATGGCCGTCGCCGTAGACCGCGAGGCCGAGGGCATGGAGACCTGGATGGGTTTCCTCGCCACCGTCGGGGCCATCGCGCCCTTCATCGGCCTGTTCGGCACCGTCTGGGGCATCAAGAACAGCTTCGAGGCCATCGCGATGAGCCAGAACACCAACCTCTCCGTGGTCGCCCCCGGCATCGCCGAGGCCCTGTTCGCGACCGCGCTGGGCCTGCTTGCCGCCATTCCGGCGGTCATCGCCTACAACCTCCTCTCCGACCGCGCCGCGCGCCTGACCAACCGGCTCAGCACCTTCTCGGAGGAATTCTCGACCCTCCTGTCGCGGCAGCTCGAACGGCGGACGCGCTGATGGGGGCGTCGGTCAGGCCCCGGGGCGGCGGCGGACGGCGCGGCTCCCGCCGCAACGCCCGCATGTCCGAGATCAACGTGACGCCCTTCGTCGACGTGATGCTCGTGCTGCTCATCGTCTTCATGGTCGCCGCGCCGCTGCTGACGGTGGGCGTGCCGGTCAAGCTGCCCAAGACGGCGGCGAACCCCCTGCCGACCGAACAGCGCGAGCCGGTCTCGATCAACGTCGACATGGAGGGCCGCATCTACCTCCTCGGCGACGAGGTGGCCATGGGCGAGTTGCCCGCGCGCCTCACCGCCATCGCCGCCGAGCGCGGTGCCGACGAGCGGGTCTTCCTGCGCGGCGACGGCGAGGTCGGCTACGGCCGCGTCATGGAGGTGATGGGCACGCTCAACGCCAACGGCTTCGGCAACATCGGCCTCGTCACCGATCCGGGCGGACAGGCGGCCCCCGCCCGCCGCACCGACCCTTGAGACACGGAAAGGACGAGAGCCAAGCGTGACGTATGTCGGGATCATCGCATCGGCGGCGCTGCATGTGGGCGGGTTGTTCCTGCTCCTGACCGCGCGCGCGCCCGAACCGCTGATCCCCATGGGGTCCGACACGGCGATGGCGGTCGATATCATTTCCGTCGACGAGTACAACGCGCTGACCTCCCGCGCTCCCACCCCGTCGACGGTCGCCGCCCCCGAGCCGCCCCGCGCGCCTGTCCTCGCCGATGCCGACCCGGTTCCCGATGCGCTGGACGAGCCACCCCCCGCGCCGGAACCGTCCGTCGAACTGGCCATGCGCCTGCCCGAGCCGGTGGTCGACGCACTCCCGGAACCCGAAGCGCCCGAACCCGACGCGCCCAGCGTCACGGCGGCGCCCGCGCCGAAGCCCCTCGTGCTGGACGACGACGCCCTCGCCGATCGCGAGGTCGACCCCGCCGATCTCGGCCCCCCCGACGACGTGGAGGTCGCCATCGCGCCCCCCGCGCCCAAGCCTCCGCGCGGCGTGATGGACGCGCTGCCACAGATCGACACCAGTTCAGACGAGCCGCCGCCCCCCGCCGAGACCGAAGGCGAGGGCGAGAAAGCCGAATCGGCGCCCGAACCGGCCCCCGCGCCCGATCCCGTCGAGACGGCGGCGGCTGCGGAGGAGGACCTCGCCCCACTCTCGACGCCGCTCCCGTCGCGCAAGCCGCGCGGCTCGCTCGCCGTGGCCAGCGCCGAGGAGCCGCGCCGGCCCGCCGCTGCGCCGGCCCCCGAACCGGAGCCGGCCCCCGCCCCGGCGACACCGGAGGCCGCGCCCGAGCCGCAGGTCGACGAGGCCGCCCTCGCCGAGGCCCAGCGCCGTTTCATGGAGATGGTGCAGGCCGAGGAACGCGCCGCCGAGGAACGTGCCGCCGAGCAGCGGCGTCTCGAAGAGGACCGCGCCCGGGTGGCCGCCCTTGTCGAGGAGGAACGCCGACGCCGCGAGGAAGCGGCCCGCGCCGAGCAGGATCGCGTCGCCGAGCAGGAGCGCCGCGCCGCCGAACTGGCCGAACGACGCGAGCAGGAGCGCCTCGCCGAGCGCCTTCGCGCGGATCAGGCGGAGGCGGAGCGCCTCGCCCGTGCCGAACTCGAGAGCCGTCGCCGCGCCGAGGAGGAGGCCCGCCAGCGCGCCCTGCGCCAGCAGCAGCTCGCCGCCCTGAACGCGGACAGCAGCCCCGAGGATCGGGCGAGCAACATCGTCGATACCCCCGCCGCGCCGCCTCAGGACAGCTTTCTCGGCGGCGACAGCGCCCTGGCCAGCATCCTCGGCGCGGCCAACAATGCTGCCCAGTCCGCCCGCACCGGCCCCAGCTTCGGACAGGGGCGCACGGCCACGCCCGGCGTCAGCCTCACCGCCGGAGAAACGCAGGCCGTTCTCGACCAGCTTCGCCGGTGCTGGCGTGTCGACACCGTTTCGGCCAATGCCCGCAATCTTGTCGTCACCTTTCGCGCCGAGATTAGGCAGAACGGTTTCGTTAACCAGAACTCGATTACCCTGCTGGAGCCGCGCCCGACGCCGCCCGATTTCCAGATCGCGGTCGACCGCGCGCGGACGGCGCTTCAGGACATGCGCTGCCAGCCCTTCGCCCTGCCGCCGCAGAAATACAACGCGTGGCGGGACATCGTGATCCGCTTCGATCCAGCTCAGATGGTGCTCCAATGACCCAGACCCTTTCCAGAGCCTTGCGTGTCGTCGGAGCCGCCTGCCTCGGTGTCGCCGCGTGCCTCGTCCTGCCCGTCGCCGCGCTTGCCCAGTCGCAGCCGCTCAAGCTGACCCTCGACCGGGGCGTAGTCGAGCCGCTGCCCATCGCCGTGCTCGACTTCTTCGGCGAAGGCGGCGTGGCCGACCCCCTGGGGCCGCAGCTCGCGCAGGTGATCGAGGCCGACCTGGCCAGCACCAACATCTTCCGCACCGTCCCCGACGCGGCCATCGCGCCTCTCGTGCCCAGCTTCGGCGCGCCGCCGCGCTTCAACGACGTGCGCACCCTCTCGAACGCCGCCGCCCTTGTCACCGGCGAGATCGGCGCCACCCCCGACGGACGCTTCGCCCTGCGCTTCCGCCTGTGGGACGTGGTGGCGCAGCAGCAGATCGCCGGCTTCCAGTATACCGGCGACCGCGCGGCCTGGCGGCGCATGGCGCATCGCGCCTCGGACGCCATCTACGAGCGCCTGACCGGCGAGGCCGGCTATTTCGAGACCCGCATCGTCTTCGTCGACGAGCGCGGGCCGAAGAACCGGCGCGTCAAGCGCCTCGCCGTCATGGATTACGACGGCGAGAACCTCGAATACCTGACCGGAGGCGCGTCCCTCGTCCTTACCCCGCGCTTCTCGCCCCGGTCGCAGGAGGTCACGTACATCTCCTACCGCGACGGCCTGCCGCGCGTGTACCTCCTCGACATCGAATCGCGGCGGCAGGAAATCCTCGGCCGTTTCCCGGGCATGACCTTCGCCCCGCGCTTCTCGCCCGACGGGACGAGCGTTCTGATGAGCCTCGCGCGCGGCGGGAATACGGACATCTACGAGATGGACCTGCGCTCGCGCCAGATCACGCGCCTGACCTCCAACACCGCCATCGACACCGCGCCGTCCTACTCGCCGGACGGGCGGCGGATCGTGTTCGAATCCGACCGGGGCGGCTCGCAGCAGCTCTACGTGATGCCCGCCCGGGGCGGCTCGGCCAAGCGGATCAGCTTCGGCAACGGGCGCTACGCCACGCCCGTCTGGTCCCCGCGCGGCGACCTCATCGCCTTCACCCGCATCGCGGACGGGCGCTTCGGCATCGGCGTCATGTCGCCCGACGGCGGCGGCGAGCGGCTGCTGACCGACAGCTTCCTCGACGAAAGCCCCACCTGGGCACCGAACGGGCGGCGGCTGATGTTCTTCCGCGAGACAGAAGGCGAGCGGGGCAGGCCGCAGCTCTATTCCATCGACATCCGGGGCGGGCGCGAGACCCGAGTCGCCACCCCCGGCCCCGCCTCCGACCCCGCCTGGGGGCCGGTCATGCGCTAGACCGTCTCCGCACGATTCGACGGATGCGCGCGCCGATCTTCCGGCGCAGAGAAGTACAAGGACAGGCCCCGCAGGACGCGGGCCGCGAAAGGAGCCACCCATGCGCCCCATCCCCCTCCGTTCCCTCGCCCTCGCCGCCACGGCGGCGCTTGCCCTCGCCGGATGCGCGGGCACGCAGGACCCGACCGCCGAGACGACCACCTCGGCCGCGGGGCTGGGCAATCCCGGCGCGCCCCTTCAGGGCGGCGTCGGTGCCGGCGTCGGTGCAGCACCCTACGTCCTCGGCAGCGACGACATTCCCGGCGGCGGTGCCGATATCTACGGCCGGGCGGGCGGCACCGGCCCCATCGACGGCACGGCCTTGGGCGGGGTCGGCATCTACGGGTCCGACGGCGGTCTCGTGGACGGTGGCATCATCTCCGCCGCCCCGCAATACGAGGACGGCACGATCTACACTGATACCACCACCTACAACGACGGCTCCTTCACCCAGCCCTACGACGCGACCCTGTTCGACGACACCGGCGTCGTGACGGGCGGTGGCACCCAGTTCAGCACCTATACCGACCAGGGCGGCGCGTCCCTGAACGGCTATTCCTTCCCCGGCGACACGGGTCAGCAGAGCTACCTGACCACCCAGGTCGGCAACCGCGTCCTCTTCGAGACCGACAGCGTGATCCTCACGTCGGACGCGCGCGAGACCCTGCGCCGTCAGGCGGCCTGGCTCCAGCTGCACCCCGAGCATCGCGCCGTCATCCTCGAAGGCCATGCCGACGAGCGCGGCACCCGCGAGTACAACCTCGCCCTCGGCGCGCGCCGGGCCGATGCGGTGCGGGCCTTCCTGTCCTCCCTCGGCGTCGAGACCGCGCGCCTGCGCACCGTGTCCTACGGCAAGGAGCGCCCGCTCTCGCTCGGCTCCGGCCCGAACGACTGGGCGAAGAACCGCCGCGTCGAGACCGTCATCGGCGGCGGCGCGAGCTTCTAGGGCGGGGAGCCGTCCGGAGGAGGTGGGGCATGACGGTATGCCCTCCCACCTTGTCGCAGATGCCCGGTCGCGCGGCGGGATGATCGTTCCGCCGCGATAATTCGGGTGATCGCCCTCAAAATGCCCGGGTCGTCCCGTTCGATGGTGTCGACGAGACGAGGCGGACTACCTGTACGAAAGCGGGCCATGTCCGTTCCCACCCCCGAAGGAGATTTCGCATGGCAGTATCCTTCCGCGCGCCCGCCCTCGCCTGCGCGCTTCTTCTCGCCGCCGTCGCCGTGCCGGTCCCGACCGTCCAAGCCCAGCAGCAGGCGGTCCAGCGTATCCCCGTCAGCTCCATCCTCGGTCGGCTCGACAGGCTCGAATCGGAGGTCGTCCTCCTGCGTCAGCGCCCTGCGGGCGCGTCGGGCGAGGTGATGACCCGGATCGACCAGATCGAGGCCGAGTTGCGCCGTCTCACCGGGCTGGTCGAGCGGCTCGAATACGACGCCGCCCGCCGCGCCGAGACCTACGACAAGAGGATGCTCGATCTTGGGACGCGGCTCCAGGCCCTCGAATCGCGCCCGCCGACCCCGTTCGTCTCCGATCCCGGCGTCGCGGCGGCTCCCGCGCCCGCCGCATCGCCGCCCGCGCCGTTCGTGCAACCGATGGCCCCCGCGCAGCCCATGGTGAATCTCGGCGGCGGCCCGGCGGTGGCCTTCGGCGCACCGCGCCAGATGGACACCATCCCCGACCTTGCCGCGCTGCCCTTCCCGACCATCCCCGTCGAGCCGTCCCGGGCCGCTCCCGGAACGACGCCCCGGGCGCAATCCCAGACCGCCGGGACCGCCGTCGCTCTTGCCGGCTCGTCGGTCGCGCCTGCGATGCCGGAGCCGCCCGCTCCCGCCCCGGTCGTCCTTGCGCAGTCCGATCCGCAGATGCAGTACGACGATGCTCTGCGCCTGCTCAACCTCGGCGAGTTCGATGCCGCAGGCACGGCCCTGGAATCGCTCGTGATCCAGTACCCGCAGGCCCCGGTCGCGGGCAGCGCGCATTACTGGCTCGGCGACATGCATCTGCGCCTGGGCCGCTACAACGAGGCGGCCAAGGCCTTTCTCGATTCCTTCAAGGGATGGCCGAACGGGCCGAAGGCGCCCGACAGCCTGCTCAAGCTCGGGATGACCCTTTCCGGCCTCGGCCAGCGCGACGAAGCGTGCCTGACCTTCACCGAGTTCCCCAGCCGTTTCCCGAATGCGGACCCGTCTCTCCTGCAACGCGCGCAGATCGAGGCTGAACGTACCCGATGCGGGGGATGACGGCGGGGTTTACCGACGACGACCTCGACCTTCTCTTCACAGCCGCTTCCGATGAAGCCCGCATCGCCGTCGCCGTCTCGGGGGGCGGCGACAGCATGGCGCTCCTGCATCTGGCGGACCGATGGACACGCCGCCGCGGCACCGCCCTCCAGGCCCTGACCGTCGATCACGGCCTGCGTACTGAGAGCGCGGCGGAGGCCGCGATGGTGAAAGCCTTCTGCGCCCGGCGGGGAATCGCCCACGAGACCCTCGTGTGGCGGAGCGACGGTACGGGCAACCTGTCGGCGAAGGCCCGCGAAGGACGCTATCGCACCATGGCCGACGCCTGCACCGCGCGCGGCATCGCCGCGCTCCTGACCGGCCATACGCTGGACGACCAGGCGGAGACTGTGCTCCTGCGCCTCGGTCGCGGCTCCGGCGTCGATGGGCTGGCCGGTATGCGCCCCGTGACCGCCCTGTGGGGCCTGCGTATCCTGCGCCCCCTGCTCGATATGCCGCGCGCGCCCCTGCGCGGCATCCTCGCGGCGGAGGATATCCCCTGGGCGGACGATCCCACCAACGAGGATCGCGACTACGCCCGCATCCGCGCCCGCGACGCCCTCCCGGCCTTGGCCGATACCGGCATCACCCCCGCCCGCCTCGCCGCGACCGCCCGATCGATGCACGAGGCACGCGTGGTCCTCGACGCCTGCGCCGATGCCTTCCGGGCACAGCACTGCACCGTCTCGCCCCTCGGCTATATCACCCTGCCCCCGGCCTCCCTGCGCGACGCGCCGGTCGAGACCGCCCGGCGCGTCTTCGCGCGTCTTCTGTGCGAGGTGTCCGGCGCCCCTTACCGCCCCCGTCTCGATGCACTCGCCGCCTTGATGGACCGCGCCACCCGCCCCGGCTTCGGCGGCGCGACCTTGCACGGCTGCCGTGTCGATATCCCCGGCGGGATGCTCGTCGTCCAGCGCGAGCCGCGCGCCTGCACAGCCATCGCGTCCCCCGCGCGCGGCGGCCTGTGGGACGGACGCTTCCACGTCGCCCTCCCGCCGGACCCGCCTCCCGGTACCCGCATCGCGGCGACGGGCGAGGCGGGCCTGCGTCATCTGAAGCGCGCCAAGGCCCCGCTTCCGCCCGGCTGGACCGCCGCCCCGCGCCCCGCCCGCGCCTGCACGCCCGCGCTCTGGCAGGGGGATACGCCCCTCGCCATCCCCCTCGCCGGATACGCCGCGACCCCGGCGGCGTCGGAATGCCGCGCGGTGGCGGTACGACATGAAGCGGCGGCGGCGGTTGATCCTGCCGACGAAGCCTTTATCTAGAAGAACATAAGATCGTCCCGATTTTCGGGGACGCATCCCACCGGGAGCCTGTTCGTGAACAACATCAAGAATCTGGGCCTGTGGCTCGTCATCATCATCCTGTTCGTCGCCCTGTTCAACATGTTCGGGCAGAACGGGGCGGACCGCAACTCGCGGGAGATGACGTATTCCGAGCTGGTCCGCAATATCGAGTCGGGTGCCGTGAGCGAGGTCACGATCTCCGGCGAGCGCCTGACCGGCACGCTCGAAAGCTCGGGCAACACCTTCTACACGTACATCCCTCAGGACAGCAACCTGATGGAGAAGCTGGAGAATTCCGACACGAACATCGTCGTCGACCCGCAGGAGCGCAACCCGCTGCTCGCGGTGCTGCTCGGCTGGCTCCCCTTCCTCCTGCTGATCGGCGTCTGGGTCTTCTTCATGCGCCAGATGCAGGGCGGCGGGCGCGGGGCGATGTCCTTCGGCAAGTCCAAGGCCAAGCTCCTGACGGAAAAGCAGGGCCGGGTCACCTTCGACGACGTGGCCGGCATCGACGAGGCGAAGGAGGAACTTCAGGAGATCGTCGAGTTCCTGCGCGACCCGCAGAAATATTCGCGCCTGGGCGGCAAGATCCCCAAGGGCGCGCTGCTCGTCGGCCCTCCCGGCACGGGTAAGACGCTTCTGGCCCGTGCCATCGCGGGCGAGGCGGGCGTGCCCTTCTTCACCATCTCCGGCTCGGACTTCGTCGAGATGTTCGTGGGCGTCGGCGCGAGCCGCGTGCGCGACATGTTCGAGCAGGCGAAGAAATCCGCGCCCTGCATCGTGTTCATCGACGAGATCGACGCCGTGGGCCGCCATCGCGGCGCAGGCTACGGCGGCGGCAACGACGAGCGCGAGCAGACGCTGAACCAGCTTCTGGTCGAGATGGACGGGTTCGAGGCGAACGAGGGCGTCATCCTCATCGCCGCGACCAACCGTCCCGACGTGCTCGACCCCGCGCTCCTGCGCCCGGGCCGCTTCGACCGTCAGGTGACGGTGAACAACCCCGACATCAACGGCCGCAACAAGATCCTGGAGGTCCACGCCCGCAAGGTGCCGCTGGCCCCCGGCGTCGATCTGCGCCGCATCGCCCGTTCCACCCCCGGCTTCTCGGGTGCGGACCTGGCGAACCTCGTCAACGAGGCGGCGCTGACCGCCGCGCGCCTCGGCAAGCGCCTCGTCACCATGGACGATTTCGAGTTCGCCAAGGACAAGGTGATGATGGGCGCCGAACGCCGCTCCATGGTGATGACCGAGGAGGAGAAGAAGACCACCGCCTACCACGAGGCGGGCCATGCGCTGGTCGCTATGTACGTGCCCCAGCACGACCCGGTCTACAAGGCGACCATCATCCCGCGCGGGCGCGCGCTGGGTCTCGTGATGAGCGTGCCGGAGCGCGACACGTATTCGGTCTCCAAGACCAAGTACGAATCCAAGATCGCCATGGCCATGGCGGGCAAGGCGGCGGAGGTCCTGACCTTCGGCGAGGACAACGTCTCCTCCGGCCCGGTCAGCGACATCCAGCAGGTGTCCAAGATCGCCCGCGCGATGGTCACGCAGTTCGGCATGTCGAGCAAGGTCGGCAACGTCAACTACTCGTCCGAGCAGGACAGCTTCCTCGGCTCCTACCAGGCCGGCGGCATCCAGATCTCGACCGAGACGCAGCAGACCATCGAGGAGGAGGTCAAGCGCCTCATCGACGAGGGGTACGAGACGGCCAAGCGCATCCTGACCGAGAAGTCCGTCGAGTTCGAGCGCCTCGCCCAGGGTCTTCTGGAATACGAGACGCTGACGGGCGACGAGATCAAGAAGGTCATCGCCGGCGAGCCGCTCGACCGCAACGACGACGGCTCTCCGACCGATAGCGGCCCGCCCTCGATCACGTCGGTTCCGAAGACGAAGAAGCCCAAGCCCGATACGGGCGGGATGGAGCCACAGCCGACCTGATCGCCACGCGACGAGGCTTGCCGCTCGATCCGTTTGAACCAGTTAGAAAGCGCTGCCGGGAAACCGGCGGCGCTTTCTCCGTCTGGTGAGGTCCGTACCGTGAAGCCGTTGCGACCCGAGATCATGGGCATCCTCAACGCCACCCCCGACAGTTTCTCGGACGGCGGCATGGTCCCCGAGGCCGCCCTCGCGGCGCGGGTCGCGACGATGCGGGAGGAGGGGGCCGACATCCTCGATATCGGCGGCGAGTCCACCCGCCCCGGCGCGCAGCCCGTCCCGGTCGAGGAGGAATGGCGGCGCATCGCCCCGGCCATCGAGGCGGGGGTCGCGGCGGGGGCCTATGTCTCCGTCGACACCCGCAAGGCCGAGGTCGCGCGCCGGGCGCTGGCGGCGGGTGCGCGGCTGTTCAACGACGTATCGGCCCTGACCTACGATTCGGACAGCATGGCCGTCGCGCGCGCGTATGCCGAGGCGGGCGGGCGCATCTGCCTCATGCACGCCCTCGGCGACCCGCGCACCATGCAGGATGACCCGCGCTACGCCGACGTGGTGGCCGAGGTGCGCGACTACCTCGCCGCCCGCATCGCGGCTTGCGAGGCGGCGGGCATACCCCGCGCCGCCCTGATCGTCGATCCCGGCATCGGCTTCGGCAAGACGCTTGCGCATAACCTCGCCCTCCTGCGCGACCTCGACGCCTTCGCCGTGCTGGACTGCCCCGTCCTGCTGGGCGCATCGCGCAAGGGGTTCATCGGCACGCTGTCGGGCGAGCGGGACGCCGCCCGCCGTGCTCCCGGCTCCATCGCCGTGGCGCTTCACGGTGCCCGCCACGGCGCAGCCGTCCTGCGCGTCCACGACGTGCGCGAGACGGCGCAGGCACTTGCGGTCGATGCCGCCCTGCGGGGTCTGTAGATGGCCCTGCGCGTCATCGAGATCGTCGCGCCCGGTGAGCGGGGCGCGACCATCCGAAAGGTCTTCGCCGAGCATCGCCCCATCGAATCCTGGGCCGTCGCGGAGCAGGAGGAGGGCGGGCGGCGCGTCGTGGTCCGCGCCCTCGTCGATCCCGACTACCAGCAATCGACCCTCGACGCCCTTCAGGACGCCCTCTCCGGCACCGAGGGCTGGCATATCGTGCTGCAACCCGTCGACGCCGTCATCCCGAAGGCCGATCCCGACGAGAACGACCGCGCCGCCCGCGAGGCGCATCGCCGCGCCACCACCCGCGAGGTTCTCTACGGCCAGATCGAGCGCGGCGCGCGCCTGACGAACGACTACCTCCTCTTCGTCGCCCTCTCGACCGTCGTGGCGGCGGCGGCACTGGTGACGAACAACGTCGCCGTGCTCATCGGGGCCATGGTCATCGCCCCGTTCCTCGGTCCAAATCTCGGCTTCGCCTTCGGCGCGGCGCTGGGCGACCGGACGCTGATGGGCGAGGCCGCGAAATCGCTCGCGGCGGGCTTCGCGGTCGCCGTCGGCCTGTCGATCCTCGCCGCCGCCATCCTGCCCCTCGATCTGGAGGCGAAGGAACTGCTCGACCGCACGTTCATCGGCCTCGACGGCATGGCCGTCGCGCTGGCATCCGGGGCCTGCGCGGCCCTTGCCCTGACGAGCGGGGCGAGCGCGTCCCTCGTCGGCGTGATGGTCGCCGTCGCGCTTTTGCCCCCGGCGGTGGCGTTCGGGATGATGCTCGGCGCGGGCGACTGGCGCGCGGCCCTCGGCGCGGCGGAACTGTTCGGCGTCAACGTTGCCAGCGTCAACCTCTCGGCGCTTGCCGTCTTCCGCTACCGCGGCGTGGAGCCGCGCGAATGGCTGCGCAAGTTCGAGGCGCGCCAATCCCGGCGCAGGGCCTTCGCCGTCTTCGGCGGGCTGCTCGCGCTCTTTGCCCTTGCCGTGGTCTTCGCCGACCTCAC
Organism: Paracoccaceae bacterium; assembly: GCA_020629115.1. Taxonomy (GTDB): domain Bacteria; phylum Pseudomonadota; class Alphaproteobacteria; order Rhodobacterales; family Rhodobacteraceae; genus JAHDDY01. The sequence goes on along the minus strand of JAHDDY010000001.1, from coordinate 17,061 downwards.
GACGTTCTTCGACGCGACGACGCCGCAATCGCCAGACCGCTGAGGACGAGCGCGCAGGCAAGGGCGTCCGACACGCCGACCGTCTCGCCGCCGAACGCGACCCCCACCGCCAGCGCGGTGACCGGCACCAGATAGCCGACCCCGGACATGAAGACCGACCCGACCGATGTGATGATCGCCACCCGCAGCACCATGGCCAGCCCCGACGAGATCGCCCCGATGCCGATCAGGATGGCCCAGGTCTGCATCGACAGCGGCTCCGCCGGCCACGCCGCGACGGCGAACGGCGCCATGATCGCCCCGCCGAAGGCGAAGCCCAGCGCCGAGAAGGCGATGGGGTCCGTCGGCGGCGTCCGCCGGGTCAGGATCGAGCCGACGGCATAGGAGGCCGCCGCGCCGAGGCAGGCGAGCTGCGCCAGACCGTCCGCGGAGCCGAGCGCGCCAAGGGTCTCCCACCCCATCAGCACGAGGATGCCGGAGAAGCCCACCGAGAATCCCGCCACCCGGCGCGGCGTCATCCGCTCTCCCGGCGAGAAGAAATGCGCGAGCGGCAGGACGAGAAGCGAGATCACCGCCATGTAGACCCCCACCACCCCGCTCGGCACGACCTGAAGCGCCCAGGATAGCAGCGACATCGGCAGCGCGAGCGAGAAGACCCCCAGCGCCAGCGCGCCGCCCCATCGCCCCCGCCCGCGCGGTATCGTCCGCCCCGTCAGCACTGCGAAGGGGATCACCGCCGCCCCGCCGATCAGCACCCGCGCGGCGGCGACGATGGCGGGCGAGGCTTCCTCCAGCGCGAATTTCACCATCAGGAAGGTCGTCCCCCAGATGACCACGAGCGAGCCGACCATGGCGTAGGACGCGACGGTCGGCTTCCCCAGCGCCGCGATGTCGCTCATGCCGGATGCCCGCGCAGCCTGGCCGCGAGGTTCTGGCTCACCGCCAGCCCGAGCAGGATCAGCGCCAGCGCGACGCCGAGCCGGGGCGAGACCGTCTCCCCGAGAAAGACCGCCCCGAAGAGCACCGCCCAGATCGGCACCTGATAGTTGACCAGCGACAGGAAGGGCGGCCCGGCACCGTCGAGGATGCGCAGCATGAGCAGCAGCGCCCCGGCGGTCGGTCCGACGGCCAGCACGAGGATCGCCGCCATGCTTTTTCCGTCAGGCATCGCCCGGGGCACGCCCTCCGTCCACAGCGCCACCCCCACGGCGATGACGGCGGCGAGCATCATCGTCGCCGCGCCGAAGGCGATGGGCCGCGTCTTCGGCGCGCGCTTCATCACGATGGAGCCGCTCGCATAGCAGACCGTCGCCCCCAGCGCCGCGAGCTGCGCCAGTGCTGTCCCCTCGCCGCCGGCGAGTTGACGCATCGCGTCGAGGCCGAACAGGACGAGCATCCCCGCGAAGCCGATGGCCAGCCCGATCGTGTTCCGCACCGTCATCCGTTCCCCGGCCACGAGGAAGTGGCTCATGGCCAGCGCGACGAAGGGCATCACCGCCATGAAGACCCCCGTCACCCCGCTGGGCAGATAGGTCTGCGCCCAGGTCAGCAGCGCGAAGGGCAGGGCGTTCGACAGGATGGCCGCCCCGAGGGCGAATACCCAGACGACACGCCGCCTCGGCAGCCCCCCGCAAAGCGGATAGCTCAGCGGCCACAGGATGAGCGCGGCCAGCGCGATCCGCGCCGCGACGAGCGTGAACGGCCCCACGCCCTCCAGCGCGATCTCGACCAGCATGAAGGAGCCGCCCCAGATAAGGCCCAGGGCAGCCAGCCGGACCCAGTTCAGCGGATCGCCGCCATGGTTCATGGAATATCTTTCGGTATCGGCGCGGACGGGTCGACGAGGAGGGATCCAACTCCCGTGAAGCGGTCAAATCCGACCATCTCCGTCCCCGTAGGGATGCTTATCGAAGTGCGCGCAAAGGCAACGGACGGTCAGTCGTGATGCGTCTTCGCGAAGGCGGCCCGCTGCTCCGGCGAGGCATCGGTCTGATACCTGTCGCGCCATTCCTCGAACGGCATCCCGTACACGATCTCCCGCGCCTTCGCCTTGCCCAGCTCGACCCCCCGCTCGGCGGCGGCCTCGTCGTACCAGCGGCTCAGGCAGTTGCGGCAGAACCCGGTCAGGTTCATCATGTCTATATTCTGCACGTCCGTCCGCTCGCGCAGGTGATCGCGCAGGCGGCGGAAGGCGGCGGCTTCCAGTTCGATGCGGGTCGCGTCGTCCATGCTGTCCTCCGAGACGGTCTGCCGAGGAGGTAGGCTACCGCGCCCCGCAAGCCACCCCTTTCTCGCGCCCGCGCTACGCGACGTGCGTCCCGCGCACCGGATAGTCCTTCTCCCGCACGAAGGCGATGCCGTTCGCCAGCGCCTCCAGGTCGGGGCGGGAGAACGGCGCGTTCGAGATATCCACGATCTGGAGCGCCCCGTCCGCGCGCAGCACGAACAGCCCCGGCTCCGCGAAGGGCCGGTCCGTCTCCTGCGGCGAGCGGGGGTCCGAGACGTAGAGACCGAGCGCGTTCATCTGTGCGACGCTCAGGTCGTACCCGACCGGCACGCTCGTCCCGGTATCCTCGACGAAGGCGCGCGCCTTCCCCTCCTGGTCGGCGGAGACCGCGACCACCTCGACGCCCATGTCGCGATAGCGGGGCAGCAGGTCTTCGAGCTGGCGGAAGTACTTCGCGCAGAGCGGGCAGTGCTTGCCGCGATAGACGATGACCATGCGCCACCTCTCGCCATCCGTCTGCCCGAGGGTCAGCGTGCCGCCGCCGAGCTGCGGGACGGAAACGTCGGGAAGGGGGTGCGCGGCGGCGAGGGCGGTGGGCATGGAAGCATCCTTTCGTTCGAACTCGAAAGCCTACCTGCACCGCCCGGACGCCGCTTCAATATGCCGTGCCCTCCCGCGGGGTCACGAAGACGTGCGTTCAGGCCGGTTCGCGCAATACGCGGGGCGCCTTGAACTCGACGGTCTCCACCGCCGTCTCGACCACCTCGACCGTCACGTCGTAGCGCGCGCGGAAGGCATCGACCACTTCGTTGACCAGCACCTCCGGCGCGCTCGCCCCGGCGGTGATGCCCACGTCGCGCACGCCCTCCAGCCGCGACCAGTCGATCGCCGCCGCCCGGGGCACGAGCACGGCGTAATCGCACCCCGCCTTCGCCCCCACCTCCACCAGCCGCTTCGAATTGGACGAATTTTCCGCCCCGATCACCACCAGCGCGTCGATCCTTGGCGCGATGGCCTTGACCGAGGCCTGCCGGTTGGTCGTCGCATAGCAGATATCCTCTTTGCCGGGGCCGAGGATGGCCGGAAAGCGGCCCTTCAGCGCGGCGATGATCTCCGCCGTGTCGTCCACCGACAGCGTCGTCTGCGTAACGTAGGCCAGCTTCTCCGGGTCGGCGGGGGCGAACGCCGCCACGTCCTCCGCCGTCTCGATCAGCGTGACCGCGCCGGGGGGAAGCTGCCCCATCGTCCCGATGACCTCGACATGCCCCGCATGGCCGATCAGCACGATCTCGTAGCCCTGCCTGTGCAGGCGCACGATCTCCATGTGCACCTTCGTCACCAGCGGGCAGACCGCGTCGACCGCGAACATGTCCCGCCGTTTGGCCGCCTCGATCACCGATTTCGGCGAGCCATGGGCCGAGAAGATGACGGGCCGGTCGTCAGGGCATTCGTCCAGATCCTCGACGAACACCGCCCCCTTCTCGCGCAGCCCATCCACGACGAAGCGGTTGTGCACGATCTCGTGGCGCACGTAGACCGGCGCGCCGAACTTCTCCAGCGCCATCTCCACCATCTTGATCGCGCGGTCCACCCCGGCGCAGAAACCGCGCGGCGCGGCGAGATGGATGGTCAGGGGCGGCTTGGCGGTCATGGCGCGGAACTCCGTTCGGGGGCTGGTACCGATATAACCGCAAAGCCCCGCCAAGCCGACCCCGAAATTCCCGGCGACGCCGCGCCGCATGGCATCCGCCCCGCGCCGCCATAGATAGGCCCTATGACACGGACGCAAGACCTTACCGTCTATTACGACGGCACGTGCCCCATCTGCGGCTGGGAGATCGACCTCTATTCGCGGATGCGCGGCGGCGACCGCATCAACTGGCTCGATATCGCCACGGCGAGCCGCGAGGCGCTCGGGCCGGGGCTGGACCGCGAGACCGCGCTGGGCAAGTTCCACGTCCGTGACGCCACAGGCCGCCTCGTCAGCGGAGGAGCCGCCTTCGTCGAGATCTGGCAGCGCCTGCCCGCCCTGCGCTGGGCCGCCCGCCTGGGCCGCACCGCGCCGGGCCGATGGACGCTCGAACGCGCCTACCGCCTCTTCCTGCGCATCCTGCCGACCCTGCGCCGCCGGATGGGCGAACGCCGCCGGCCGGCATCGCAGACGCCGCGCGGATGACTGTCTGTGGATAGGGTTTGGCGATCCCGGAAGGACTCGAACCTTCAACCGCCTGATTAGAAGTCAGATGCTCTATCCAGTTGAGCTACGGGACCGTATGCGCGCGCCTTAGTGGGACCAAGGGACGCGGCGGGAGGAGGAGAAGTTGTCGCCGTAGCCGCGCGGGCGGTGCCGGCGCTTCTGCGGCTCCTCCACCGTGGCGGCGATGCCGTGATCGGCGGCATAGTCCATCGCCGCCTCCTTCGTCGGAAAGGTAAGGCGGACCTGCTGGCTCGTGTCGGTCGAGCCGGTCCAGCCCATGAGCGGGTCGATCGGCTTCGGCCCGTCATGCACGAAATCGAGCACCCACGTCTTCGTCTTCCCCATGCCGGAGGTCATCGAGCTTTTCGGGGGCTGATAGATGCGGGCGGTCATCGCGGCCTCGGATTATGCGGTGTCGCGCGCAGTATCGTCGTTCGACTGCGTCCTTGCAAGGCCCGGATACAGAGATTCCTGTTGACGCGCCGACCCATGCGCGGTTTCACCACGCCCAAGGTTCAATCCCTGCCAGCGAGAGGCCCCGCCGATGTCCGCGCCTAAGTCTGCCCCGAAGAAAGTCGTCCTCGCCTATTCCGGCGGCCTCGATACCTCAATCATCCTCAAGTGGCTCCAGAAGGAATACGGCTGCGAGGTCGTCACCTTCACCGCCGATCTGGGACAGGGCGAGGAGCTCGGCCCCGCGCGGGAGAAGGCCAAGCTGATGGGGCTGGCCGACGAGAACATCTACATCGAGGATATCCGCGAGGAATTCGTTCGCGACTTCGTGTTTCCGATGTTCCGGGCGAACGCGGTCTACGAGGGCCTTTACCTCCTCGGCACGTCCATCGCCCGCCCGCTCATCTCGAAGCGCCTCGTGGAGATTGCCGCCGAGACCGGGGCGGACGCCATCGCCCACGGTGCGACCGGCAAGGGCAACGATCAGGTGCGCTTCGAGCTGGCCGCCTATGCGCTGAACCCCGACATCAAGGTCATCGCCCCGTGGCGCGACTGGGACCTGACCTCTCGCACCAAGCTGATCGAATGGGCCGAGGCGCATCAGGTGCCCGTGCCGAAGGACAAGCGCGGCGAGGCCCCGTTCTCGGTCGACGCGAACCTGCTGCACACCTCCTCCGAGGGCAAGGTCCTCGAAGACCCTGCCGAGGCCGCGCCCGACTACGTCTACCAGCGCACCGTCGCGCCGGAGGACGCGCCCGACACGCCCGAGCATATCGAGATCACTTTCGAGAAGGGCGATGCGGTGGCCATCGACGGCGAGGCGATGTCGCCTGCGACGATCCTGACCCGGCTCAACGAACACGGCGGCCGCCATGGCATCGGTCGGCTCGACCTCGTCGAGGGGCGCTACGTCGGCATGAAGTCGCGCGGCATCTACGAGACGCCCGGCGGCACGATCCTCCTGATGGCCCATCGCGGCATCGAGCAGATCACCCTCGACCGGGGCGCGGCGCACCTGAAGGACGAACTGATGCCGCGCTACGCCGAGCTGATCTACAACGGCTACTGGTTCAGCCCCGAGCGCGAGATGCTCCAGGCCCTCATCGACAAGTCCCAGGAGAATGCCAACGGCACCGTCCGGCTCAAGCTCTACAAGGGCAGCGTCGACGTGGTGGGCCGGTGGTCCGACCATGACAGCCTCTATTCCGAGCAGCACGTCACCTTTGAGGACGACCAGGGTGCCTATGACCAGAAGGACGCTGCCGGCTTCATCAAGATCAACGCCTTGCGCCTGCGCCTCCTCGCCATGCGCGACCGGCGGCTGGGCAAGGGGCGCGACGAGGTGCCCGACGGGAATTTGCCGCGCTTCGACTAAGACGCGGTGGCTCCGCGACGGAGGACCTGGCCATGTCCGTTCGTCCGGCAATTGTAAGTGTCCGGTGAAAAGGCGATGCGGGTCGCATGATGCCCGTCAGCGGTCGAGCGTCGCGCTGGCCGGGCCGAACTTCGTGTCGGCGGTGATCTTGAGGGGCAGCCAGCGGTCCCCCCGCGCGGCGAGGATTGCGCGGAAGGGCCAGGTGCGGCGCTCGGGGGTCATGTACTTGTCCTTGAACCCGTCCACCCGTTCGTAGACGCCCGCGCAGGTCACGGTGCCGTCGTCCACGGGCGACTGCGCGCCGACGAGCGAGAGGCGGTGGCGCTTCTTGCCGTCGAACACATCGACGGAGAGTGCGCAGGGCCGGGGGCGCGGGGCAAGGAGGATGGCGGCGGCGGTCGCCGGGTCCACCGCGCCCGCCGCCTCGTCGAGCGTCATATGGTAGGATTTGCGCTTCAGGGGCGGATCGGCGCGCAGGTCGACGGGGCGGCCCGTCTCGTCGAAGGCGATGGCCAGCCGGTTCTCCCCATCGCGGTCGTCATACCGGAAGAGCGCCGTGCGTGGGACGTAGCGCCCCCCGGCGACCGCCCCGTCGACCCGCGCGCGGGCATCGCCGTCGAGAATCTGACGCAGCAGGGGGATCATGCGGAACGAGGCATCCACCCCGTATTCCGTCGCCCCGGTCCGCGTATCCAGCGCGAGGCTGCCGAGGGGCAGGCCGATGACGGTTGCGGTATAGCGCAGGGTATCCTGCGCGGCGGCGGGCGCGGCCGCGAGGGCGGCGGCGATGGCAAGGGCATATCTCATGACGGGCACCGTGCAGCGCCAATGGGGCGGACATACGGCGCGGTCATGGTCCGGCGAGGGCGTCCATCGCCGTCGCAAGGCGAATGTCGAGGGCGCTCAGGCCGTCGCAGTCATGGGTGATGAGCGTGACCTCGACCCGGTTCCAGACGTTCGTCCATTCGGGATGATGGTCGATCCTCTCGGCATGGAGGGCCACGCGGGTCATCCAGCCGAACGCCTCCGAAAACGTGCGGAAGCGATAGGACTTGCGGATCGCGTCGCGCCCCTCCGCCATCGCCCAGCCGGTCGCCAGCAGCGGCGTGAGGGCGGCATCGCGCTCGCCGGGGGGCAGGGGCGGGGTCCGGGGTCGGCTCATGCGTCTGTCCCGCTTCCGAACACGGTTTCGAACTCGGCGCGCAGGGCCATGTCTACCTCCTCCATCGTCGCGGTCAGGCCGAGATCGGCAAGGCTCGTCACCCCGTGCCCGGCGATGCCGCAGGGGACAATGCCGTCGTAATGCGACAGGTCCGGCTCGACGTTCAGCGCGATGCCGTGCAGCGAAACCCAGCGGCGCACGCGCACGCCGAGCGCGGCCACCTTGTCCTCCCGCCCCGGCGCGCCCCTGTCCGTACGCCGGACCCAGACCCCCGCGCGCCCGTCGCGCCGCTCGCCGGTGACGGTGAAGTGGGCCAGCGTGCTGATGACCCATTCCTCCAGGTCGCGGACGTAGGCGCGCACGTCCCCGCCCCGGGCCTTGAGATCGAGCATGACGTAGCCGACGCGCTGGCCGGGGCCGTGATAGGTGTATTCGCCCCCCCGGCCCGTGCGATGGACCTCGAATCGGTGCGCGTCCAGCAGGTCGGCGGGGTCGGCGCTCGTACCGGCGGTGTAGAGGGGCGGGTGCTCCAGAAGCCAGACGCATTCGGACGCCGCGCCCGCCCGGATGGCCGCGGCGCGGGCATCCATGAAGGCGAGCGCCTCCGCATAGGGGACGAGCGCGTCCGAGACGCGCCATTCGACGGGCGTGCGGTCAGACATGGCGGGTGACGGCGGCCATCAGATAGCGCATTCGCCCCGCATTGTAGAGCTGCTCCAACGCGACCCCGCCCAGGCGGCATCGCTCCCGGTCGTCCGGCTCGGCGGCGAGGGTATCGGGCGTGACGCCTGCCAGCAGGGACGCGCAGGTCTCCGGATCGCGGCGGAAGACGCGGGGGGTGTAGTCGGTGACGACCTTGATCGAGAGCGCGGGGCCGAGCGCCGCGCGGATGGGGCCGAGCGCGTCCACCGCCCCGGTGATCCACCCGGCGCGGAACAGGGCGAGCAGCGGGTCGCCGCGCGGGGCGTCCTCGGCGAGGAAGTCGTCCACCGCCACCAGCACCCCGCCGGGGGCGAGCCGCCCGGCTAGGAGACGCAGCGATGCCGCGTAATCGGCGGTATGGGCGAGGCTTTCCACCGCGACGATGGCATCGAACGGGCCGTCCGGCGGGGCGGCGCAAAAATCGCCCTCCCGGATGACGATATCCGCGCCCGCCACCGCGCGCCGCGCCGTTTCGGCCTGAACGGGGCAGAGCGTCACGCCCACCCCGCTCATCGGCATCGAATCGGCCAGATGGCGCAGGGTGCCGCCCCAGCCGCACCCCGCGTCCAGGATGCGCGGGCGCGCGATGCCGGACAGGCGATCCCGCAGGAACGCGAGGATATCGGCGTTCACGACGTCGGGCGAGTAGGCCCCTGTCGCCTCGTCCCGTAGCGCCCGGTGGATCGACAGGTCCGCCGCGCCGGAGCGGATATCGGCCTCGTCGGCGAGGAAGGAGGGGGAGTTCGCCGCATAGAAATCGCGCACCCTCCGGGCCGTCGCGCTCATGCGTCTCCGTCCGTCAGCCGCCAGCGGCCCGCCTGCGAGGGCAGGAACGCCTCGACCGCCGCCGTGACGACCACGGCCCCGCTCTCCAGCGTCATGCCGCCCGGCACCGCCGTCACCGTCGCCCGCCCGCGCGGCATGTGCGCGGCGATGCGATCCATGTCGATGCTGCCGGGGTCCTGCGCGCCCAGGGTCACGCGGACCTCCATCGCCGCGTGGTCCAGCCCGATCGCGCCGAGGATGGGCAGGGAGGACCGGCGCATCGCATCGTCGACCGCGCGCAGGGCCGCCTTCGTCGCGTCCCCGCCATGCAGGTCGGTGCCCATGCCCGTCTCGATGACGATGCGCTGCACGTCGCTCATGGCGCCGCCTCCTCCATGTCGAAGCTGACCGTGATGGCGGCGTTGGCGATGACGGTGGGATTGCCGCCGTCGGCGCGGGGCACGTCGAGGCCGCCGCGCGTCGCGGTCACGGTGGGCTTGCCGTAGGGGAAGAGCGCGGCGACGGCGGCCGTGTCGACCGCCTCCGGCTCGGCCACGGCGACCCGCACGTCGAGGAGCATCGCCTCCTTCGGAAAGCCGAACAGCTCGGCCACGTTGATCGAATTGCGCCACAGCGCGTCGCGCACCGCCCGGCACGCGGCCTCGGTGTAGTCGCGCCGCCGCAGGGACGTGCCGATCCCGAATTCCGTCAGCATCGCGCGTCTGGCCATGATCGCCCTCCCTTTCGCGCGCACCGTTCCCGCGCGGACCCGGTCCTGTCAATCCCTCAAACCGGATGTTGACGCGCCCGCGCGCCATCGCCATCCTCGCCCGACACGTCAATGGCAGGGATACCGCGACCAATGGGACTGATCGACTTCGTAAGACGCGCCGGCAAGCGGCTGGGCATCGGCGGCGACGAGGACAAGGCGCCCCCCGCCGACGAACTGCGCAAGGAAATCGAGAGCCACGGCCTCGACACGCGGGACGTCGAGATCGACGTGACGGGCGACGAGGTGGAGCTGCGCGGCAAGCGCATGGCCGACGAACTGCGCGAGAAGATCATCATCGCGGCGGGCAACGTCGCCGGGGTCGCGCGGGTCAACGACCGGATCGAGGCGCAGAAGGAGGAGGACGGCTCGACCTTCCACACCGTGGAGAAGGGCCAGACGCTCTGGGGAATCGCCAAGCAGCATTACGACAACGGCGCGCTCTACACGGAGATCTTCGAGGCGAACCGGCCCATGCTGTCGGACCCGGACAAGATCTACCCCGGACAGGTCCTGCGCATCCCCCGGCGATAGCCGGTCGGGCCGAATCTCCGTAGGAAGAAGGGCGGCGTTGCCCGGTCGAACCGGGCAATCCGGGGCAGCGAGCGCCGACGCCCATGGCCCCTAGCCATCCGGTCGAGCGCCGCGCGCTGCACCGGGTGGTAGACACTCTACGGTTATTTTGAAACTGATCCGCTACCCGCCGGGGCGGACGTTGATTTCGCTCGCCGTCGCCGCATTTCCGTCATGACGGGCCATACGGTATTCCCCGTACGCCCATCGGAGAATCGCGGATGAGATCCCCGGCCATCCTTGCTTGCATTCTCGCTCTCTCATCTCCCGCCCTCGCACAGGGGACGGGCTTCGAGGAGGGCGCGGTCGTGCGGGTAGAGGGTATCGCGGCGGGAAGCGTGCTGAACCTGCGCGAGGGGCCAGGCGTCGCGAACGCGGTGCTCGGCACGCTGTCGCCGGGGCAGACGGGGCTGAGCGTGCTCTATTGCGATGCGGCGGGTGCCTGGTGCCGCATCCGGTCGCGGATCGGGGCTGACGGCTGGGCCTCTGCCGCCTATCTCGCCCCGGACGAGGGCGCGCCCCCGCCGCCCGACCCCGTCGCCGCGCCTGCCTGGCACGCACGTTTCCCGCCCGACGCGACCCATGCCGTGACCGGGGTGCAGCCGGGCAGCGCCCTCAACGTGCGCGCCGGTCCCGGCACCGACAGGGCCGTCGTCACCACCGTTGCCGCCGGGCGCGGCGGTCTCGACGTGCTCGACTGTACCGCCACGGCGGACTGGTGCGAGGTCGGGGAAGGGGGGATGGCGCTCGGCTGGGTCTCCACGCGCTTCCTCGGCCCCGAGGCGGCGGGCGGTGCGCCGGTTCCCGCCATGCCAACCCGCCCGGACGAGGCCATGCGCCTCGCCGCCGCGACGGGCCTGACGATCGACCCCGGCGCGACGACGACCATCCCCGAACTGCCCCCCCATCTGCTCGGCACCTGGGATGCCGATGGCGGGGCCTGCACCGAGACGGTGAGCGAGGCGCGCGTGACGGTGCAGCCGAACGGCCTCGTCGTCGGCGCGGCGACGGCCCGGTTCAAGAACGCGCTGTTCCGCGAGAACGGCTACGACCTGACCACGCTCCTGATGCAGGAAAGCGACGTGCCCAACGCCGTGCCGCAACGCGCGCTCTACCGCCTGGAGCCGGATGGCGACGCGCTCGTCCTGTCGGGCGATGTGCTGGCGGTGCAGCGGCTGGCGCGCTGCACCGGGTAGGCGCGGGCCGGACTGCGCCGCGGACGCTACGCCGCCATCCGCCACGCCACGGCGAACTTGTCGAGCACCGGAGCGACATCGGCACGGCCCTTGCCGTCCTGCGCGTCGATCACCGCGACCATGCCCTTGAGCTTGTCGTTCTCGACCGTCACATCCGCCTCGATCCCCTGTTCCTTCAGCGTCCCGGTCAGGACGCGGCGGATGGCGCTCGCGCGCAGGTCGGGCTTGAAGGTCTTGCCCACGGCGGTCTTGGGCAGCTCGTCCATCACCTCGACGTAGACGGGCCGCGCCGCGCGTTCCTGCACGTTGGTGGCGGCATGGGTCATCAGCTCCTCGGACGTGACGCTCGCCCCCTCGTTCAGCTCGACATAGGCGCAGGGCACCTCGCCCGCATAGGCGTCCGGCTGGCCGATGGCCCCGACGAAGGCCACCGCCGGATGGGTCATCAGCGCCTCCTCGATCATGCCGGGGTCGATGTTGTGACCGCCCCGGATGATGAGATCCTTCGCCCGCCCCGTGATCCAGAAGTAGTTATCCGCGTCCCGCCGTCCCAGATCGCCCGAGCGCAGCCATTTCTCGCCATTCGCATCGGTGAGGAAGACCGCGTTGTTCTTGTCCGTGCCCTTGTAACCCGGGAAGACGTGCGGCCCCTTGATGCACAGCTCGCCGATCTCGTCGGTCTCGCAGAGGCGCTGGAAGTTCCCCTCGCCGTCCACGATCATCGCCTCCATCTCGGTATAGGGCAGCGGATAGCCGACCGACCCGATCTTGCGCTCGCCGTCAGGCGGGTTGACCGAACAGACCACCGTCGCCTCCGTCTGGCCGAAGCCTTCGAGGATGCGGATGCCGGTCTTCTTCTCGAACTGCTTGAACAGCTCGACCGGCAGGGGGGCCGAGCCGCAGACGCAGAAGTTGAGCGTCGACACGTCCCCGTCGATCTCGCGCTGGTTCAGCGCGGCGAGCGCGGTAGGCACGGCCATGAAGAAGTTGACCTTGTAGCGCTCCACCAGCTTCCAGAAATTGTCGATCACCCCCTCGCCCCGGAACCCGGCGGGCGTCATCAGCACCAGCCGTCCGCCGTTCAGCGCGGCGGCGGTGCCCATGACGTAGGCGCCGAAGCAGTGGAACAGGGGAAGGGCGCAGAGGATGGTGTCCTTCTCGCCGAACACGCCGTCATTGACCGCGTGGGACTGGTAGAGGATGCCGCCGATGGTGTGCTGCGCGAGCTTCGGATCGCCCGTGGTGCCGCCCGTGTGGAAGTAGGCGCAGACGCGATCCTTGCCGCCGGGGGGGATGTCGAAGGTCAGCCTGTCGCCCGGCTGGCCCGCCACCGACTTGCCCCAGTCGAGCACCTTGGCGTTGTGCTGCGCCTTCACCTTGGGGCGGATGAGGGGGATGATCCAAGACAGCGGCGGCGTGACGTAGCGCAGCATGTCGACCTCGATCACCGTCTCGACGTTCGGCGCGAGGCGCAGGGCCTCGGCCGCGCGCTCGGCGATGTCGGTCTTCGGGAAGGGCCGCAGCGTCACCAGCACCTTCGCGTCCGAATCGCGCAGGATGGCGGCGATCTTCTCCGGCTCCAGCAGCGGGTTGATCGGGTTGACGATGTTCGTCGTCTGCCCAGCGAACAGGCTCGCCAGCGTCTCGGGCAGGTTGGGCAGCAGCGTCGCGACCGACGCCTTGCCCGCCACGCCGAGGGAGTGGAACAGGTTCGCCGCGCGGGTCACCTCCTGTTCGAGCTGTCGGTAGGACCAGTCGTAGACCTTGGATTTCGGATCGCCCTTGAGCTGGAACGACACGGCGATCCCGTTCGGGTCGCGCGCGGCGGCCCCGGTCACCAGCTCGTAGGTCGAGGTCTCGGTGATGCGGCTGTCGAGCGGGGTCTCTTCGATGACGCGGATATCGTCCTGCGTCGCGATGCGGCGTTCCCATGGCATAGGCAGATTCTCCCTTGGCGTCTGACGCGCCTTGTACCTTGTCTTCCGCCCCGGTTTCGCACGCGGACGAACGGGGCGCAACAGGACGTCGGGGAAGGTTGGGAGAAGGGTGCCATCCGGGCGGGCCGCACCCGTGCGCGCGCACGGGTTTACTCATCGCGGGACGCACGGTCGTCGGCAGCCGCTATCCGCGGCCCCTACATGTTCGGATAGTTCGGCCCCTCGCCGCCCTGGGGGACCGTCCAGACGATGTTCTGCGACGGGTCCTTGATATCGCAGGTCTTGCAGTGGACGCAGTTCTGATAGTTGATCTGGAAGCGATCCTCGCCGTCGCCGTCCTTCACGAACTCGTAGACCCCCGCCGGACAGTAGCGCTGCGACGGACCGGCATAGCGGGGCAGGTTGATCTCGACCGGCACGCTGTCGTCCTTCAGGTGCAGATGCGCCTTCTGCCCCTCGGCGTGGTTCGTGAAGCTGTAGGCGACGTTCGTCAGGCGGTCGAAGCTGAGCTTGCCGTCGGGCTTGGGATACGCGATCGGCTCGAAGTCGGACGCCTTGCCGGTGCTCTCGGCGTCGGACTTGCCGTGGGCGAACGTGCCCATCAGGCTAATGCCGAACCGATTCTGCAACTGCATGTCGAGGTTCCCGAGGCCGAGGCTCGCCAGCATCCCGTAGTTCGACCACATCGGCTTGACGTTGCGCACGGGGTAGAGATCGCGCTTGATATCGCTGTTCTGGATCGTGCGCTCGAACTCCACGAGATCGTCGTGCGAACGGCCCGAGGCCAGCGCCCCGGCGATCTGCTCTGCGGCCAGCTTGCCGGAGATCATGGCATTGTGGTTGCCCTTGATGCGCGGCACGTTCACCAGCCCGGCCGAGCAGCCGACGATCAACCCGCCCGGAAAGCTCATCTTCGGCCGCGACTGCCACCCGCCCTCGGCGATGGCCCGCGCGCCGTAGGCGATGCGCTTGCCGCCCTCCAGCAGGTCCGCGATCATCGGATGATGCTTGAACTGCTGGAACTCCATGTACGGGAAGACGTAGGGGTTCTCGTAGTTCAGATGGACGACGAAGCCGACATAGACCTGGTTCTTGTCGAGATGGTAGACGAAGCTGCCCCCGCCCGCATTCTTGCCCAGCGGCCAGCCCATCGTGTGCAGCACCGACCCTTCGCGGTGCTTCTCGGGCCTGACCTCCCACAGCTCCTTCATGCCGAGGCCGTATTTCTGCGGCTCGGAATCGGTGTCGAGGCCGTGGCGGGCGATGATCTGCTTGGCGAGCGAACCGCGCACGCCCTCGGCGATGACGACGTACTTGCCCAGAAGTTCCATCCCCGGCTCGTAGTCCGGTCCCGGCTCGCCGTTCTCGTCGCGTCCGAACTCGCCCGCGACGACGCCCTTGACCACCCCGTCCCCGCCCATCACCAGTTGCGAGGCCGCGAAGCCGGGGAAGACCTCGACCTCCAGCGCCTCGGCCTGCTCCGCCATCCAGCGGCAGACGTTACCCATCGAGACGATGTAGTTGCCGTGGTTGTTCATCAGCGGAGGCATGAGGCTGTTGGGCAGGCGCATCGACCCGTCGGGGCCGAGCATGACGAAGCGGTCCTCGGTGACGGGAACGTCGAGCGGCGCGCCCCGCTCCTTCCAGTCCGGGATCAGCGCGTCGAGGCCCACCGGATCGAGCACCGCGCCCGAGAGGATATGCGCGCCGACCTCGGATCCCTTCTCCAGCACGACGACCGAGAGATCGGGGTCGATCTGCTTGAGGCGGATGGCGGTCGAGAGACCCGCCGGGCCGGCCCCCACGATCACAACGTCGTATTCCATCGATTCCCGTTCGATCGCGTCCGTCATCGCTCTCTGGTCCCCGCCTCTATGGTGCCGAAATGATAGCCTTATGTACGAGCCGGAGCGGGGCGGTCAATCGTGACATCGGGTCACCCGCCACCCCGGCCCGTGCGGCATGCGGCATACGCCGGATCGAGGGGCATGAAGAAGGCGCATCACCGCCTCGAAATGCTTGCGAAAGCCTCCCGCTTCCGTATAGAACCACCGCCGACGGAGGGGTGGCCGAGTGGTCGAAGGCGCACGCCTGGAAAGTGTGTAGGCGGGAAACCGTCTCCGGGGTTCGAATCCCCGTCCCTCCGCCATAATTTTTAGTATGAAAATCAATAGTTTAAAAATTTCCCGATTTAAAGAGTCGGGTATTTTGTAGGTGAATGTAGGCGGGCCGAGGCTTGCAATAGACCGCACAAATTGATGACTTGCCGGGCAGTGTCGGATCATTCGCGCAGGAGCCTATTTAGGCGTCGCTGAGGCCCTTCTAAAATTTTGTATGGTTGTGAGTAGGTAAAGAGGCCTAGAGGGGCCTCAGCGACGCTCAGAAGCGGACTGACGGCGTTTCGCTTTAACCTGCTCTCGAAAACTCACGCTGGCCGACGCTCGATTTTAATTTAAGCCGCCCTTTGCGCGAGCAAGCCAGGGTCACGGACCTTCGTAAGGTGTTCCGCAGCTTTCGCCATGGCAGTGCCAATGCTGCACAAACCTCAGGGATACCGGCGGGTTTTGACAGGCCGAAAGCCGTCTTCCGAATGACCCAGCGGCGCGGGAAACGGCTTCAGGGCCCCGGTATCGAATATCGGCGAGCGAAAACGCAGTTTAAGACGGCGCTGACGGTCAATCGTTCGGCCCATCGCTCCTCAGCGCGGTGAGAGACGCTGTTTTTCCACGAAATCGGACATGCGTCCCCCGTTTATGCAGCTTTAAGCGCCGCCACCGACTCAACTCGACCGCATCACCCCCGCCTCGGATACTTCCGCCAGCACCCCTACCTCCGACCGTTCGCCCTACCTCGGATACCTCCGCCCGCCCGTCCCTCACCCTACCTCGGATACCTCCGACAATTCGTCCCTCACCCTACCTCCGCCAGCTCCCTACCTCGGGTACCTCCGCCGTCTCCGCCCGCCCGTTTCACGCGCGGCGCACCCCCACACCCCCGGACCCTATGAGCAGGCCAGGGGTGTATGGTTAGGATCGAGGGAAAGAAACGGATAAAGGGCCAAGGAAAGGAGAAACCGTTTGGAATCAAAGGGGACAGGGGTTTCGATTCACGGTGCAGGACTTTATTTTTACAAGTCCTGTGAAATAGCCGTTTAATATCAATAACCACAGGAGTTGCAGGACTTACAGGACTAGAATCTACCTATATCTCCTTATAGAGAGTACGGCCCTTATGTTTTATTTTCCCATAGGGATATTACGGGGAGGACGACGACGCGCTCGTAAAAAAATAAAACACACGCGTATATAGGGAGATATAGATGGTCGGAAAAAAGTCCTGTACCCCTGTAATCGCTGTACTCATTGAAAATAAACAGGTTTTAGGGCCGACCTAGTCCTGTAGCAAACAGCGGTCCCCTGTAAAACCCCTGCGGCGATTTAGATTGAGGCGAAATCTGGACTAACTGTGTTCGGATCAGGTCCAACGGTGACGGGATAAGGGTATGACATATTTCGTAAAGTATGCCGTATCTTACTTCGTATAATACGAAGTATGTTATGCCATATGAGTACCGGCTCAATACTCCCCAGAAGTGCCGAATGAATATTCCCCAGTTTTGAGCGCCGTGGTGCCCCGTCTGGCGGGCTAGCCCGCCGCGTGTAGCGCGACAATCTGGGTGAGAGTTCAGCGACAATCAGGATGAGA
>JAHDDY010000281.1 GCA_020629115.1 Paracoccaceae bacterium | reverse complement strand
GATGGCGGTATCAACCGGTGGGCGCAACGGGGCGTGTGAGCTGTCCCGGACACGTTCACAGGAGATTCTTCGATGCAGGGCACCCATGGTCATTTGTCGGCCGAGCAGAAACGCACCGCGTTCCGGTTGAAGCGGAGGGGGTGGAGGCTGGTTGACATTGCTCGCGAGGTCGGCTGCACGGCTCCGATGGTCGGCCTCATGGTTCGCGCCGGCCGGCATCTCGATGCCGAGCCGTTCGGCTGGGAACCGAGGCCGGGATGTCTCACGATCGAGGACCGCGAACAGATCCTGATCGGCATCCACGACGGCAAGTCGCTCACCTCGATCGCCGAGGAGTTGGGCTATGCGCCGTCGACGGTGTGCCGGGAGGTGAAGGCGAACGGCGGCCGCGATCAGTACTCAGCATGGAAAGCACACCGGCGAGCACGCGATCAGGCCCGGCGCCCCAAACCGTTCAAGCTTCGGGCGGGGCGGCTCCTCGAGCAGGTCGCCCGCTGGCTGCGTGAGCTCTGGTCACCGGACGAGATCTCGAACAGGCTCAAGATCGACTACCCCGACGACCCGGAGATGCGGGTGAGCCACGAGACGATCTATCAGTCCTTGTTCGTGCAGGGCCGAGGCGAGCTCCGCCGTGAGCTCGCCCGATGCCTGCGCACGGGCCGCACCAGCCGCAAACCCCGGGGCATGCGCGATGGCCGAGGACGGCTCCCAGGCATGGTGAACATCGCCGAGCGGCCAGCCGAGGTCGAGGATCGCGCCGTGCCCGGCCACTGGGAAGGCGACCTGATCCTGGGCCAGAACAGCCGTAGCGCCGTCGGGACCCTCGTCGAGCGCACCAGCCGCTTCACCTTGTTGCTTCACCTCGACGGCCAGCGCTCAGCGGGCGCAGTCGACGACGCCATGAGAGATGCGATCACCGAGCTGCCCGCTCATCTGATGCGCTCGATCACATGGGACCAGGGCGCCGAGATGGCCAACCACCTCAACTTCACCATCGACACCGGGATCCCCATCTACTTCTGTGACCCACACGCGCCCTGGCAGCGCGGGTCGAACGAGAACACCAACGGCCTCCTCCGCCCCAATACCTCCCCAAGGGCACCGACCTGTCAGCCACGAACAGGGCTGAGCTGATGGCCATTCAGGACAGCCTCAACGGACGTCCTCGCAAGACACTCGGCTACATGACACCATCGGAGACGCTCGCCCACCTCGTTGCGGCCACCACTTGACTCCGCC
>JAHDDY010000280.1 GCA_020629115.1 Paracoccaceae bacterium | reverse complement strand
TCGTTCGGCCCGGTATCCCCGTCGCCCGCATCGTTGGCGAGGACGCCCGCCGTACCGAGCGCGATCCCGAGGCCGCCGTTGGCGTGGATGCTGTTGGAATGGATCGCCACCGCGCCGGTCTGGACGAAGATACCGGCGAGGGGATTGTCGCGGATCGTGTTGCCGGTAACCAAGACGGTGTCGGTCGCGTTGCCCGCCGTGCGGATGCCGTAGCCGGTGCCGTTGGCGAACAGGTTGCCCTCGCCCGCCCCCGTGCCACCGATCGTCAGGTTGTCGTTCGTCCCGCGCAGGAACAGCCCCGCCGTGAACCCCGCCCCCGAAGGCGCGGAGATGTCGGAAAGGCCGTCCGCGCCCACATCGAAGGAATTGCCCCGGATCGTCGTGTTCGACGATCCCTGGAACATCTCGATGCCCGTGTCGGCATGACCGCCGATCACGTTGTCCGCAATGAGACCGGAGGTGGCGGCGCTGCCGAACTGGATCGCATCCTCCAGCCCGCTTCCGTCGCCGTTGACCAGCGCGATGTTGCCGGTCGCGTCGGTGCCGATGTAGTTGCCGACGATCGAAAAGCCGGGGGAGACGGCACCGTCGAAATGGATCTGACGCCCGCCCAGGTTGCCCGCGATGACGTTGCGCCCCGCCGCCGTGCCGTCGCCGACCGTCGCGTTCGTCGTGCCGTTCCCAATCCGGATGCCGGTCCCGCCGCCGCCCAGCCCCGCCGTCCCCGCCGCGTTCACGCCGATGCGGTTGCCGAGGATCGTGGTGCCCGTCGCGTCGTTGAGGAAGATGCCGTCGGACACGTTCCCCGCGATGACGTTCCCCGTGAGCGTGACGGACGAGCCTTGCACCTGGATTCCCGAACTGCCGTTGCCGAAGGCGGACGTGCCGGACCAGTCGGTGCCGATACGGTTGCCCGTGACGGCGATGTTCGACGAGGCGGGGTCGATGTAGAGACCCGCCCCCCCGTTGCCGGAGATGACGTTGCGCGTCGCCGCCGTCGTGCCGCCGATGGTGGAGGCGGTGACGGCGTACAGGCCGATGCCGGTCGTGCTGTTGGGCAGGGCCGCACCGCCATCCGCGCGCAGGCCGAAGACGTTGCCGGTGATGGTCGCCCCGCTCGACGCGGTCATCAGAAAGCCTGTATCGTTCGCGTCGTCCGCATTGCCCGCGATCAGGTTGTTCGTGATGACCGCGTTGTCGCTGTTGTCGAACTGGGTCGCGCCCGACGTGGTGTCGCTCTGCAC
>JAHDDY010000279.1 GCA_020629115.1 Paracoccaceae bacterium | reverse complement strand
ATCAAGTGGTACGGCCACGCCGCCTTTCGCATCGTCCCCGAGGAGGGGCCGGTCACGATCACCGATCCGTACACGCCCGAGGGGGTGGGCTACGCGCCCATCCCCGACCCGGCGGAGCTGGTGCTGATCTCGTCGGACGACGACAGCGCACATTGCCGCGCGGACCTCGTCGCCGGCGACCCCACGGTGCTGAACGCGCTGGCGGTGGCGCAGGGCGGGGGCACGGCGCGGGCGGCGGGCCTGACGGTGCGGGCCATCGAGGCGGCGGAATGGGACCGGCATCCGGGCCGCGCGGTGCCGGGCCAGAACGGGATGTACCGCTGGGAGATGGACGGCCTGTCCCTCGCGCATATGGGCGACGTGGGCAATCCGCTGACCGGGGCGCAGCAGGATTTCTTCGCGGATGTGGACATCCTCTTCGCGCTGGCGGGCGGACCCCCGACCATCGCGCTGCCCGACCTGATGGCGACGATCCGGCGGGCGAAGCCGAAGCTCGTCATCCCCATGCATTTCCGCACCCTCACCTACCGCCCGCGCGACACGCTGTGGATCGAGAGCTTTCTCGCGCATTTCGAGGAGGAGGCGGTCGATTTCGCCTGCGCCCACGAGGTCACGCTGGGCCGGGGCGACATGCCGGAGACGACGCGGGTGCTGGTGATGGACTACGCGCGCTGACCAGCGGGGGCGGTCAGTCCCCGCCGCCGCCGCCGTCGAACCCGCCGTCCGACCCGTGCGACGACCACGCCCCGCCCGGGCCGTCGGGATGCGTGGCCGTCGTAGTCGGTCCAGATGTAGACGTTCGTACCGGGATCGTGCCGCAGCGAGCGCCGCCGACGATCCTTGCGCCGGGCGTCGTACAGGTCGAAGCCGATGGCGAGGGCCAGTATGCCGACGAAGACGACCGCGCCCGTATCATGCTCCCGCTCCCTCCCTGTCCCCGCTCCGCGCGCCAGGATGGCAGGGTCCGGAACGCTCCGCAAGCGTCGCCGGATAGGACGTACGGAGACGGGATCGCGGGGGTGCGCTCGAACTCCCGCGATCGACGCGCGGCTTGCCGAAAAGGCAATTGTCGCGTAGACAACCGGCATCCGGGCCTCGAAAAGATCGGCACGGTTCGAAGATCGCTTCTTGGGTTGCAGTATCAGGGCCTCGTGACCGGCAGGTCGGGCCTCAAGAGTAGCACGGGCACGTCATTGAACGAGATCGTATTAATCACGGGTGGGACTGGTTCGTTTGGGAAGACGATGC
>JAHDDY010000114.1 GCA_020629115.1 Paracoccaceae bacterium | reverse complement strand
CGCTCGACGATGCGGCGCAGGCGGCGCTGTGGCGCGACACCGCCGTCCGCTTCTACCGCCTGACCTGAACCTTGCCCGACCCTGCCGTGCCCGGCGACGACGCGAGCCGGCGGCTCCTGGCCGTGATGGTGACCGACATGGTCGCATCGACGCGGACGCTCACCACGCACGGCCCCGCGGTCACGGCTGCGTTGCGGCGGGTTCACGACCAGCTGCTCACGGGCCGGATCGAGGAGCACGGTGGCTGGATCGTCGAGACGAACGGCGACGGCGTCGTCGCCCTCTTCCCGAGTGCCTCGGCGACTGTCCGAGCCGCGTCGGCCATCCATCTCGCACTCCGCGACCACGCCCGCCGGGCCGGAACCGTCGCACCCATCGACGTGCGGATCGGCGTGAGCGTCGGCGAGGTCCTGCCGGACGGGACCCGCCGCGACGGTGATGCGATCGCCGAAGCCGCCCGGCTCGAACCCTTGGCCGAGCCGGGCACGACACTCACCTCCAGCGCCGTCCGGGCCCTCGTCCGCGACGTCGCCGACAGCGAGTTCGGTCCACCGATGCTCGTCGAGCTGGCCGGGTTCCCGGGACCGAGACCCGTCCACACCGTGATCGCCATCGAGTCGGGCGGCCCCGTGCCGCTCCCCCGCTCGGCCCGCAGTGTTCCGTCCATGCCGATCGTCGGCAGCGAGCGATCGCTCGATGCTCTCCGCCGGCGCTTCGATGCGCTCGACACCGAAGGCGCCGCGGTCGTGACCCTCACCGGCCCGAGCGGTGCCGGCAAGAGCACGCTTCTCGGCGAGTTCGCACGTGAGTGCCACGCCACCGGGGCCATCGTGCTCGGTGGATCACCCGACCCCGAGCTCGATCTGCCGTACCAGGCGATCGCCGCGGCAGTGCGGCCGGCTGCGCCGATCGACGACGCTCTGGGGGCCGCGATCCACACGGACGGCTCGTCGACCCCCCTGAGTCGACTCTTCCCGACGACCGACACCGCCGACGTCGGTCCGATGGAGCGGAGCGAGTTGTTCGGCGCGGTCGCCGGCCTGTTCCGCCGCCTCGCCGATCGCCGCCCCACGCTGCTGCTCCTCGACGACATGCACTGGGCCCAGGCCTCCACCGCGTCGCTGCTCGGTGCCATCGTCCGGGCCGCCGCCGACACCCGCCTGCTCATCGTCATGACGATGCGGGAGGACGAGATGCCCACGGACCACCCCGTGTTCGACGTCCTGACGTCGGCTCGGTCCGCTGGCCTGAGCACGGCGATACGTCTCGCCCCACTGACCGATGACGACGTGCTCGAGCTCGCGTCGACCGTGGCCGGCCGCGGACTCGACGCCTCGGAAGTCCGTCTCGCGCTCCGGGTCCGATCGGACTGCGGTGGCAATCCGTTCTACGCGAGCGAGGTGCTCCGTGATCTCGCGCGCCGCGGAGAGGCGTTCGCCGGACCACGTCCCGAGGCGGACACCGCCGACCTCGACGTGCTGCAGGTGCCCCCGACCGTCCGCGATCTGATCCAGCGACGTGTCGCCGCGCTCGGACCCGACGCGATCCGGCTCCTCGGTGCCGGTGCCGTCGCCGGGCCGACCTTCGACGCCGAGATCGCCGCCGAAGCGATCGGCCTCGACGCCCTCGATGCGCTCGACATCGCCGAAGCCGCCGTGCGTGCGGCGCTCTGTGAGGAGCTGCTCGACGGACGGCGACTCGCCTTCTCCCACGACATCATCCGGCAGGCACTCGCCGCACCGCTCAGTCGGGCTCGGACCGCTCGGATCCACCGGGGCCTCGCCGAGGCACTCGAACGTCGCTCCGATGTGTCGCCCGACGAGCTGGCACGCCACTGGATCGAGGCCGGGACGAATCCCGATCGGGCCGTGCACCATCTGGCCGTCGCCGCGACGCGGGACGAGCGGGCGTTGGCCTGGGAGTCCGCCGTGGACCGGCGGCGCCGGATCCTCGACTTCCTCGAGGCTCGTGTCGAGACCGCCCCGGCGCTCGCCGACGCGTGGCTCGCCTACGCCCTCGCCCTCCGCGAGATCGGCGATCCGTCGTATCGGGATGCCGCAGCTCGTGCCGGACGGATCGCCCGTTCCGTCGGAGACGGGCAGCGGATCGCCGATGCGACGATCGCGTTCCTCCGCCCAGGCGGATGGTGGGTCGACGCCCTCCGGACCGAAGAACGCGTCATCGGGCTCGGTGAGGACGCCCTTGCGCTGCTCGCGGAGGACGATCCCCGGCGCGTCCGGGTCAACGCCGCCATGGCGACGGTGTCACCCTTCGCCCACACCCCGGCACGGCGTGTCGAACTCGCGGAGACGGCCTGGGATCTCGCCCGTCACCATCGGGACCCCGATCTCCAGATCGCCGCACTGAGTGCGCTCCACCACGTCCATTGGGCACCACACCACATCCAGCGACGCCTCGACATCGCCGCCCAGCTCGTCGAGCTCGGGCTCCGGGCCGAGAGCACGACCGCCACGTTCCTCGGTCGCTTCTTCACCCACCTGGCCCGATTCGAGTCGGGTCGGACGGAAGGCGCCCGATCCGAGCTCGCCGACCTCGCCCACGTCGCCAGCGCCACCGGCACCTTCTGGTTCGAGTACCTCGTCCGTCGAGCGACGCTCGGTCTCGACATCGCGGCCGAGGCACAGGATCCGTCGTCCGGCATCGAGACCGTCTACGAGATGGGCCGGGAGAGCTTCGCCGACGCGCTCGGGGCCCGGATCGGCCAGCTGGCGGTGCTGCGCCACAACCAGGGGCGCTTCGCGGAGGTCCTCGAACCACTCCAGGCGGCCGACGAGGCGACGGGGCACCAGTTCGCGATCTACGGGGCCAGCGTGGCGCTGGCGCTCGCTGCGTCGGGAGACGTCGACGCCGCCACCGACCGGCTGGAGGCCGTCGACCCCCGACCCAACGTCGACTACCTGTGGCTGCCCTCACTGCAGGTGTACGCGGAGGCGGTGTGGGCGACCGGCCGTGCCGACTTGGCGGCCCCGGTCCTCGACGAGCTCGCCCCGTTCGAGGAGCACTTCGGGATCGGCTCTTCCGGGAGCTACGTCTGGGCGCCGGTCTCACTCAGTCTGGCGTACCTCGCCGGCGCCATGGGGCGCCACGACCTCGTCGATGCCTACCTGCAACGCAACGACGACGTGGCGGTTCGGATGCCCATCCCCTTCGCCCGACGCGCTGCCGATCAGCTCCGCTGCGAGCTCGAGACCCGGGGCTGAGCGCCCCGGATCTCCGGCTCAGGGGTTCAGCCTCACCGCATCAGGAACCGGAGGATCCGCCAGAGGAAATGGAGCGGGTGCTCGAATCCGACTCCCTCGCAGAAGCCCCGACCACGGAGCGTCTCGAGCGTCGTGCCGTCGTGCGCGACGAGTGCACCGTCGTGAATCACGGTGCCGCCCTCCCAGAACTCGGTGAGGTTCGCGAACAGGCCGGTCTGGTCGTCGTGGATGGTGCGGAGTTCCAGGTGGAGCCGACGCCCGTCGGGCTTCCCGGTAGGCGCCAGTGTGGGCGCCTCGCCCGGTGCCGCGGTTCCCGGCTCGCCGGTCCACTCGGCCTCGTGCAGGTCGAGGGCCCAGCGGATCGGGTACTCGGCACCCGTGCGAGGGCTGGCGGAGAAGTCGGTGAACGTCACCGTGCCGACGAAGGGGATCGCCTCCCCCGTGCCCTTGTGGATGTACTTGCCGAACCCCTGGAACGGGCCGGGTCCGATCGACCGCTTCCACCACGGTGTCGGCGGGTGGAAAGCGTCGAACGTGAAGGCGTCGCCGTTGTCGAGGTGCTGGAAGATCCAGCACCACCCGCCGAACTGCTTCGGCTGGTGGAAGGCGACGGTCTGGTGGCCGAGGCGGTGCCGACTCCCGAACTGGTGATCGAACCACGACGAGCCCCGCACGTCGTAGCGCGTGCCCTCGTGCGTGAAGTGGCCGGACGTCGGGATCTGGGCGACCGAGTAGTACTCGTAGTCGACCTTCATGCTCGGCAGCGGCGCGAACCCGCGGTCGCCCTCCGTGAAGTACGTGGCCTCGTGGCCATCCGCCTGCTGCTCGTACCTCAGCTCGAAGCCGAAGGGTGCGCCGTCGGCGCCGTAGATCGACGTCAGCGGCAGCATCGTCTCGACCGCGGTGTCGGGAGCGTTCGACTCGTGGTCCCAGGTCGGTCCGTCGTAGGTCAGGCCACCGGCGACCGTCAGGAACGACGTCTCCGGGAAGTGGACGCCGGCGTCGAGCCCGCCGCGCGGGTCGGGCGGACCGGTCTCGCGGACGGCGGTGTCGCCCACGAGAATCGTCGCCGCCGTGGTGCCATCGAGCACCTGGATGAACCGCTCGGCCTGCTCCGCGCCGGCCGTGGAGACCCCCGTGGCCCGATCGACGACCCAGGTCCGCATCATGACGGCGACGAGGGCGATCGTGCCGATCGGTTCGTCGCCGTCCGGATCGGGTCCGAGCACGTCGAGGAACGACACGAGGAAGAACCAGCCACTCGGCAGTCCGAGCGCCATCCGATGATCCTTCGGGAACTCGAAGGTCTCGACCCCGACGTCGGGCCCGGTGTCGAGGAGCATCGGCCCCAACAGGAGGCCGAAGACGGCGGCCCGCTGCGGATCGACCTCACCACGGGCGAACCACCGCAGCGCGAGCAGCAGCACCCGCTGTTTGAAGCCCGTCGGTCGGCGGCCGGCGAGGAAGGCCCGCATGGCCGGCCCGTAGTCGGTGGTCGCGCTGGTGGTGTCGGACGTGGTCACGTGGTCTCCGTTTCGCGGTCGTCGTCGAGTCGCAGCTGCTCGAGCTGGGAGCGGACCCGCCCGGGGAGGATCTGTTCCTGCACCCAGCCGTCGGGTTGTTCGAGCTGGGCCTGATAGGCGGCGACGACCGTCGCCTCCCAGTGATCACTCCAGGCGTCGTCGGCCATGGGCCGGCGTGGTTCGTCGAGGAGGTACTCGGCCTGGAGAGCCGAGATGATCGGGAGTCGGCCCATGCCGCTGCGGAGCAGCTCGAACCCGGTCTCGTCCCGTCCGGCGAGCCGGGCGAGCACGCCAGAGGCCACGGCGATGTCGCCGGTCCGTCCCGGCAACTCGTCACCCGGGTGCACACCGAGCACGGTGTCGAGCACGTCGGCCGCGAGGACGGGGTCGCCTGGCGCGAGGGCGATGGCCCGGAGCACGTCGATCAGGTAGTGCCAGGAGTCCGTCCCGACCTTCGACCGGGTCGACGCCGCGAGCGACGCGGCGGCGTCGTGATCGCCGAGCAGGTGGAGCGCCCCGAGCTGACCGGTCTCGGCCTGCAGGAGGACGCGGCCCCGTGCCCGCTCGGCCGCCGCGGCTCGGGCGAACGCCGGGACGGCGTCCCGGTAGCGCCGACGCATCAGGAACGACTGGGCGAGACACGTCGAGGCGAGTGCGGTGTTGAGATCCGCACTCCTCGTCGCGGGAGCGAGCGCCGCCGCCCGCTCGATCAACGAGAGACCGGCACCGTCGGGGCGTCCCATCTCGTAGCCGACACCGAGGATGCCGAGTGCGTCGACCGCCCAGTCGTACGGCTCGGCACCGACGAGCTCGCTCGCGCCGATCCGGACGCGGAAGCTCGTCGAGGTGTCACCCGCCGACAGCGACATCCCGGCGAAGCTCGCCAGGAAGAAGCCGCGTCGATCCCGCCCGACCGGATCGTCGTGGACGAGGTCGTGCACCGGACAGGCCGTCGCCATCAGCGCCTCCGTCGCCCGCGCTCGGGCAGCGCCCTCCATCACCGGACCCCGGTGCATGAACACCCCACCGGCCCGTGCGACGAGATCGAGCAGGTCCCGCCGGCAGCCGTGCTCCTCGAACCAGTCGAGTGCGAACAGCAGGTTCGGGAGGTCGGTTGCGAGGTCGTCGTGTGCGTCGGCGGACGAGAGCGACTCGGCCTCGGTCCAGCGGCGGGCCCGCTCGAGCATCCAGAACGCCTGCGACCGCCGTGCCTGGTGCACGAGCAGCTTGCCGATCTTCTGCTCGCAGTAGGCCCGGACGACCTCGAGCATCTGGAACCGTGCGGGACCGTCGGTGGCGGCCCGTTGCACGAGTGACTTGGACACCAACGACTCGAGGAGCTCGACACCGCCGACCGGGCCGACGGCCTCGACCGCCGACATCGACCAGCCTCGGAACTGGCTCAACATCCCGAGCAGGCGCTGCTCGTCCTCGTCGAGCAGATCCCACGACCAGTCGAGCAGGGCCGTGAGTGATCGCTGGCGATCGGACCCGCGCCGTGCACCGGTGCCGGCGAGCGGCGCCTCCATCCGTGCGGCGAGCTCGGCGGGACTCAGGGTGCTGAGTCGGGCGGCGGCGAGCTCGAGGCCGAGCGGGAGACCGTCGACCGCCCGGCAGATCGCTGGGACGTGCGGATCCTCGATCAGGTGTTCCTCGCTCTGACCCGACACCCCAGCACCCCGACGGGCGAAGAGGCGCACGGCCGGCGACTCGCCGCTGGGCTGGCCGGCCTCGGGCAGGGCCAGCGGCGCCACATGGAGGATCTGCTCCCCCGCCAGCCGGAGTTGCTCGCGCGACGTCACGATCAGGCGCCCCGGACCGGGCGTCGCCAGCACCGCGGCGACGAGCGCCGCCACGGGATCGGCGAGGTGTTCGGCGTTGTCGAGCACCGTCACCACCTCGCGGCCGGCCAGCCGTCGGGCGAGCTCGCTGCGCAGCGTCGGGAGGTCGTCGATGTCGACGACCAACCCCACCGCCGCGGCGACCGACTCGAGCATCACCCGCTCGGTCGTCAGGTCGGCGAGGAGGACGACGGCGGCCGAGGGGGCGAGCGTCGCCACGTGGGCGGTGGCGAGTGCCGTCTTGCCCGCGCCGCCCGGACCGGCGAGGGTCACCAACCGCGCCGTCCCGAGATGGTCGCCGAGCTCGGCGAGCAGTTCATCGCGGCCCACGAGTCCCGAGGCCCGTGGCGTCGACGGGGCGGCGGTCTCCTCGACGGCCGGCGCTGCGGACGCCGCCGACACCGGTGACCGCGGGAGATCCTGCTGGAGCACGGCGAGCTCGGCGGCTGCGAACTCCTCCGAGGGATCCACCCCGAGCTCGTCGAGCAGGCGCTCGCGCACGGCACGACCGATCGCGAGTGCGTCGGCCTGACGGCCGGCACCGGCCACGACCCGCATCGTGGCGGCGGCGAGGTGCTCGTCGAGGGGCTCCTCGACGTGCCAGCGCTCGAGCACGGCGGCGACCGGCAGCGCGTGCTCGACGGCGACGTCGCACGCTCGACGTACGGCATCGAGGCGGATCGCCCGTTTGTGTTGCCGGGCCCCGGCGAGTGAGGCGAGCTCGATGCCGGGTGCGAGCTCGGGTGCGGCCCGATCGATCAGTGTCTGCATGCGCTCGAACCGCGTGGGTGGGTCGAGGTCGGTCCGCTCCGACAGGTCTCGCCAGTCGGCCCGGATCCGGAGCAGGTCGACCTCGTCGACCTCCAGGCGATAGCCGTCGGAGACGGTGACGAGGCGCGAACGATCCGGGCCGAGGGCGGCTCGGACGTCGGCCACGAAGCGCTGGAGGCTGTTGCGTGCCGTGGCCGGCGGATCGTCGGGCCACAGGTCGTCGATGATCTGCTCGAACGGGACGATCTCGCCGGCACGGAGCATGAGGAGCACGAGCACCGCTCGTGGTCGTGTTCCCTTGACGGCCACGGGCCGACCGTGGAGCTCGACCCGAACGTCGCCCAGGAGCTCCCAGCGTTCGACCACACGTCAACCCTAGTGTTGGGGATGGAAACGATCAGCCTCCCGGCCGGCGCCGCGACACCTTGGAGGAAGTGCACGACGCCGCGCCGACCGGGCGGCCGAGTGCGGGCACCGGGGCCGGTGGCCGCGATCACGCCGATCAGCTGCCCGAGACGTTGCGCCAGAGCTTCCCGTGATCGATGTGGACCTGGAGGCCGGGGCCGGTGGCGGCCCGGTGGTCGAGCTGGTCGAATCGGGGCCGATCGCCCTGACGACGGAAGGACTCGAAACGGTTGCGGGGGTGGAACGAGGTGCTCATGTGGTGACTCCCTTGTTGCGTGATCGCTCGAGAACCACTTTCGATCAAGGGGCTGAGCCTCCACTGAGTGGCGACTGAGTGGCGGGCGTCACGCGAGAGTTCGAATACTCACCGGCCACACTTTTGCGTCGCGTTGCCGCGTGGGAGAGTCGCCGTCGATGAGCCACTCACCGACCACCGCATCCCGGTTGGCCTGTGTGATGTTCACCGACATCGCCGGATCGACCGCAGCCATGGCCGCCCACGGGCCGACCGCTGCCGCCGACGCCCGTCGGCGCCACGACGACGTCGTCGCGAGCGTGATGGGCGACCACCAGGGCACCGTCGTCGACACCAACGGCGACGGGGTCATGGCCCTGTTCCCCACGGCATCACTCGGGGTCGCTGCCGGACTCGGCTTGCTGCGTGCGTTCGATGACCACGCTCGACGGGCGGATACGACGGTCCCGATCGTGCTCCGCATCGGGCTCGCCGTCGGCGAGGTGATCTCGGAGGGACCCCGTCACATCGGCGATGCCGTCGTCGAGGCCGCGCGACTCGAGTCCCTCGCCGACCCCGGGTCGGTGCTGGCGACCTCCCTCGTCGCAACGCTGGCGCGAGACGTCGAGGCCGCCGAGGTCGTCGAACGTGGCTCGATGGAGCTCAAGGGGTTTCCCGCCCCGGTGTCCGTCTGCAGCATCCGTCCCACCGACCTCGACCGGGGTCTGCTCGACCTGCCGAAGGAGCTCCGGGACGACTCGTCCCTGCCACTCGTCGGTCGATCGGCGGTGCTCGCCACGCTCGCCACCCAATGGAGCGAGGCCCGCACCGGGCGACTGGTCATCGGCGCGCTCCGCGGCGAGGCGGGCTCGGGGAAGAGCCGGCTCATCGCCGATGTCGCCCGACGTTGCCAGCGCGACGGCGCGATCGTGCTCCACGGCGCCAGTGACCCCGAACTCGACGTCCCGTATCAGGCGATGGCCGACGCGCTCCGACCCGCTGCACTCATCGACGACGAGGTGGCGGCCGCCGTCGACGGGGCCGGTCCCCTCGCCCGCCTCTTCGCACTGGGCCGGGACGACGACGCGACCGTCGACCGACGAGACCTGTTCGCTGCGGCGACGGCCACGCTCGAACGGCTGGCGGCGCAGCGACCCGTGCTCCTCGCCCTCGATGACCTCCATTGGGCCAAGGGGTCGACCGTCCAACTCCTCGAGGCCGTCGTCGGCGGACTGACCGCCAGCCGCATCCACGTCGTCGTCGGCTTCCGGGCGAACGAGATCGGCGCCGCCCATCCCGTCTCGACGCTCGTGGCCGATCCGACGGTGCAGGCCTCGCTGCAGCAGCTCGATCTCGGCGCCCTCACGGCGTCGGACGTCGCCGAGCTCGCCGCCGACCAGGCCGGGCGGCCGCTGTCTCCTGCCGAAGTCGACCTCACGCGCCGGATCCACGACGACTGTGCCGGCAGCCCGTTCTACGTCGGCGAGGTGTTGCGCCACCTGCTCGTGACGTCCGACGCCTTCGGCCCGGCGGCGCCAGCGGAGAACGCCGCCCACGCCGTCGCCGTTCCACCCACGGTGCGCGACCTGGTCGTGCGGCGGGTGGAAGGGCTCGGGAGCGAGGCCCTCCAGCTTCTCTCCGCAGCGGCGATCGCCGGGCCGTCGTTCGACGTCGACATCGTCGCCGGCGCCGCCCGGGTCGACCCCGACGACGCACTCGACCTACTCGAGGTCGCCGTCGAGGCGGCGCTCTGCCGCGAGACCGGGCGGGACGCACGCTTCGTCTTCGCACACGACATCGTCCGCAACGCACTCGCCAGCCGCCTCGGCCGGGCCAGGACGCTCCGTACCCATCTCCGACTCGCCGAGGCGCTCGAGGCGACGCCGAGCCCGCCGCTCGACGAACTGGTGCGCCACTGGA
>JAHDDY010000278.1 GCA_020629115.1 Paracoccaceae bacterium | reverse complement strand
ATCGTTTTCAGTATGGCCTAGCGAAGGATCGCTTTAAGGGCGCCGATTTCGTAGAATCCGCTTCGATCGAGACGATGATGACTGCATGATCGTTCTTTCCCGAAACGAGTCGAGTGCGAGATGACCCCTGGTTTGAAGACTGTTCTGACGGCTTCCCTTTGCTCCGCGATGCTCGCTGTCTCCATGGCGACGGGTTTTCCCTTGCCACCCGTCGAGGCCGCTGCGCAGGAGCGTCGCGCCCTGTCGGTCATCGGCGAAGTCGTTCCGCGACAGGGCGGCATTCTTGCCGCCGCCATCTCCGCGCCGGTCGCTGCGGTGCTCGTTGTGGCGGGGAACCGGGTTCGGGCGGGGCAGCCGCTTGCGCAACTCGATATCGCCGATCGCCGCGCGGATCTGGAGACGGCACGGGCGCGGATATCCGTTGCCGAGGCGCAGATCGGCGTGCGCCGGGCCGCGCTGGACGTCGAGCGCGCCAACCTGCGGCGTCAGGGAGAACTACGCGGCAGCGCGGCGTTCAACGCCGCGAGACTGGAGGACTCGCAGGCCGATGTCGCCCGTCTCAATGCGGAGATCACGGTCGCCCGGGCGCAGTTCGAGCAGGCGAGAGCACAGGCGGCCAGGCTGCTGGTCGATATCGAGCGGTCGAAGGTGCTGGCCCCCTACGATGCCGTGGTGACGTCGCGCGATGTCGACGCGGGCGATTTCGTCACGCCGGGCCGCCGGATGTTCGCGCTCGTCAACATGGATGCGCTGGAGATCGAGGCCGATGTGCCGACCAGCATGATTGGTATGCTGCGCGAAGGCCAGCGGATCGAGGCGCAGACGCGCGACGGCCTGCCCGTGACGGCACGGGTCCGGGCGGTCATCCCGGTAGAGAACCCCTTGACCCGGACGCGTACGGTACGCTTCGCCGTCGAGGGCGGTGCATCCCTCGCCGTCGGCCAGTCCGTCGAACTGAGCCTGATCGACGCGCCGGAGGGGTAGCATTTCACAAACACCCGTGTCCCGATCTTGCCGCATGAGCGATATAGTCCTTGCCGGAACGATGGATCGACGGAGGAACACATCCATGAACACGGGTCTGCGCATCGCCGCCGCGCTTTCGGTCGTCGGCATTCTCATCCCCGCCATCGCCGCGACCGAGACGGCTCATCATTCGCCCTATGCCGGACAGGAGACCCGCCGGATCGCCAGCCTGTCGGAGGCCGATATCGCGGAACTGATGCGCGGTGGCGGTTGGGGGCTGGCCAAATCCGCCGAGCTGAACGGCCTGCC
>JAHDDY010000277.1 GCA_020629115.1 Paracoccaceae bacterium | reverse complement strand
GGCGCGGCCGCAGGTGCAAGGATGGTTAAAGACACCGTGTTCGTCAAGGGCCAGTCCCCGGAGATCATCGAAACCCCCTGGACGGTCTTCGGTCCCGTCCCTTACACCGATGGCCCTTACGCTGACCACGCCATGCGCTGGCTGGGCCACGATACGCCCGGCAAAGAATTCCGCCCGCACACCATCGTCGGCACCTTTCTGGGGCTGATGAGCGCCAGCAGCTATGAGGACTATAAGCAGGCGCTGCGCGGCTACGTTGGCCCCGCGCAGAATTTCCTCTTCGCCCATAAAGAGGGCGACATCGGCATCCTCCCCAACGGTTTCTTCCCCATTCGCGCCCTTGGCGACGGGTCTACGCCCGTCCCCGGCAACCTGAGCGCCAACAATTGGTCCGGTACCATTCCCTTCGACGCCCGCCCGGAACACAAAAACCCCGCCCGGGGCTACGTCTCCTCCGCCAACCAGGTCACTACCGGCCCCAACTACCCCTACCCTTACCTCGGCGGCTTCGACGAATACCGCGGCCGCTTCATCAACCGCTACCTCGATCACCATGAGGTGATGAACCAGCGAACGATGAAGGAGCTCCAACTCAGTAGCCACTCGCTCTTCGCCGAAGAACTTACCCCGCTGCTCATCGCCAGAATCAAGCGCGGAGCACTGGACAGCGACGGCCGGGCGCTTCTCCGCCTCATCTCCGAATGGGACTACAACTGCGAGGGCGACAGCCGCGCCGCCAGCCTCTTCGAGCTGTGGTGGCGTAAGGTCTATTCTTTCACCTTCGACGAGATTCCCCGCGACTCCGGCTACGTCCGCCCCGAGCTCTGGAAATGGAACGACCTGGTACGCGAAAAGCCGACGCACCCCATCTTCGACATCGACAGTACCGCCAACTTCCGCGAGACGGTGGCCACCCTCACGCAACGCGCCTTCGACGAGATCCTCGAAGAGCTAGACGGTGAGCTCCCCGAAACCTGGGCCGAGATGCGTAACTCCCACGTCAATCACCTCGGGCAAATCCCCGGCTTTGGCTCGGGTTTGATCAAAACCGGCGGTAGCCGCTACTCTCCCCGGGCGCTGAGCGCCGGCCACGGCGCCAGCTGGCGGATGGTCGTGGAGCTCGGCCCCAATCCCCGCGCCTGGGGCGCGCTACC
Source organism: Paracoccaceae bacterium (assembly GCA_020629115.1). GTDB lineage: Bacteria > Pseudomonadota > Alphaproteobacteria > Rhodobacterales > Rhodobacteraceae > JAHDDY01. Next base: position 121 of record JAHDDY010000277.1, on the reverse strand, counting down.
CGGTGGCCCCTCCGGCCATCCGGCCAGCGAGCTCTATACCATCGACCTGGATGATTGGGAGAACGGGCGGTATCATGAGCTGGTGCGGTGGGAGGATGTGGGGGAGGCGGAGTTGAAGGCT
>JAHDDY010000113.1 GCA_020629115.1 Paracoccaceae bacterium | reverse complement strand
TGTGCCTCACCATCTCCCGCGACTCAGGAAAACGTGGAGACACAACGGCAGGTCCGGCTGGACCGACAGCGAGCGTGATGACGCTCGCCGGAACCGGCAAGCTCGGCGACGAACGCTGAGCGTTCGTCGGCGCCGCCTCCGGCGTCACCGCAAGCGGTTCACTGCGCCGAGTGAGTAACGCACCTCCGGACGCATCTCTCGATCAGCGATCCGAGGGATACACAGTTGCACCTCCCGTTGGGAGGTGCGGGGTGCGTCGCCCCGCGTGATCGCTCCGCGCACAGAGCCTCTCCATTGCCGCGCCCGGCAGAGTGCGCCATGCTTGGCGCATGGTCGCTACAGCAGGCGCACCGAGCCATCTCCGCGAGCGCGGCAAGTCGAGTTCGAAGGCGGCCAAGTTCCTTGTCGGCCTTTGGTGTCTCGCAGTGTCGACCTGGGCAGCTGTCGCGCTGGGACAGCTTCGGGCGGCAAAGGCTCTCCTCGAACGCGAGAGTGCGGTGCTCGGCCGGCCGGTCTCAAGCGACGATCATTTTTCGGCCTTGCCCGAACTGAGTGCGGCATTCGACACAGCCGGCCTCAAGCACCACACAACGCCATCATGGACGTTGATCCTCGCTCTGGTCTCCGTCTCCGCCCTCGCTCTGGCGACGCGAACCAGGACAGAACCTAGAAATCAACGACGACGGACGCTTGCTGCCCTCGCCACTCTCTGGTTGACGCTTGTCTTCATCGCGTTCGCATACCGGGAGACGCTTGACCTCGTGACCTGGCTCGACAACTAGCCGAAGCCTGCGATTCGGCGCCTGACTGACCCCGCCCAAGCCACGATCAATCGTTCGGCTCAAGCCGAACTCGTTGACGGCTCGCTTGAGTCTCACGGCGCCCTCAACCGGGTCAGTCAGCAAGGTTGCGAAACCGGCGAATCTGCCCGAGTTCCGCTCCCACTAGGCCGCCAGCCCCGACGCGCTGCAAGCAGGGGGAAACGTCCGTCCCAGGGCTTACGTGAAGTCCTCGGAGCATCCCTCAGCTGCTCGGCGCGCACGAGGGGTGATCCCAGTAGCAGGGTCCCACGGGGTCAACCGCACTCGACTCAAGAACCGGGGAAGACCGAGGCGAGGTGACGCGGCGCCGCCCGGGTCGTGCGATGCGAGGTCGGGGCTCAACAGCTCTCGGCGAGGTGCCGATTGTCGTGTTGTGAACGCTGGTGACCGGATCGAGGTGAACCACGACGGCGAGACGCTGGGTGGTGTGGCTCGAGCCCGTGATGTCTGGGATCGACCGGCGCCTGCACTACCTCATCGACCCCGGCCAAGGCCGAAGCGGTCAGGGCTGCACCTGGGAACGCAAGATGCGTTCCCGTGACCTGACCGGGTCGCGTGCCTGGTGGCCGCTCGAGGAATGAACGCGAAGAGACGCAGCCCGTCGCCCCGGGCTGCGGTCTCAACACCCGCTCGGCGGGAACCGGTGCGAACGATCGGTCCGGCTCGCCAACAGTCTTGTGCTCCACCGCTGGCGGCCGGACCGGATGATGCAGAACAACCAGGCTTAGCCAGGCCGGTCTGTCGGTTGGTGCGCTCCCTGTCGGCAGCCGTGCCGGCTTGTTGAGCGCGACGAAGCCGCAAGCGGTTCCTATGTTTGCGGCGTCGTCTCCCGCCGGTTGCGGGTTAATCGGAGCACTCGGTCTGGTCGCCCGTATACGGGGAGAGCCACCGCCACTGTTCAGGACTACTGGCAGACCGAGGTTATCGCCCGTCCCCTTTGTCGGAGACGAGCATGTCGCCTGATCCTGTATCGGCTCCCGCCGGAGAAGGACTTGAGGGCTCCCACGGCAAGACCGTGGGGTCGCACGGTGTCGACCGTGCCCCCCCGGGCGGTGCCGGGCGAAGCGCGAGCCCCGGCTCGGGGGAGCCGGGGCTCTCTCGCGAACAGTCCAGACGCGGCACCGTCCCCGCCGTGCATGTGGGAGAGCGGCGAGGGCGGTCCGCGACGACGGTGGTCGTCAAGGCAAGGAGCCTCAGCTTGAACATAGACGCGACTGCCAACCCAGCTGGACCGACCGCCGACGTCTGACGCCATCTCTCCATGACGTGCACGTCGGTGTGACTGTTCTGGGTTCAGCAACAGGCGGTGCCGCCTCGATCGTGGCCTACCTCGAGAGCGGGCCGACCCAGCCCAGCGTCGGGGTGGAGGGTGCGTCGGTGGATGCGATCGGCCGGTACTTCGCGGACTCCGGGTCCGGACGATGGCTCAGCCTGGACGAGGCAGCGGGGCCGGTGGATCGGGTGGAACTCGAGCAACTCCTCGCCGGGCTCGATCCCGACACCGGCCAGCCGCTCAAGTCAGCACAGGGCTCACACCGCAGAGCAGCACGACAGGCGGACGCACGCGCGACGCATCCGACACGCACCCCGGACGCACCCGACCGTCTCTTGAGCACTGTTGAAGCCGCCGAGCGGCTCGGGGTCGACCCTTCGTATGTGCGGGCCCAAACCCGCGCCACCGCCGAACACCACGCACAACCAGATCACGTTCCGGCACCCGCCTCACCGCTCTATGGGACCCGGGATGGGCGGGGGTGGCGATTCACCAAAGCGGAGGTCGACCGGTTCGCCGCCGCCCGAACGCCGGCGCGAGTCGTCCACGGCTACGACGTGACGTTCTCGGTGCCGAAGTCGGTGTCGTTGCTTTGGGCGGTCGCCGACTCGGCGACACAGCAGCGGATCGAGTCGGTCATCGATCACGCCGTGACCACCGGTATCCGGTATCTCGCCGACCACGGGTTCTGGTACCGCGAGCGGCAAGTGCCTCGTCACGCCGTTGGCTTCCGAGCCGCCGCGTACCGGCACCACACGTCCCGGGCCTTGGAGCCACAGCTCCACGACCACGTCGTCATCCCCAACCTCTCCACATCCCCCGACGGGACCGTCCGCTCCGTCGACGGGCGTGGCCTGTTCGCCCACGTCCCCACTGCCCGCCATCTCGCCGCCGCCGAACTCCGACGAGGACTCAACCGGGAGCTCGGCATCCAGTGGGGGCCCGTGAGTCAGGCGATGGCCGACATCGACGGGATACCCGCAGCAGCGATCGAAGCCATGTCGACCCGACGGCACGACCTGTTGGACCACGCCGAAGAACATGGGCTTCACACCACGTTCGGGCGACGCATCAGCGCCCTCGCCACACGAGCCACCAAGGACCACAGCGTCGAGTGGGAGACACTCGAAACCTCCTGGCGGCAAAGGCTCGACGAGCACGGCCTCAACCCCACTCTCCTCGCACAGCTCACCAACCACCTGCCACTCGAACCACTCACCCCCAGCGAGGCGGACGCGGTCTTGTTGCGGGCGGCTGGGTTGGATGGGGTGACCGAGGCGGCGCATGTGTTCGACCGTCGGCGGGTGATCGAGTGGTTGGCCGACGAGATCGGCGAACGAGTCCCCACGGCCGGGATCCTGGAGCTGGCCGACCGGTTCCTCGACACGCACGGCATCCCGCTCGAACCCGACCATCTCGGCCACACCCGCTACACCACCGCTGCTGCGGTGGCGTTGGAGCGGCGTGTCTTGGATCTGCACGCCTACGGCATCGGCCGGTCGACGGCGACCGTGGATGCCGGCAGCGTTGCGGCGGCAGTGGACGCGCTGGAGGGACGGCTGGGTCATCGGCTCGGCATCGATCAACGGGACGCTGTTGCTCGGCTGACGGGGTCGGGTGATCAGTTCCAGGCCATGGTCGGTCTCGCCGGATCCGGCAAAACCACCGTTCTCCGAGCCACAGCAGACGCCTGGAGTGACGCCGGGTATCGGGTCGTCGGGGCCGCACCATTCGGAGCCGCAGCACGGCAACTCGAAACCAGCCTCGGCGTCGAAGCCGACACCGTCGAAGGGCTCCTCGCTGCGTGGCGACACGACCTACCTCGGGTCCGGTTGGACGCGCAGACGGTCGTGATCGTGGACGAGGCATCGACGATCTCGAACCGGCAACTCGGCCAGCTCTACCGACACATCCACAACACCGGAGCAACACTCCGCACCATCGGCGACCCCCACCAGCACCGCTCCGTCGACGCCGGCGGACTCTGGGCCAAGATCACAACCGACTTCGAACAACGCACCCCGCAACTCACCGAGAACCGACGACAGAACCCGACGCACCTCGCAACCGTGCGCGACGCACTCGACACCTACCGCACCGGCAACGTTCGGGGTGCGGTATCGCAGCTCGAGGTCGACGGGCGACTCACCACCACCGAACGATGGGACGAGCTGTTGGACGAGCTCGTCGCCGCCTGGCAGCAACACCGCGAGGTCGCGGTCGAGCGGGGCGATGGGGTGTCGCCGATGATCGCCGAACGCAACCACGACCGACGCGAACTCAACCGCCGAGCCCAAGCCGTGCTCCGAGACACTGGTGTGCTCGGGGAGCCGGTGAGGATCGGACGGGAGGACTTCCACATCGGCGAACCCGTCGTCACCCAAACCGGCAACCGGGACCTGATGGTGGGCGGGCGGCCACTCGTCAACGGCGCCTTCGGCACCATCACCACCATCGACCACGACGCCCTCACCGTCACATTCGACACCGGCACCGTCCCGGTGCCGAGGGACTGGGTGGCCGAACCCGTCGGACCCGGACGAGGCGGTGGCCTCTCCCCCGCCCACGCCGTCACCTCTCACAAAGCCGAAGGCCGCACCTACACCGCCGCCCTCGGACTCGCCGCCCCCGGCATCACCAACCGAGAAGGCCTGTACGTCACCCTCACCCGCGGCACCCACGACCTCCAGCTGTTCACCATCGACACCAACCACCTCGAACAAGCCACCGAGCGAGAACTCCCGGCACTACCCGATGAACGCACCCCAGCGAACCAGCTCGCCGACTCAATCACCCGACAGACCGACCCGCCACTCGCCACCCAACTCACCCCACACACACCCCAACCCACCGACCTCGACCACCGGCCGCTCCATCTCTTGCTCGAGCTCCAAGCCAACACACCCCCCGGCACCGACACCGCCCGACGCATCCAACGCACCCTCCACGCACGCATCGACCACGCCATCAACAAGCCGGCCGGCTACCTCACCGACCTCCTCGGACAACGACCCACCAACCAGGCCGCAGCGCGCCGGTGGGACACCACCGCACGACGCATCGAAACCCACCGCCACCGCAACGGCCTCACACCCCAACACGGACCCCTCCCCGGCACTACACCCATCCAACGAGCAACCGGCCAAGCCAAGACCATCGAACGAACGATGGGTGGTCCCGAGCGGGAGCGATAGACGTAGCCGCCGACGACCAACCAACAGCCCCAACTTCCCATGCACATCGCCGCACGATGCGGCTTGGTCGCAGCGCGCCCCACTGCGCGCCATCTCGACCCGATGACAGGGTTCGGTGTCACCGGGCTCTCCTAGATTCTCTGGAGGATGAGTGGGACACAGACGTCAACGACGGGCCACACGCGGCGGCAGGCGGCCGGCAACCGCTGGCGTGAGCCACATGCGCGGTCGGCGATGAGCGCCGACGGAGAGGCCGCCCCGACCGGCCAGGCCGGCGCACATCCAAGTGACCTGCGCCTCGACCAGTGGGCCGACATGCTCGGCATCGGCAGCAAAGCTGTCCTCACGACCCACGAAGCTGCCGCCGTGCTCCGAGTCTCCGAGAAGTCCGTCAGAGAAGGCATCAAGGACGGCACGATCCCGTGCGTCCGCCTTGGCCGCCGCCTCCTCGTTCCCGTCCCGATGCTCCTGTCGTCGTTGTTGCGTGGCCCAACGGCCACCGAAGCGGCGGGATAGCTCATGGCGACCGGGCACGTCCGCAAGCGGGGCAAGAAGTGGGCGTACGTCCAGTACGTCACCGACCCCGCCACCGGCGAAGGCAAGTACCGATGGAAGAGCGGGTTCGCCACGAAGTCCGACGCCCAGCGAGCGTTGCGGGAGGCGATCACGGCCACCGAGCAGGGCACCTTCATCGAGCCCTCGAAGATGAGCTACGCCGACTACGTCGAGCGGCTCTGGCTTCCCCAGCTCGATGACCAGCTCGAGAGCTCCACGATCGAGTCCTACGAGCGCAACATGCGCGTCCACATCCTGCCTCGCATCGGCGGCATCAAGCTCCAGCAGCTCGGACCCATCCACCTCAACGATCTGTACCGAGACCTCCAGAAGCAACAGATCGGTGTCGACGACTCGTCGAACCGCCGCCACGACCCGAAGATCTATCCCCGCATCGCCTACCTCAGGTCGCAAGGCGTCAGCTACACCGCCATCGCCAACAAGATCGCCGAGGAGTTCCCCGACGACAAGCCGCTGTCGAAGGACGCCGTCGCCGCCATCGTGCGCCGCTCGAAGAACGCGTCGAAGAACCAGGGCAACTTGGCCGTCCGCACCGTCCGCTACATCCACACGATCATCAGCCGCTCGCTGAAAGACGCCGTCAAACTCGGCCTCGTCAACGACAACGTCGCCCGCAACGCAACACCCCCACGCAAGCCGAAGGCCAAGACCGAGCGGCCGATGTGGACCGCCGAACAGACCCGAACCTTCCTCGAATGGGCCCGCAGCACCGACCACCGCCACTGGGTCGCATGGGCATTCATCGCCACATCCGGCGACCGCCGAGGCGCCAACCTCGGAATCCGCTGGCAAGACATCGACTTCGAGCAAGGCACCGCCGCCCTCATCTGGACCGTCACCTGCGTCAACCACCAGCTCGTCGTGAAGCCCTACGGCAAGACCGGCGAGAACCACGCCATCATCCTCGACCAAGGCACCCTCGCCATCCTCAAGACCTGGCGATCGATCCAGAACCAAGAACGCCTCGCCGCCGGCACCAGCCACGAATGCGCATCGCCCGAACCCGGCTGCGACCTCGCCGGCTACCACGTCCGCGACCTCGTCTTCGCCCAACCCAATGGCGACTACCTCCACCCCGAACGGTTCAGCCGAGAGTTCAAACGAGCCCAGGTCCGCTACAACCGTGATCACCCCGCCGAGCCGCTACCCACCATCAGCCTCCACGCACTTCGGCACGGCTGGGCCACCGTCGCCCTCGAAGCCGGTGTGCCGATGAAGGTCGTGCAGGACCGGCTCAACCACGCGAGCGAACGCATCACCGCCGACATCTATACCCACGTCAGAGCGCCGCTCCAGTCCGACGCCGCCGAGCGCGTGGCGGGGTTGATCCTGCCGCATTAGGGGAAGACCAGGTCGGGACGGCCGCTGGACAACAACTACTGTGGACGGATGACCGGCCCGTCCCGCTTCCATCTATGCGACCTGCAGGTTCACACGTCGGCCGACTCGCATCATAAGTACGGCGATGTTGGAGGCCGGGAGCCCAATGTCGAGTTCGCTACGAGGCTGATCGAGGCGCACGCCAAGGCAGGAGTCACCGTCGTCGCAGTCTCGGACCACAATCGCGTGGACTGGTATCCAGTCTTGAAGGAAGCCGGCGATGCAAACGGCGTCTTCGTTTTCCCAGCGATGGAATTCAGCGTCAATCGCTGTCACCTGTTGGCGATCTGGGATCGAACCGACCTCGGTTTCGAGATGGCCCAACAGTTCCTGACGACGCTCTGGAAGCCCGGGGAAGATCCGTTCCTACCGAACGGCGACCCCCGCCCGGTCGGCAACGGCCAAGTGATCGAAATCGCGGAGAGAGCCCGCGAACACAAGGCCCTCGTCATCGCCCCCCATGCCACGGCTAGGAACATCGGCTTCTTCGGCAGCGGAGTCTGCACCAACCGAGCCGAGGTCATCCGCGCCGGAGTAATCTCCGCTTACGACGTATGGGGAAACAGCTCGGCGGATGTGCTGGGCAATCCAGCGAGTGATTTTGGCGACCTGATCCCCACATGGATGATCTCAGGCGACACGCGTTCTCTCGACGACGTAGGCGCTCGTGCGGTGTACCTCAAGCTCGGTAAGAACCCGACCCTGGAGGGGATTCGCCAAGCGTTTCTCATGCCGGACACCCGCGTCAGATTCCCAGAACATCTTCGCGATAGGTGGGGCCGAACCAGGCACGTGCGCTTCATCGAATCTCCGGAACCGGACTGGCCGCGAATCGAGAGAGTTACGATTGCCGGCGGATTTCACGATGGGCTTGACGTCGAGTTAGGTCCCGGGCTCAACGCCGTTATTGGCGGCAAAGGCACCGGGAAGTCGACACTGATCGAGATCCTCCGCTACGCGCTACACGCCGGCGAGCACTCAAGCCCGGATGCTGAAGGCAATCGAAAGCAGAACTTCAAGGCCAACGCCGAGGCAACAGTCGTCTATCGCAGCGACCACGGCGACTACCAAGTGAAGCGGACCGGAAGCGGAGATCCAGCGGCTCTAACGCGCGGCGGTGAACGCCTTTCGCTCGATGTTGCGAAGCGAGTGACGATCAGAGTCTTCGGCCAGCGCGAGCTGCAGACTCTTGCTGCGAGAGACGATGTGCTGCGCGAGTTCGTGGCAGCTCAGAGCGGGTCGGCGTGGGAGGCGATCGTCGTCGAGGAGCGTGAGTCGCTCACAACGTTGCGCCAAGTCAACTCGAAGATTGACTCCCTGGAAGCGTCGCTTGACGGGCTCGACGACGACGAGCAGGAACTGGCCGACCTCGACGATCGACTTCGCATTGCCGTCGACATGGGCGTGAGTGATCTCGCAGAGCAGCTCTCAACCTTGGCCAGTGCCAACGCAGCAATCGACGAGATGCTCGCGTGGCCAAAGGCAATTGAAGCAATCGCTAGCTCGCTCCGAGATCAGATGCCGCCCCCCACCGCTCCCGAATCTCCATCCAACCGCAGCCAGTTCACGGACGCCTTGTCCGAACTCGGCGCAGTCGTCGAGGCGACATCCCAAACGATTGAAGACGCGTTGGCTTCGACAGAAGCAACCCTTGCCGCTGCCAGTGGAGTCTGGCGAACCGAGTTCGAGAGCGACCGATCCGACATCGAGAGCCAACTCGCCGCGGCAGGATTCCCTGACCCAAGAGAGCTTGGCAACTCGCAGCGCCGGCAGCAGGAGCTGCGCACGAGGCTCGCAGGTCTGCCGAATCTCCGGGCGGAGCTAGGTGAGGCAAAAGGAAAGCGAACCGGATTCCTGGATGCTCAGGCTGATATCCGTCGTCGCAAGTCCCGCATCGTCGAGGACGCTGCTCGCGCCCTGGACTCAGCAGTGGGTCGTCGAGTTCGGATCCGGGTTGATCCACTCGGAGACAAGAGCGAACTACGCCAAATCCTCGAGCAAGCCACGCAGGGGCAATCCGTGCGGTCAGAGCAGCTGAAGCGCTTGGCCGCCGCCCATTCGCCCAGTGCCATCGCTCAAGCGATTTCTGGCGGCGCTAGCGAAGTAGAGGCACTCGGCTGCTCAGCAGCCACCGCTTCGAAGCTCTCAGCATTGGGCCCTGCGGACGTCCGCAGGATCGAGGAGGCGGATACGCCAGACAAGATCACCGTCGAGGTAAACCTCGCCGACCGAGACCGAGACGAGAACTGGCAGGATGTCTCAGAAGTGTCTCCTGGCCAGCGTGCGACCGCCCTTCTGGCGCTGGCCCTCGCGGGTGGCACCGAACCCTTGTTGATCGACCAGCCAGAGGACGACCTTGACAACCGGTACATCTACGAGGAAGTCGTCAGTGTCCTTGCCGATGTCTGCCACCGTCGACAGGTGATCGTTGCTACTCACAACGCGAACATTCCGATTCTCGGCGACGCCGAGATGCTCGTCGCTCTAGATGCCGAGGCGGAACGCGGACGAGTACTCGCATACGGCGGACTCGAGGACGCGGAAGTGGCCGAATGGGCTCGTCGCATCCTCGAGGGAGGCGAAGAGGCTTTCGATGCGCGGCACCGCCGATACCAAGCGGCGCGACCGCACTAGAGGGACCAGCCGGCCACGCCGACCAGCTGCCCGCCATTTGCAAATCCATTTGCAAACGACACCCCTGGGAGTGATTCACCCC
>JAHDDY010000019.1:21911-59894 GCA_020629115.1 Paracoccaceae bacterium | reverse complement strand
CCTAGGACCGGCCCCCCTCCCTCCACGGGGTGTAGCGCTGCGGCGCTATTCGGCCGCGAGGGTCTTGACGAGATCCACGATCTTGCGTCGCGTTTCCTGCGAACCGATCTTCTTGAAGGCCGTGTTGAGTTGCAGACCCTCGGAACTGCTGACGAAATCCATGACGAAGGACGTCTCGTCCGGCTCGGCCATGCCCTTCGACGGCTCCTTGCCCTGACCGTCGGCCATGCCGTTCGGCATGTCGGCAAAGAAGAACTCGACCGGCACGTCAAGGATCTTGGAGATGGCGAACAGGCGGCTTGCTCCGACGCGGTTGGCGCCCTTCTCGTATTTCTGCACTTGCTGGAAGGTCAGGCCCAGGCGTTCCCCGAGGCGTTCCTGGCTCATGCCGATCATCATGCGGCGGAGGCGAATGCGGCTGCCGACATGGATATCGACGGGGTTAGGCGATTTGGTCACAATGTATCCCTGCTTCGAAATCTTCGCGATACGGCGCCAGCCAGACCGTCAAAATTCAACAACGACACAACAGAAGATACTGCAAACCACCCCACACGCACTTGTTATCAGGCTAGCGACGCATGATTTATTTTAGTTGTATAGTAGAATGCATCATGCGCAGGACGTGTATAGTGCACCACTTCCCCGTTGGCAAGCATGATAGTCGATATTCTTACAGGATTTTTCTACTTATAAGAGCATTCAAAGTTAACGCAATCAAAATAAGTAGTATGAAGCCCGTTTCTTCGTACCGCATATAGATCGTCGACGCGGCACGCGGCGGCAGGGGGGCCAGCACCGTGCCGGCCCGGTTCAGCGGCAGGGATTCGACCACGCGCCCCCGGGCATCCACGATCGCGGAGATGCCGGTATTCGCCGCGCGGGCGACAGGGACGCCGCGCTCGATGGCCCGTACGCGGGTCTGGACGAGATGCTGTTGCGGGCCGGCGAGACGTCCGAACCAGGCGTCGTTCGTCACATGCACCAGCCAGTCCACGTCCGCGCCCCGGGTCGTCACCTCGTGCGGGAAGATGGCCTCGTAGCAGATCATCGCCCCGAACCGGGGCAGCCCCTCCACCGCAAGCGCCCGATCCCGCGCCGCGCCGGGCGAGAAGCCGCCGGGCAGCGTGATGACGGCCCGCAGCCCCAGCCGCGTCAGCAGGCCGTCGAAGGGCAGATACTCGCCGAACGGCACCAGATGCTGCTTGTCGTAGGTCTCCAGCAGGGCACCGTCGCCACCGATGGCGATCAGGCTGTTGTGGACGCGCTCGTCCGGGGTGCCGCGTCCGGCGATGCGGATGCCCCCCGCCAGCAGCACCCCGCCGGGCGTCAGCCGTTCGGCGATGGCGGCGCGCAGGTCGGGCATCTCGGCGAGGGGAAAGGGGGTCGCGGCCTCAGGCCAGATCACCACGTCGGCCCCGCGCGCCGAAAGGTCGCGCGTCCTCTCCAGCAAGTCCATGAGCTGCGCGTCGCGCAGGTCCGGCCGCCACTTCTCCGCCTGGGGGACGTTGGGCTGGACCAGTCCCACCATGAGCGGGGCGGCGCGGTCGGGCAAAGTCTCTGCCAGGCGTAGGCTGCCCACGGCCCAGCTCCCCCCCGCAATCGCCAGGGCGAGGCACCCGAGCACGGCGCGCGGCAGGCGCGGCCCGGTTCCCAGCGCTGCGCCGAGGAACGTCCCGGCCAGCAGGGCGAGGAACGTCACCCCGTTGATGCCGAGCCACGCCGCCATCTGGATGGGCGGCACCTCGATCAGCGCGTATCCCGGCTGCGCCCACGGAAAGCCCGTCAGCACCACCCCGCGCAGCCCTTCCGCGACGGCCCAGCAGGTCGCGAAGGCCAGGGGCCGCCCCCACGCCCCGCGTCCGATGCGCCAAGCCAGCGCTAGCGCGCCCCCCCAGAACAGCGCCAGCCCCCCCGCCATGGCGGGCAGGGCGATGGGGATCATCCAGGCGAAGATCTCCGGCTGCACGAGGAACGGCTCGACGATCCAGAACAGCGTGCCCGCGAAATAGGCCGTTCCCGCGATCCAGCCGGTCCAGAACGCCCGCCACCCCGTCTCCGCCCGCCGCCAGACCAGGAACAGGGCCGCTACCCCGAGGGGCAGCGTCCACCACAGCATCAGCGGGGCCTGCCCCGTCGCCAGGACCAGCCCGGCGAGCAGCGCGGCGAGCCAGCGCAGGCGGACGGGCGGGCCTGCCAAGGCTATTGCGCGGCCTGAAGGGGCGTCTCGCCCGTCTCGCCCGGCGCGGCGGGCAGGACGAGGGAGACGCGCATCCGGGTGATCTTGCGCGGGTCCGCGTCGAGGATCTCGAACTCGTGGCCGTCCTCGTGGCGGATTACCTCGCCCCGGGCGGGCACGCGGTTGCAGATCATGAAGATCAGCCCGCCCAGCGTATCCACGTCGTCGTTCTGCGCACGGTCGAGCAGCGCCACCCCCGTCTCGGCCTCGAACTCGTCGACCCAGGCGCGGGCATCGACCTGGTAGACGCCCTCGTCCAGCTTCTTCCAGAACGCCTCCACGGTGGTGTCGTGCTCGTCCTCGATCTCCCCGACGATCAGCTCCAGCAGGTCCTCGATGGTCACGAGACCGTCGACCCCGCCGTACTCGTCGATGACGAGGGCCATGTGCACCCGGTCGGCCTGCATCTTCTGGAGCAGGACGCCGCAGCGCATGGATGGCGGGACCGTGAGGATGCGGCGCATCAGGCTGCGCAGCGAGAAGGCCTCCGGCGTGACGTGCTCGTCCTTCTGCACGGCGAGCATGAACACGTCCTTCACGTGGACGAAGCCCTCCGCATCGTCGAGCGTGTCGACGTAGACGGGCAGGCGCGAATGCCCCTCGCGGCGGAAGACCTCCACCACATCGTCATAGGACGAGGCCATCTCGATGCCGTTGATGTCGGCGCGGGGGACCATGGCGTCCGAGACCCGCATCTCGCCCATGCGCTCGACATTGGCGAGGAGCAGCTTCTGCCGGTCGGTATGCTGCTTCTGGACTTCCTCGGGCATGGGCGGCGGGGCCTCCCTCGTGCCCAGCACGGAAGAGACGCCCCGTCCGAAGCCCGCGAAGATGCGCTCCGTCAGGGGACGCCGACTGGGGCCGTCGCCGTTGGTATCGCCCGGTTCCGCCGGGGCATCCCCGGCGCGGGGCGGCTGCCCCGTCTCTCTCTGTGTCACGGCCTCACACCTGTTTCGGACAATAGGGGTCGGCGATGCCGAGCCGCGCCAGTGCCTTCGTTTCCGTCGTCTCCATCGCCGCCGCCGCCGCGTCGGTCTCATGGTCGTAATTCAATAGATGTAAGAAACCGTGGATAATCAAGTGTTGCAAGTGGGCCTCGAAAGCGATGCCCCCGGCCCGGGCCTCCCGCTCGACGGTCTCGCGGGCGAGCGAGATATCGCCGAAGGGGCGCGGCACGCCCGGCGGCAGGGGGGAATCGGCGGCAGGAAAGGACAGGACGTTGGTGGGCGCATCCTTGCCGCGATGCTCGCGGTTCAGCACCCGTTGCGCCGCATCGTCGGTGAAGAGCACCGCCAGCTCGCCCGGACCCGGCGCCTCCGCCACCTCGGCCAGTGCAGCCTCCAGACAGGCGGCGGTCAGGGCCTCCAGGGTCGAGACCGGCCCCCAGCCATCGCCCTCGACGCGGATGTCAGCGTCGATCATCGCCGTGCCCGCCGCGCCGGGCGTCGCCACGCCGGGCGTCGCTACGCTCGGCGTCGAGCCTGTCGTAGGCCTTCACGATGCGCGCGACCATCGGATGACGCACCACGTCGCTGTCGGTGAAGCGGATGATGGAGGTGTCGCGGATGCCTTCGAGGATGTCCACCGCCTCCTGCAGGCCCGACGTCTCCCCGCGCGGCAGGTCCACCTGCGTCGGATCGCCCGTCACCGCCATCTGGCTGTTCTCGCCGAGGCGGGTCAGGAACATCTTCATCTGCATCCGCGTGCAGTTCTGCGCCTCGTCCAGCACGACGAAGGCGTTCGACAGCGTGCGCCCGCGCATGAAGGCCAGCGGCGCGACCTCGAACACCCCGCTTTCGAGGAACTTCGTCGTCTGCTCGCCGCCCAGCGTATCGTGCAGCGCGTCGTAGAGGGGACGCAGGTACGGGTCGATCTTCTCCTTCAGGTCGCCGGGCAGGAAGCCCAGCCGCTCGCCCGCCTCCACCGCCGGGCGCGACAGGATGATGCGGTCGACCCGCTTTTCGAGGAACGCGGCGACCCCGGCGGCGACGGCGAGGTAGGACTTGCCCGTCCCCGCCGGGCCGATGCCGAAGGTCAGCGTATCGTTCATCAGGGCATCGACGTATTCGGCCTGGCGCGGCGAGCGCGGCTCGATGATGCGCTTGCGGGTGTGGATCTCGACGCCGCGGGGGTTGATCTCGCGCGCCGAGGCGGGCGTCTCCGCCGGCTCGCGGGTCGGGGCGGCGGCGAAGCGGATCGCGCCCTCGACGTCGCCCTGCTCGATGGCCCGGCCCTTGGCCTCGCGCTCGCGCAGGGCCGTCAGCGTCTCCATCCCCCGGCGCACGGCATCGCCCTCCCCGCTCAGGGTCAGGATGTTGCCGCGATGGGCGATCTCGATCTCGAAGGCACGCTCGATCAGCGCCAGGTTCCGGCTGTGCGGCCCGACGATCTCGGCCAGCGCGCGGTTGTCCTCGAATTCGATGGTGTTGGTGGCGTCGGTCAAGCGACCTCCTCGATCAGGGTGCCGGACAGGCTGTTGGGGAATGCCGCCTCCATGCGCACGGGCACGATGCGGCGCAGCAGGGTCTCGGGGGCGTAGGCATGGACGGGTTGCAGATAGGGGCTGCGCCCGACGAGCTGCCCCGGCTCGCGGCCCGCCTTCTCGAACAGGACGGGCATGGTCCGCCCGACGCAATCCTCCTGGAACCGCGTCTGATGCGCGCGCAAGCTGGCCTGGAGCCGGGCGAGACGCGCGTCCTTCACGGCCTCGGGCACCTGCTCGGCGGTCGAGGCGGGGGTGCCGGGGCGGGGGCTGTACTTGAAGCTGAACGCCTGCGCGTAGCGGGTCGCCTCCACCAGCGCCAGCGTGTCCTCGAAATCGGCGTCGGTCTCGCCGGGGAAGCCGACGATGAAATCGCCCGACAGCGCCATGTCCGGCCGTGTCGCCCGGATGCGCTCGATCAGGCGCAGGTAGTCCTCGGCGGTGTGCTTGCGGTTCATCGCCTTGAGCACCCGGTCGGACCCCGACTGCACCGGCAGGTGCAGGTACGGCATAAGCTCGGGCGTATCGGCGTGGGCGGCGATGAGGTCGTCGTCCATGTCGTTCGGATGACTGGTGGTGTAGCGGATGCGCTCGATGCCCTCGATGCCGGCGATCGCGCGGATGAGGCGGGCGAGGGACCACGCGCCGCCGTCGCCCTCCCCGTGATAGGCATTCACGTTCTGGCCCAGCAGCGTCACCTCGCGCACGCCCGACGCGGCCAGCCTGCGCGCCTCGGTCATCACCTGCGCGACGGGGCGCGAGAATTCGGCCCCGCGCGTGTAGGGCACGACGCAGAAGGCGCAGAACTTGTCGCACCCCTCCTGCACGCTCAGGAACGCGCTCGGGCTTTTCCGCTGCGCGCGCTGCGGCAGGGCCTCGAACTTGTCCTCGGTCGGGAAATCCGTGACCACCTGCGCCCCCGCGCCGCCGTCGAGCGCATCGAGCATCGCGGGCAGGCGGTGGTAGGCCTGCGGGCCGACGACCAGATCGACGAGGGGCTGGCGGCGCACGATCTCCTCGCCCTCGGCCTGGGCGACGCAGCCGGTGACGCCGACGCGCATCGCCCCGCCCCCGCGCTCTGCCTTCTCGGCGGCCATCTTGCGGATGCGGCCCAGCTCGGAATAGACCTTCTCGGCCGCCTTCTCGCGGATGTGGCAGGTGTTGAGCAGCACGAGGTCGGCATCCTCGGGTGCGTCCACGGCCTCGTAGCCCGCGCCGGTCAGGGCCTCGGTCATGCGCTCGGAATCGTACACGTTCATCTGGCAGCCATAGGTGCGGATGAACATCTTCTTCGGGGTCGGGGCGTTCATCGGCCTCCCAAAGCACAAAAACGGCGCGCCCGCAATGCGAACGCGCCGTCCGTGTCGTCGCGGAGAGGGCGACTCAGGCCGTCTTGGCCGTGGCGCGGTTGCGTCCGAGGCCGATCTTCTTGGCCAGTTCCTGACGCTTGGCCGCGTAGTTCGGCGCGACCATCGGATAATCGGTGGGCAGGCTCCACCGCTCGCGGTAATCTTCGGGCGTCATGTTGTAGGCCGTCTTGAGATGACGCTTGAGCATCTTGAGCTTCTTGCCGTCTTCGAGACAGATGATGTGATCCGGCGTCACCGATTTCTTGATGGGCACGGCGGGCTTGAGTTCTTCGACCGGCTCTTCTTCGGCTTCGTTGGCCAGGACGTCGAGGGTCTTGTATATCGCCTCGATGAATTCGGGCAGATCGCCGGGGGGAACCGGATTGTTCGAGACATGCGACGAAACGATGTCCGAGGTCAGCTGCAGGATTTCGGATCGTTCGATCACAGTATCAGTCATGGGGTTCTCCTGAAAAGATTATCGTCTCGAAAACAGACGATAACGATAAAATGCCGATTTGGCGTGCGCTACCGTATTTATTCATGAGCCATCAAAGCGCAAGTGAAAACCCGCATCTTTTTCATGTTATCCACCGATTTTATCCATCCGGGGGCCTTCATATCCTTAAATCAGCCTCTTCTCCATAAGTCGCGCATCAATTCGACCCGTTCCGATACGGTAATAATTCGGCCTCGTGCCGATATCGTGAAAATTTAACATCCGGTAAACACCAATTGCCGCCCCGTTTGTCGATGCAACTTCCAGTATAAGTCGTTCGACGGTTTCGAGCCGCGCCTCCGCGATCATCGTCTCCAGAAGACGGTGCGCCGTCTTTCGGCGGCGATGGGCCGGATCGACGGCGAGGGCCAGTATCTCGCCCTCCCCCGCGACGAAGGAGCCGAGCAGGAACCCGCGCACCGCCCGGTCCCCGCCTTCGGCGATCCACAGCCGCCCCGTCGGCATGGCGGCGAGCGCTGCAAGCTCCGCCGCCGACCATGCGCGCAGGCCGATGGCCGCGTAGGCCCGCGCCTGCAGGGCGGCGAGCGATGCGGCCAGATCGTCGGGGAGCGGGGAGGCGGGGGAGCGGACGGAGACCGGCGCGGGGCCGGTCATCGCAGGACGGGACGGGCCGCCGCCTTGGCGTCGGGCGCGCGCAGGTAGAGCGGCGTCGGGGGCGGCGCGTCGTCCGCAGCCATGGCCAGTCGGGCGACATGGGCCGGGTCGATGGCAGGCAGGTCGCGCGGCCCGACGACCGGCGGCCCGCCGTGCCGGGCGACGAAGGCGTCGAGCGCGTCGGCGGCGATCGCCTCGGGTCGGGTCTCGCCCGCGCCGAAGGCCTGCACGAACAGGTCGCCCCGCCGACCGTCCAGCGCGACGACGAGCGGGGCCTCGCCGCGGGGGAACGCCAGCGCGGCGAGCGTCGTCACCCCCACGGCCCGGCAGTCGGCGGCGAGGGCGAGGCCACGGGCGAAGGCCGCGCCCAGCCGCGCGCCGGTGAACCCGCCGGGGCCATGGGTCGTCGCGACGAGATCGAGGTCGCGCGGGGCGGCATCGCCCTCCGCCAGCACCTGCGCCACCATGGCGGCGAGGCGCTCCACATGCCCGCGCGCCATCGCCTCGCTCCGCGATGCCACCACGTCCCCGCCCCGCAGCAGCGCCGCGGAGCAATGGCCGAGACAGGCGTCGATACCCAAGGTCAGCATGCGCCCGCTCAGGTCGGAACGGGCCGGACCTCCAGCACGTCGGGGATGTAGTGCCGCAGCAGGTTCTCGATGCCCATCTTGAGCGTCATGGTCGAGCTGGGGCACCCGGCGCACGCCCCGCGCATCGACAGGTAGACGACCCCCTGGTCGAAGCCGTGGAAGGTGATGTCGCCGCCATCCTGCGCCACGGCGGGGCGAACGCGGGTATCGAGCAGGTCCTTGATCTGCGCGACGATGGCCCCGTGCGGGCCGTCATGCTCGGCATGGCCGCCCAGATCCTGCGCGCCGCCCTCGCTCATCACCGGCTGGCCGGAGGTGAAATGCTCCATCACCGCGCCGAGGATCGCGGGCTTGATATGCGCCCAGTCCGCATCGCCCTTGGCGACGGAGATGAAATCCGGCCCCAGGAACACGCCCTCGACCCCCTCCACCGCGAAGATGCGCTGCGCCAGCGGCGACGGCGCGGCCTCCTCGGCATTGGTGAAGTCGGCGGTGCCGGAGGGCATGACCGTACGGCCGGGCAGGAACTTGAGCGTCGACGGGTTCGGGGTGGCTTCCGTCTGGATGAACATCGTGCGGATTCCTCGATCAGGGGCTGCTGCCCGCGCTTTTTAGAACTGTTCTAAATATGCACGCGCCGCGCGCCGCGTTCAAGCCTCATTCATTCGGGGACGGCCTCGATGACCACGAAGGCCTGCGCGTAGGGATCGTCGTCCGTCATGGTCAGGTGGATGCGCGCGGTGTGGCCCGGCGGGGTCAGCCGGTCGAGCCGCGCCCGCGCGCCGCCCTCCAGGTGCAGGGTCGGCTGGCCGCTGGGCAGGTTCGATACGCCCATCTCGCGCCAGGCGACCCCCATGCGCAAGCCCGTGCCGAGCGCCTTCGAGCACGCCTCCTTGGCGGCCCAGCGCTTGGCGTAGCTGGCCGCGCGGTCGGGCTTGCGGTCGGAGCGGGCGCGCTCCGTCCCGGTGAAGACGCGGTTCGTGAACCGCTCGCCGTGGCGCTCCAGCGTGCCCGCGATGCGGCGGATATCGGCGAGATCCGAGCCGATGCCGAGAATCATGCCGCCGCGCCTTCGTCCATCGCCGCGCGCATCCGCCGGATGGCCTCCTCCAGCCCGAGGAAGACCGATTCGCCGATGAGGAAATGCCCGATGTTCAGCTCCGCGATGCCGGGGACGGCGCAGATCATTCGTGCGGTGTCGAAATCGAGACCGTGGCCCGCATGGACCTCCAGCCCCGCATCCAGCGCCACGCGCACGCCCTCGGCCAGCCGCGCCAGTTCCCCGTCGCGCCGAGCCGCGTCGCCCTCCCAATGCGCCTCGGCGAAGGTGCCGGTATGCAGCTCGATCACGGGCGCGCCGATCCGGGCGCAGGCGGCGATCTGGTCGGGGTCCGCCTCGATGAACATCGACACCCGGCACCCGGCCTCGCGCAGCGGCGCGACGAAACCGGCCAGCCGCGCCTCGTCCTGCGCGACGCCGAGGCCCCCTTCGGTCGTGCGCTCCGCGCGCTTCTCGGGGACGATGCAGGCGGCATGCGGGCGGTGGCGCAGGGCGATGGCCTGCATCTCGGCGGTGGCGGCCATCTCGAAGTTGAGCGGTACCGTCAGCGCGGCCATCAGCGCCTCGATATCGCCGTCGCGGATATGGCGGCGATCCTCGCGCAGATGCGCGGTGATCCCGTCCGCCCCCGCCGTCTCGGCCAGCAGCGCCGCGCGCACCGGGTCGGGCGCATCCCCGCCCCGCGCGTTGCGGATGGTGGCGACGTGGTCGATGTTGACGCCCAGACGGGGTCCCGGCATGGCTCTTCCTCCCGATGCGACTCGCAGGGCAGCATATAGCGCGCGCCCCGCGCACGGTCAGCGGCAAACGGCCCCCTCAGACCGCGCCCGTCTCCGTCTTCTTGCTCGCGCGGCGTTCCTTGCGGCGCTTGGCCAGCTTCTCGATGCGCCGCTTCTGGTAGGCGGCGATGGTCGAGCGCACGATGTGGAAGATCGCCACCGTCACCGGAATGCCGAAGATCAGCCCGCCGATGGCGTAGGGCACCATCACCTCCTCGCCGAACTCGGCCAGGCTGCGCGATGCCGTCGCCCAGGAGACGGCCCCCGGCTCCGCGATGCCCAGCGCGCTGCGCGTGCCGTCGTAGAGCAGGCGCCAGATATCGACGAAGGCGGCGATGACGCCCTCCCCGTCCGCATGATCCAGCGAGCGCGCCCGGCCCATGACGAACGTGCCCAGGGACATCGACCCCGCCGCGATGAACGGAAAGGTCAGCGGATTGCCCACCGCCGTGCCGAACAGGGCGGCGATGATGTTCACCCGCAGCATCTTCGCGACGAGGGCGGCGGCGACGAAATGCAGGCCGAAGAGCGGGGTGAAGGAGACGAACGCCCCGATGGAGCAGCCGATGGCGACGTTGGTCGGGGTATCGTTGATCCGCTCGATCCGGTGGCGCATGTAGCGCCAGCCGCGGGCGAACCCCTTCTCCGGCCAGAGAAAGGATTGCATCCGTCGCAGGAAGGTCGGTCTTTCCCTGCGCTTGAAGATCATGCGGCTCTCCGCTTGCGGCACCGGAGCGCCGAGGCATCTGTCACGCCCGCAGGCCCCGACTGCCCGGCTTGACGGCGGGCAGGGCGGCAAGCTCGGCGGGAATCTCGGCGGCATCATAGACCGGAACCGTTAACGATACGAGGGCCGTCAGCGGCACGCCCACATCCGCCGCACCCCCGCTGCGATCCACGAGGCACGTTGCGGCGACCGCATCGCCCCCCGCCCCGCGGATCGCCTCGATGCATTCGCGGGACGACAGGCCCGTCGTCACCACGTCCTCGACCATCAGGCACCGCGCGCCCGCCGGCACCTCGAAGCCGCGCCGGAAGGCGAAGGCCCCCTCGACCCGCTCGGCGAAGATCGAGGGCAGGCCCAGCTGGCGGCCCATCTCGTAGCCGACGACGACGCCGCCCATGGCCGGGGAGATGCACAGGTCGAACGCCCCCTCCCCATGCGCCGCGCGCAACCTGTCCGCGAGCGCGGCGCACAGGCGGTCCGCCCGGGCCGGGTCCATCAGGACGCGCGCGCATTGCAGGTAGGCGGGGCTGTGCTTGCCGGAGGACAGGACGAAATGCCCGTCGAGCAGGGCGTCGGCGGCACGGAACTCGGCCAGAACGTCGTCGTCGGTCACGGGGGTCACTCCTGAATCGGGCTGCGCGCCCGTCCCACATGGGGTCAGGCGCTCTTCGGGTCAACGCCGGATATGCGCTCCACCCGGTCCACACGCTGCTGCGCGTCGAGCGCGCGCAGGATGCGGTGCAGGTGCCGCGCGTCGCGCACCTCCAGGTCGAGGACGACGTTGTAGTAGCTCGGCTTGCGGTCGACGATGCGCAGGTTCCCGATATTGGCCCCCAGCGCGCCGACCCCGGTGCAGACGGACCCCAGCGCCCCCGGCTCGTTGGCGAGCGTCAGCGCGGCGCGGGTGCGGTAGCGGGGGACGGCATCAGCCCCCTCGCCCCAGAACATGTCGAGCCATTCCTGCGCGGCCTCGTCGCTGTCGTCCTCGGCGAGGCGGTTGCAGTCGATGCGGTGGACGGTCACCCCGTCCTTGCCGCGCTCGACGATGCCGATGATGCGCTCGAAGGGGATGGGCATGCAGACTTCGCAGAAATGGTGCACGAAGCTGCCCTGCGCCCCGCGCAGGAACACCGCAGGCTCCTCCCGCGCGGCGATCTCGGCGCTGGCATCGCGGTCGCCGTCCGGGTTGGCGGCCTTGAACACCTCGTCGGGATGCAGCTCGGACGCCGCGACCGCCGTGAACAGCGCCTCCGCGTTCGGCAGGTCGAGCACGCTGATGGCGCGCACGATATCGTCGTCGCCGAGGTCGTACCCGGCGCGGGTGAAGGCCCGGTCCATGAGCTGTCGCCCGAAACGCACCCGCTCGCTGCGCTCCGTCTCGCGCAGCGCCCGGCGGATCGCGGATTTCGCGCGGCCGGTGGTGACCATGTCCTCCCAGTCGGGGCTGGGCTGCTGCCCGTCGGAACGCAAGATCTCGATGCTCTGGCCGTTGCGCAGCTCCTTCCAGAACGGTGCCTGGTGTCCGTCGATCCGCGCGCCGACGCAGGAATTGCCGAGATTTGTGTGGATGGCGTAGGCGAAATCGAGGGCGGTAGCCCCGCGCGGCAGGCGGCGCACATCGCCTTTGGGCGTGAAGCAGAAGACCTGATCGTGGTACATCTCCAGCTTGACGTGTTCCAGGAACTCGTCGCGCTGCGCCCCCTGCTCCAGCTTCTCCAGCACGTCCTTGAGCCAGAGCGTCGGCCCGACGGCGTAGGGGTTCTCGGCGCGCACCCCGTCGCGATAGCTCCAGTGGGCCGCGACGCCGCGCTCAGCGTGCTCGTGCATGGCGACCGTGCGGATCTGCACCTCCGTCTTCCACCCGTTCGGGCCGATGACGGTCGTGTGCAGCGAGCGGTAGCCGTTCATCTTGGGCTGGGAGATGTAGTCCTTGAACCGGCCCGGCACGACCGGCCACTTGCGATGCACCGCGCCGAGGGCGAGGTAGCAGGCATCCTCCGAGTCCACGACGATCCGGAAGGCGACGATGTCCGACAGGCTCTCGAAGCCGACCTTGTCCTGCTGAAGCTTGCGCCAGATGGAATAGGGCCGCTTCTCGCGGCTGGAGACCCGCGCGACGATGCCCATGGTGGCGAGCGTCGCCTCGATGTCGCGCTCGACCTCCCCGACCACCATCCGGCCGTGACGCCGGCGCAGCTTCACGAAGCGGCGCAGGACGGAGATGCGCGCGCCGGGGTTCAGCACGCGAATCGCCAGGTCCTCCAGCTCCTCGCGCATGTCCTGCATGCCCATGCGGCCGGCCAGGGGGGCGTAGACCTCCATCGTCTCGGCGGCGATGCGGTCCTGCTTGTCGGGACGCAGGCCCGACAGCGTGCGCATGTTGTGCAGGCGGTCGGCCAGCTTGACCAGCAGCACGCGCGCATCCCGGGCCACGGCGAGGATCAGCTTGCGGAAGTTCTCCGCCTGCGCCTCCTCGCGGGTGTTGACCACCGCGTCGCGCTCCTGGATCTCGCTGAGCTTGGTGACGCCCGCGACGAGCATGGCGATCTCCTCGCCGAACATCTCCTCGATGTCGCCGCGCGTGTATCCGGTATCCTCGACCACGTCGTGCAGCAGCGCGGTGACGATGCTCGCATCGTCGAGGCGCAGGTCGGCCAGCAGGTTGGCCACGGCTATCGGATGCGTGAAATACGGCTCCCCGGAGGCGCGGTCCTGGAAGCCGTGCGCCCGCGCGCCCAGCCTGAAGGCACGCTCGATCAGGTCGATGTCGCTGTCGGGATTGTAGCCGAGGAGCCGTGTCTTCAGCTTCTCGAACTCGCCCGTCAAGGCGCGCGCCGCGGGGAGCGGCGCGTCGGTGCCGGGCCGGGCTTCCCCCGCCCCGCCGTCCATCAGCCCGACGCGCTCTCCGCCTGAAGGGCGCGAATCAGGTCGGCCTCGGACATGTCGTCGTCCGGCGCGTCCTGTTCGCCCATCAGGGCGGCCATGTTGTCCTCGACCGGCTCGTCCACCTCGACGTGCTTCTGGAGATGGGCGATGGCCTCCTCGCGCAGGTCCTCGGCGGTGATGGCGGTCTCGGCGATCTCGCGCAGGGCGACGACGGGAAACTTGTCGTTGTCGCGCTCGACCATCATGGACCCGCCCGTCGTGATCATGCGGGCGCGGTGGCTGGCCAGCAGCACGACCTCGAACCTGTTGGGAATCTTGTCTACGCAGTCTTCGACCGTCACGCGCGCCATGGATCACTCCGCTCATGCCAAGGGGAAATGGTCTATACGACGAAGGGGCGCCCCGATCAAGGGGCGCCCCGCGTTTCGTTTCGGACGGCCGGATCGGCGGCCGTCAGGAATGCGGCCCCTTCGAACCTTTCACCTGCGCCCAGACGCGGCGGTTGGTGAAGTAGACCAGCACCGCGAAGAGGATCAGAAAGCCCAGCGACCAGACGCCGGCCTGCTTGCGCTCGACCAGCTTCGGCTCCGCCGCCCACATCAGGAAGGCCGACACGTCGTTGGCGTATTGCTCCAGCGTCTCGGGGGAGCCGTCGGTATACTCGATATCCCCCTCCCAGAGCGGCTGCGACATGCCGAAATAGCCACCGTAGCCGGTGTTCTCGTAAAGGAACGTCCCGGCGACTTCCTTCTCCTCGCCCGTATAGCCGAGCAGAACGCTGTAGATATGCAGCGCCCCGCCCGCCCGCGCCTTGGCGAGGAGCGACATGTCCGGCGGGTTGCCGACGGCCATGGGCGTCGGGAAGTAGTCGAAGGGCTTGCCGGGGCGGGTATCGCCCGGGTCGCCCGCCTCGTCGGCCACCTCGTAGCGCGACGCGATCTCCTGGACCTCGGCATTGGAGAAGCCGGGGCCGTTCTCGTCGGCGAGCGCTCGGAAGGGCACGAACTTCATGCCGTGACAGGCCGAGCAGGCCTGCTCGTAGATCTTGTAGCCGCGCTGCAGCTCGCCCTGGTCGTAGGCCCCGAACATCCCGTCGAACGCGAATTCGTGATCGAGGAGCTTGCCGTAGCCCCCCGCGGCGAGCGCGGGGGAGGTGGCGAGGAGGGCCGCCGTCAGGATCGACGCGATGGAAAGTCTCATGTCGATCCCCTTATTCGGCCGGCTGCGGCAGGTTCGATTCGGGCTTCGGCTCGTGCGCCTTGCCGGTGGCCCGCGTCTTGTCGGCATCGTAGTCGTCGTCGTGCTTGGCCTTGTAGGCCTCCTCGATGCTCTCGGGCCGGGGCAGCGGCTTCTCAATCAGGCCCACCACCGGCAGGACGATGAGGAAGTGCGCGAACCAGTAGATCGTCGCGACCAGCGAGATGAGCGGCACGAGACCCTCGGCCGGCTGCGCCCCCGCCCACATCAGGACGAAGAAGTCGACCACCAGCACGAGGAACCACCAGCGGTAGATCGGACGATAGGTCGTCGACCGCACGTTCGAGGTGTCGAGCCACGGCGCGAAGGCCAGGATGGCGATGGCCGCGAACATCGCGATGACGCCGCCCAGCTTGGCCGGGATGATCCAGAACAGGTCGAAGGTGATGGCGCGCAGGATCGCGTAGAACGGCAGGAAGTACCATTCGGGCACGATATGCGCGGGCGTCACCAGCGGATCGGCCTCGATGTAGTTGTCCGGATGGCCGAGGTAATTCGGCGCGAAGTACAGGAAGAAGGCGAAGGCGATCAGGAAGACGAGGATCGCGAACAGGTCCTTCGTCACGTAGAAGGGCGAGAAGGGCACAGTGTCCTTCTTGACCGTCTCGATGCTTTCCTTGCGCACCTCGACCCCGGTGGGGTTCGTGTTGCCGACATGGTGCAGCGCCCAGATGTGCAGCACGGTCAGGCCCGCGATGACGAAGGGCAGCAGGTAGTGCAGCGAGAACATGCGCACCAGAGTCGCCTCGCCCACGAACGGGCCGCCCCAGAGCCATTCCTTCACGCTGTCGCCGACCAGCGGGATCGCGCCGAAGAGCGAGGTGATGACCTTCGCGCCCCAGAAGCTCATCTGACCCCAGGGAAGGACGTAGCCCATGAAGGCCGTCGCCATCATCACGACGAAGATCAGCACGCCGATGATCCACAGGATCTCGCGCGGGGCCTTGTAGGAGCCGTAGTACAGCCCGCGGAAGATGTGCGCGTAGACGGCGATGAAGAAGAACGACGCGCCGTTCTGGTGCGCGTAGCGCAGCAGCCAGCCGTAGTTCACGTCGCGCATGATGTGCTCGACGGACGAGAAGGAGGAATACTCGCCGACCTTGTAGTGCATGGCCAGCGTGATACCCGTGATGATCTGGATCGCGAGGAACAGCACGAGAATCCCGCCGAACACGTAGGCCCAGTTCAGGTTCTTCGGGGTCGGGAATTTCTGAAGGTGATCCATCATGCCCACGATGGGCAGACGATCGTTGATCCACTTGGACGTGGTCCCTTCCTTCGGTTCGTAATGCTCCTGGGGGATCGTTCCCATGGCAGTGTCTCCTATCCGAGCGTGAGGGTATCGCCGTCGAGCGAAGCGACGGGGACAGGCAGGTTCTGGGGGGCCGGCCCCTGGCGGATGCGGCCCAGGGCGTCGTAATGCGAGCCGTGGCACGGGCAGAACCAGCCGTTGAAGTCGCCGGCACCGTCACCGAGCGGCACACAGCCGAGATGGGTGCACACGCCCGACAGCACGATGATGTCGCGGGCCGGATCGACGAGGCGGTCCTGGAGGGTGGCGGCGTCGCCGGCGGCATTGGGGTTGCGCGGGTCCGGGTCGGGCATCGAGGACGGGTCCTCGTCGGCCACGGCCGCCATGTCCTCCTCCGTCATGCGGCGGATGAAGACGGGGGCCTTGAGGAACGAGACGGTCATCTCCTGCCCCGGCTCCAGCCCGCCCACGTCGACCTGCATGGTCGAGAGGGCCAGCACGGAGGCGCTGGCGTTCATCTGGTCGATCAGGGGCCAGACGGCCGAGGCGACGCCGACGGCGGCAGTCGCCCCGGTGGCGAGGAAGAGGATGTCGCGGCGGTCCTCGTCCTTCACGTGCCCGTGGTTGTCATCGGTTTGGGCCAAGATCGTTCTCCATCGAAAATCCGGGCGAATGCCTGCCGACGACGGGCGGCATCCTGCGCAATGGTGCCTATCTATGCCCGCGCCGCCCGGTCGTCCAGTGAAACCGCCGCGACATTTGGCAACGCGGAAGCGCGGTCCCGCCGCGGGACGGTCACGTCAGCGCCTTCTCCATCAGAATGCTGCGCGACGTGACCGCCTCCCCCTCGTAGGGCCTGATCTCTCCGGTCGGGTGAAAGCCCATCTTCGTCCAGAACCCGGATACCGGATTGGCCTCGACCACGGCGAGGCGCAGCGTCCGCGCGCCGATCTCGTCGCGGGCGAACCGCTCGACCGCCTCGAACAGCGCCCGGCCGATGCCCGATCCGTGAACCGTCTCCCGGACCGCCAGCAGGCCGATGAACGCCGTCCCGCAGGAGGGATGGCCGTCGACGATATCCGCAAGCCCGACCGCCTCCCCGCCGAGCATCGCCAGGAAGGCGTGCTTATGACGCGCCGCGCGGCCCGGCGGCAGGTCGGTCGCGAACCCGATTGCCGCATGGCGCCGCCTCGCGACACCGTCGACCCGCCGGGAATAGCCCGCGAGATCGTCGAGGACCGCATCGACCGCGCGCAGGGCATCCGCCGATGCCGGATCGACTCTGACCAGTTCCATCCGCATCGCCTTCGGCATCCTCCGTTCCGGAAAGGCGCGCGACCCGCGACGAATCGGGCCTACCCCTTGCCGGCGCATCACACCGCTTGACCCGCAGGGGGACGGGACGCTAGACCCTCCCCGCGTTGGGGCGTCGCCAAGTGGTAAGGCAGCGGCTTTTGGTGCCGCCATTCGCAGGTTCGAATCCTGCCGCCCCAGCCAGCGCCTTCGGAACGGCCTCCCCCCTCACCGCCCCATCGCGATGCCTTCGCGGCGTGGGTCGGCGGCGCCGGTGAGGCGGTCGCCGTCGATGTGGATGGCGTGCAGGCCGCTGTTGAGGTTGCGGATGGTGACCGTATGCCCCAGCGCCTCCAGCCCGGCGGCCAGGTCCTCCGCGCCCTCCTCCACGTCCGTCGTCTCGCCGTTGCGGTTGACGGTGTGGGGGATGGCCAGCGCCTCGGCCAGCGGCATCTCCCAGTCGAGCACGGCCACGAGGCTCTGCGCGACGTAGGCGATGATGCGCGACCCGCCCGGCGAGCCGATGAGCAGGACGGGACGCCCGTCCTCCATCACGACGGTCGGCGACATCGAGGAGCGCGGCCGCTTGCCGCCCTCGACCCGGTTGGCGATGGGCCGTCCGTCCCGTTCCGGCGCGCGGGAGAAGTCGGTCAGCTCGTTGTTCAGCAGGAACCCGCCGACCATCACCCGGCTACCGAATCCCGTCTCGATGGTCGTCGTCATGGACAGGGCGTTGCCGTAGCTGTCGCGGATGACGATGTGCGAGGTGCCGGGGCGCTCGGGGTCGGTATCGGGCGCGCGCAGCGCGGCCTCGCGCCAAGGCGGATTGCCCGCCTTCGCCGTGCCGCCCGCCTGCATCCGGTCGATCCCCTGCGCGCGCAGCGTCATGTAGGCCGGGTCCAGAAGGCCGCGCGTCGGCATCCGTACGTAATCGCTGTCGGCCATGTAGAGGCCCCGGTCGGCATAGGCGCGCTTGGCCGCCTCGGCCATCAGGTGCCGCCCCTCGGCCTCGCGGCCCGACCCCGGCGCGTAGGCGCTCATGTCGAAATGCTCCAGCAGCATCAGGATCTGCCCCACCGTCAGCGCGCCGGACGAGGGCGGCCCCATGCCGCAGACCTCGTAGCCGCGATAGGGCGCGCAGACGGGCGCGCGCTCGATCACCGCATAGTCGGTTAGGTCGCGCAGGGTAAGGATGCCGCCGTTCTCCTCGGTCTTCACAGCCTCGACGATCTCGGCGGCCAACGGCCCGTCATGCAGGGCGCTCGACTTCTTGGCGGCGATCACGCGCAGGGTGCGGGCGAAGGCGGGGTTGCGCAGGGTCGTGCCGGCGGCCTTGGCTGTGCCGTCCTCGGTCAGGAAATACGCGCGCGTCGCCTCGAACTTGCCGAGGCCCCGCTCGACGGCCCCGGCGATGGAGGCTTCCAGCCGGGGCGTGATCTCGAACCCCTCGTCGGCCTTGTCCGCCACGGGCCGCACCAACCCGGCCCAGGATTTCATCCCCCAGCGGTCATGCGCCTCCTCCAGCAGGCGCAGGGTGCCCGGCACCCCGACCGAGCGCCCGCCGACCACCGCCTCCCACCAGCCCACCGGCTCGCCATCCTCCCCGAGCCAGTAGTCCGGGGTCGCCGCTATGGGCGCCTTCTCGCGCCCGTCGAGCGACGTCAGCCGCCGCGCGCGCGCATCCCAGTAGAGCAGGAACGCCCCGCCCCCGATGCCCGAGCTCTGCGGCTCCACGAGGTTGAGCGCGAGCTGCACGGCCACCAGCGCATCCGCCGCCGTGCCGCCCTCCGCGAGCACCGCCTCCCCCGCCTCGACCGCGACCGGATGCGCGGCGGCGACCATGTAGCGGCGGCCCGTCGCCGCGGGCTTCGGCTCGACGGAGAAGGTGCGCTCCGGCTGCGCCGCCTCCTGCGCGGCGACGGGGGCGGCGAGGAGGGCGATGGGGGCGAGAAGGGCGGCAAGGCGTTTCATGGCGGGCAAGCTCCGGCTGGGGTCGGACGGCATCATGGCACGGAAAGTCGTCCCGTGAACAGACATTGCAAGCGCGAAAGGCATCGGACCGGCGACCCGCCCGTCCATCAGCGCCGCGCCACCCCGCCGTCCCCCAGCCGCACCGCGAGCGCGGTCATCGCCATGCCGCCGATCTGGACCGGCCCCAGGGCCTCGCCGTAGAACGCCCAGGCCAGGAGCGCGGCGACGCCGGGCACGAGGAAGAACAGGCTCGACACCCGCGCGACCGATCCCTCCCGGATCAGCCACATCAGCAGGAACACCGCCCCCAGCGACAGGACGAGCGTGAGCCACGCGAGGGCGAAGACCAGCTCGCCCGTCCAGGCGACCCGGCGCGTCTCGGACAGCGCCAGCACCCCGACCGGCACGAGCGCGCCCACATACTGGAGCGCGGTGCCCGAGCGCAGGTCGATGCCGGCCCCGATGCGCTTCTGCAGGACCGTGCCGAGCGATACCGAGAGGCAGGCGAAGGCGCAGGCGGCGACGGTCGCGGCGTCGATGCCCGACCCCGCCACGTCGAGCTTCGGCCACAGCACCAGCACCACGCCGGCGACGCCGAGGGCCAGCCCGGCCCATTGCCGTCCCCCGGCCCGCTCCCCGAGCCATCCGCCGGCGAGCGCGACGGTCAGGACGGGCTGAAGCCCCACGATCAGCGCGGCCACCCCCGCCGGCATGCCGTGCCGGATCGCCCAGAACACGCCGCCCAGATAGAGACCGTGGACCAGCGCACCGACCGCCATCGTCCCCAGCGCCATCCGCCCCCGGGGCCACGGTGCGCCGGACAGGGCGGCCAGCGCGCCCATGAGGGCGAAGGCGAGCGCGAAGCGCATCGCGAGGAACGTCCCCGGCTCGGCATGGGGCATCCCCGCCCGCGCCCCGATGAAGCCGGTCGCCCACAGGAGGACGAACGCCCCCGGGGCGGCGAGGGCCAGGCCGGCGGCATGGCGGGCGGCGAAGGAGGGGGGCGTCATGGGCGGAACCGGAACCGGGACTGTGCGGGTCCGGCCACCCCTATCACCGCCGCCCCGCCGTGTCGTGGCCGGAATCGCCCCGGGGGCCGCCACAAAAGAGCCATGCTCGAAGCGCGAACTCGGCGGCCATCCCCTCATCGCCCCCCGCGCGACTTGCGCCCGGGGTCGCAATCGCCAAGGATGAAGGATGAGCGGGCAACCGGACGAGGGAGACGGGCGATGGGCATGCGGTTCAGGGGCATTCTGACGGGGGCGCTGCTGGCCATGCTGCCCGTCGCGGCGCAGGCCGAGGGGCCGATCCCGCCCGAGCGCTTCGTCGTCGAGCGGGGCGTGGACTTCTACGGCGGCGACATCCGCGCCGTCTTCGACACCACGCAGGAGAACTGCGCCGCCGTCTGCCTGCGCGAGGAGGATTGCGTCGCCTACACCTTCAACGCGGCGCAGGGGGCCTGCTTCCCGAAATCGAGCATCGGCGAGCGCACGCCCTTCGAGGCCGCCTTCTCCGGGCGGCTGGTCGAGACGCCCCGGGCGACGGTCGACCGGGGCGCGGCCATCGCCGCCGATCTCGACGCCCTGCGTCCCGCCGACTTCCGCGCCGCGCGGCAACTGGCCGAGGCGGTGGGCCGACGGTATCCCGTCGGGCAAGGGGAAAGCGCCGCCACCCTCGTCGAGGCCGCCCTGGCGGCGCAGGACAGCCCCGCCGCCGCCGAGGCGCTCCAAGGCCGGATCGTCGCCCTGACCGATGCGCCCGATGCCTGGCTCGACCTGGGCCGCACCTATCGCGCGCGGACGGAGGACGACTGGGAATACCGCCAGCGCGCGGTCGCGGCGACGCTCAACGGGGTGCTCCGGGCCGGGGACCCCGCGCTCCGAGCGACCGCGCTGGACCAGCTCGCCGAGATGCTGGAGCATGACGGGCGCGGGCGGACGGGCATCGACATGCTGAAGGCCTCGCTAGCCCTCGCCCCCCGCCGGACGACGCGCGAGCGGCTGGCCGGACTGCGCGCCCGGGCGGGCTTTCGCATCCTGAGCCACGACGTCGATTCGGACGCCGCCGCCCCGCGCGCCTGCATCACCTTCTCCGAACCCGTCTCCGGGACGGTCGATCCGGAGCCGTACGTCCGCGTGACCGGGCGGGACCTGCCCGTCGAGGCGAGCGACAGCCGGATCTGCGTCGACGGGCTGGAGCACGGATCGCGCTACGAGATCGTGCTGCGCAGCGGCCTGCCCGCCGCCGCCGCGGGGGAGGCGCTGGCGCAGGACGAGCGCATCGACGTCTACGTCCGCGACCGCGCCCCCGCCGTGCGTTTCTCCGGCCGGTCCTACGTGCTGCCGAAGACCGGGACCGCCGCCCTGCCGATCACCACGGTCAACCTCGACACCGTGTCCCTGCGCATCCACCGGGTCGACGACCGCAACATCCTGCGCAGCATCCAGGAGCGGTTCTTCACCCGCAACCTCGACGCCTATGCCGAGAACGACCTGCGCGATCAGCTCGGGACGATGGTCTGGGAAGGCGTGGGCGAGGTCGAGCGCCGGCTGAACGAGGATGTCGTCACCCGCCTGCCCCTCGCCGAGGCCATCGGGGATTTCGAGCCGGGCGTCTACGTCGCCACGGCCCGCGCGCCGGAGGGGACCCAGGACTGGGAGGAGGCGGCGACGCAATGGTTCGTCGTCACCGATCTGGGCCTGACCACCACCCTGGCCGACGACGGCCTGCACGTCTTCGTCAACGGCCTGTCGGACGCGCGGGCGCGGGAGGGCACGGCGCTGACCCTGCTCGCGCGCAACAACGAGGTGCTGGGCGAGGCGGTGACGGATGCGGACGGCTACGCGGTCTTCGCCCCCGGCCTGACCCGGGGCACGCGCGGGCTGGCCCCGGCGCTGCTGACCGCCGGGCGGGGGGCGGGGGATTTCGCGTTCCTCGACCTGACCGCCCCCGGCTTCGACCTGTCCGACCGGGGCGTGGAGGGCCGCGCGGCCCCCGGCCCCGTCGATGTCTTCGCGACCACCGAGCGCGGGGCCTATCGCCCCGGCGAGACGGTCCACGCCACCATCCTCGCCCGTGACGCGCGCGCCGATGCGGTGACCGACCTGCCGCTGACCGTCGTCGTCGAGCGCCCCGACGGCGTCGAGCACCTGCGCCGCACCGTGCGCGACGCGGGCGCGGGCGGGCGCACGGTCGATGTCGGCCTCGCCGATACCGCCATGCGCGGAACCTGGACGATGCGGGTCCACGCGGACCCGGAGGCGGCGGCCCTCGCGCGCCTGTCCTTCCTCGTCGAGGACTTCCTGCCCCAGCGGATCGAGATCGACCTGACCGCGCCGGAGGGGCCGGTCTCGCTGGCCGACACCCCGGCGATCCGCGTCGATGCCGCCTATCTCTACGGCGCCCCCGCCGCCGCCCTGCCCGTCGAGGGCGAGGCGCTGGTGCGCGCGGTGCGCGGCCTCGACGCCTATCCCGGCTACGTCTTCGGGCTGGCCGACGAGGAGCGCGATACCTGGCTGCGCCCGCTGGAGCCGGGCTTCGAGACGGACGCGCGGGGGCGGGCGTCGATTCCGCTGGCCCTGCCCGACGACGTGCGCTCCAGCCGCCCGCTGATCCTGACCGCCCGCATCCGCGTCCGCGACGGGTCGAGCCGCCCGGTCGAGCGCAGCCTCGACGTCCCGCTGACCGCCGAACGCGCGGCGATCGGCCTGCGCCCCCTCTTCGGGGAGACCGTGAGCGGGGGCGAGGAGGCCCGGTTCGAGGCCATCGCCGTCGGGCCGGACGGCGCGCGCATCGCGATGGCCGGGACCGTCTGGACCCTTTCGCGGCTGAACACGCGCTACCAGTGGTACAATCTCGACGGCCGCTGGGACTACGAGCCGATCACCACGCGCGAGCGCATCGCCAGCGGCGAGGCGGCCATCGCCGCCGACGCGCCCACCACCGTCGCCGCGCCCGTGGACTGGGGCCGGTACGAACTGCGCATCGCGTCGAAGGACGACCCCGCCATCGCGACGACGACCCGCTTCACCGCCGGATGGTACGCCCCCGTCGCCGGCTCGGGCACGCCCGACACGCTCCAGGTCTCGCTGGACGCGGACGCCTATGCCATCGGCGACACCGCCACCCTGCGCGTCGAGGCGCGGCACGGCGGCGAGGTGCTGGTGCAGGTGCTCGGCGGCGGCCTGATCGCCTCGGCCCGCGAGACCGTCGACGCGGGCACGAGCGAGATCGCCCTGCCCGTGACCGAGGCATGGGGCGCGGGCGCGTATGTCGTCGCGACCCTGCTGCGGCCCATGGACGTCGCCGCCGGGCGCAACCCGGCCCGGGCCATGGGCCTCGCCTGGATGCCCGTCGATCCGGGGGACCGCGCGCTCGACGTGGCCTTCCTCGCCGGGGACGAGGCCGCCCCGCGCGGCCCGCTCGACGGGTCGGTGCGCATCGCGGGGCTGGCGGCGGGGACGGAGGCCTTCGTCACCGTCGCGGCGGTCGACGTGGGCGTGCTGAACGTGACCGGGTTCGACTTCCCGGAGGTCGAGGACCACTATTTCGGCCAGCGCGCGCTCGGCGCGGAACTGCGCGACGTGTACGGACGCCTCATCGACGGGCTGGACGGGGCGATGGGGCAGGTCCGCTCGGGCGGCGGTGCGCTCGGCGGCGGCGCGGCCCCGCCCCCCATCGAGGATCTCGTCGCCCTCTTCTCCGGCGTGGTCGCGACGGATGCGGACGGCGTGGCGCGGGTCGCCTTCGACCTGCCCGACTTCAACGGCACCGTGCGCCTGATGGCGACCGCCTGGACCGACGGGGCGGTGGGCAGCGCCGAGAAGGACGTCCTCGTCCGCGACCCGGTGGTCGTCTCCGTCAGCGCCCCGCGCTTCCTCGCCCCGGGCGACGAGAGCCGCGTGCTGGTCGAGCTGGCCCACGCCTTCGGCCCGGCGGGCGAGGTGCGGGTGGTGCTGGAGGGCGACGCGGAACTGACCCTCGGCGAGGCCGACCGGACGGTGACGCTGGCGGAGAAGGGGCAGGCGCGCCTGTCCGTCCCCGTAACAGCGCGGACGGTGGGCGACCCGGACATCCGCCTCGTCACCACCACGCCGGATGGCAAGCGCCTGACGAAGACCGTGCGCCTGCCCGTGCGCGCGAACGATCCGGTCGTCGCCCGGCGCAGCCGCCTGCCGCTGGCGGCGGGGGGCACCGCGACGGTCGGCGAGGACACCTTCGCCGGCCTCATGCCCGGCACCGGGCGGGCCACGCTCGTCGTCGGGCCCCTGGCGAATTTCGACGTGGCCGGGGCGTTGCAGGGCCTCGACCTCTATCCCTACGGCTGCACCGAGCAGACGGCCTCGCGCGCCCTGCCACTGCTGTATCACGGCGCGGTCGCCCGCGACCTGGGCCTCGCGCCCGACGGCGGGGTCGAGGCGCGCGTGAC
Organism: Paracoccaceae bacterium; assembly: GCA_020629115.1. Taxonomy (GTDB): domain Bacteria; phylum Pseudomonadota; class Alphaproteobacteria; order Rhodobacterales; family Rhodobacteraceae; genus JAHDDY01. The sequence continues at coordinate 35,467 of JAHDDY010000019.1, read as the reverse complement.
GGACGCCATCCGCCGCGTCCTCGCCAACCAGACCGGCGGCGGGTCCTTCGGCCTGTGGCGGCCCTCCGACGGGGATTTCTGGCTCGACGCCTACGTGACCGACTTCCTCTCCCGCGCGCGGGAGGCGGGCCATGCGGTGCCGGACGGGGCCTTCGACGCGGCGCTGTCGAACCTGCGCAACCGCGTCTCCTACGCGGGCGACTTCGACGAGGGGGGCGAGGCGCTGGCCTACGCGCTGATGGTGCTGGCCCGGGAGGGAACGGCGGCCATCGGGGACCTGCGCTACTACGCCGACGCCAGGGGCACGGCCTTCGCTACCCCGCTGGCCAAGGCGCAGCTCGGCGCGGCGCTGGCCCTCTACGGCGAGCAGCGGCGCGCGGACGCGATGTTCGCCCTCGCGGGTGCGGAGACCGGGGAGCGCCGCCCCGGCTGGCGCGACGACTACGGCACCGCCCTGCGCGACACGGCGGGCGTGCTGGCCCTCGCCGTCGAGGCGGGGTCGAAGGCGGTGGACGCGGAGGCCCTGACGCGCCGCATCGCCGACGGCTTCGCGGCGAAGGACCACACCTCGACGCAGGAGAAGGTCTGGACCCTCCTCGCCGCGAACGCCCTCCTGAACGATGCCGCCGTCGCCTCCGTGACGCTGGACGGCGCGCCGCTCGACCGCTCGGTCGTGGACATCCGGTCGGGACGGACGGCGACGCTCGCCAACACGGGCGGCGAGGCGGTGGACGCGGTGCTGACCGTCTTCGGCGTGCCGACGGAGCCGGAACCGGCCAGCGGCAACGGCTACGCCATCGCCCGGACCTACTACACGATGGACGGCGACGCGGTCTCGCCCGAGGCGGTGGCGCGGGACACGCGGCTCGTCGCGGTGCTGGACGTGACGGTCGAGCGCGGGGCGCAGGCGCGGCTGATCGTCGACGACGCCCTGCCCGCCGGCTTCGAGATCGACAACCCCGCGCTCCTGCGCGCGGGCGATATCGCGACCCTCGACTGGCTGCCGGAGACGGCGCGGGCCGAGCATGCGGAGTTCCGCTCGGACCGCTTCGTCGCGGCGGTGACCGCGCGGAATGATTTCAGCCTCGCCTACATCGTCCGCGCCATCTCGCCCGGCACGTTCCGCCACCCGGCGGCCCTGGTCGAGGACATGTACCGCCCCGAATTCCGGGCGCGGACGGCGGCGGGGAGCGTGACGGTGACGGCGGAGTGAGCCTGCCCCGCCTCTGGCGCCGCCGCCTCCTCGCCACCGCGCTCGTCCTCGGCGCGTCCGCCTTCGCGCTCGACCGCTGGATCGCGGAGACCGCCCTGCCGGACCTCTCCCCGCCCGTCTCCGCCACCGTGCTGGACCGGGAGGGGCGGCTCCTGCGCGCCTATCAGGTGGAGAGCGGGCTGTGGCGTCTGCCCGTCGCGGGCCGGGAGGTGGATCAAGGCTACGTCGCGCAGCTCCTCGCCTACGAGGACAGGCGGTTCCGGGAGCATGGCGGGGTCGACCTGCGGGCGATGGCACGGGCGATGCTGTCCTCCGCGAGGGCCGGGCGCATCGTCTCGGGCGGGTCCACGATCACGATGCAGGTCGCGCGCCTGCTGGAGGACGCGCCGACGCGCTCCGTCCGCGCCAAGCTGCGCCAGGTGCGCCTCGCGCTGGCGCTGGAGCGGCGGCTGGGCAAGGACGCGATCCTCGACCTGTACCTCACCCTCGCCCCCTTCGGCGGCAATATCGAGGGGGTGCGCGCGGCGACGCTGACCTGGTTCGGGAAGGAGCCGCGCCGCCTGACCCCCGCCGAGGCGGCCCTCCTCGTCGCCCTGCCCCAGTCGCCCGAGACCCGCCGCCCCGACCGCCACGCGGGCCGGGCCGAGGCCGCGCGGGGGCGGGTGCTGGCGCGGGCGGTGTCGGCGGGGGCGCTGCCGGAGGGCGACGCGCGTGCCGCGCTGCGCGAGGCGGTGCCGACCGCGCGGCGGCCCTTCCCGCAGTATGCCGCCCACCTCGCCGACCGCGTGCGCCGGCCCGGCGCGGCGGTGCGCACGACCCTCGACGGGGACGTGCAGGCGTCGCTGGAGACCCTGCTGCGCGACCGCGCCCGCGCGCTGGGCGCATCGGTCTCGGCGGCGGCCGTCGTGGCGGACCACCGCACGGGCGAGATCGTGGCGCGGATCGGCTCGGCGGGCCGGACCGACCCGCGCCGCCACGGCTTCGTCGACATGACGCGCGCCATCCGCTCGCCCGGCTCGACGCTGAAGCCCCTGATCTTCGGGCTGGCCTTCGAGCGGGGCCTCGCCCATCCCGAGACGCTGATCGACGACAGGCCCACGGTCTTCGGCCGCTACGCCCCGCTCAACTTCGACCGGCAGTGGCACGGCACCGTCAGCATCCGCCGCGCGCTGCACCTGTCGCTCAACATCCCCGCCGTCGCGGCGCTGGAGGGGGTCGGCCCGGCGCGGCTGGTCTCGCGGATGACGCGCGGCGGGGCGCGGGTCGTCCTGCCGCCGGGCGACGCGCCGGGCCTGGCCATCGCGCTGGGCGGGGCGGGGACGAGCCTGCACGACCTCGTGCAGCTCTACGCCGCCATCGCGCGGGGCGGCGAGGCGGTCACGCTGCGGGAGACGCCCGGCGAGGCCCCGGCCGCGCCCGGCCTTCCCGTCCTGTCGCCCGAGGCCGCGTGGCATGTCGGCGACATCCTCGCCGGAGCGCCCGTGCCCGGCGGGGCGGCCCCCGAGACGCTGGCCTTCAAGACCGGCACCTCCTACGGCCACCGCGACGCCTGGGCCGTGGGCTTCGACGGGCGGCACGTGATCGGGCTGTGGCTGGGCCGGCCCGACGGCGCGCCCTCGCCCGGCATCCTGGGTCTGGAGACCGCCGCGCCGGTCCTGTTCGAGGCCTATGCGCGGCTGACATCCCTCCCCGAGCCGCTGCCCCCCGCCCCGCCCGCCACCCTGCGCGTGGCGCACCGGGACCTGCCCGCGCCGCTCAGGCGCTTCCGCACCCGTTCGGCCCCCGTCGCGGTGCGGGACCGCCCGGCCATCGCCTTCCCGCCCGACGGGGCGCGGCTCGACTGGGAGGACGGGGAGGCGCTCGCCTTCCGGGTCGGGGGCGGCGCGCCGCCCTTCCGCTGGCTGCTCGACGGGACGCCGCTTCCCGCCGATCCCTATGCCCGGCAGATCGTCGCCACGCCCCCCGGCCCCGGCTTCCTCTCCATCGCGGTCATCGACGCGCGGGGCGAGGCAGCCCGCGCGCGCATCCGCGTCGAATAGGCGCGCGACCGTCCTACATCGACGGAAAGGCGCACCGTACCCGTACCATCCGCTCGTAGAACGGGATAGAACCACCCATGCGATTCCTCCTGCGCAGCCTCGTCGGCACGCTGATCGTCCTCGCCCTCATGGCCGGGGCGCTGTCCTTCGGCGTGTCGCGCCTCGGCGCGGCGCGGGAGGCGGCATCGGTCGAACGGCCCAAGCGCGCGGCCCCCGAGCGGGTCTACACGGTGCAGGACCGGGTGCTCGAACCGGCCACGGTGACGCCCGTCCTCACCGCCTACGGCACCGTCGAGGCCGGGCGCGTGCTGGAGCTGCGCACCGCGCAGCCCGGGCGCGTCATCGACATCGCGGGCGACTTCCGCGAAGGCTCACGCGTGGCCGAGGGCGATCTGCTGCTGCGCATCGACCCCGCGACCACCCGCTCGCGCGAGGCCGACGCGGTGGCGGGGCTGGCCGATGCCCGCTCGCGCGAGGCGCAGGCGGTGCAGGCGGTCGCGCTGGCCGAGGCCGAGCTGGCCGCCGCCCGGACCCAGTCCAACCTGCGCCGCGACGCCCTGCGCCGCCGGGTCGATCTCGCCAATCGCGGGCTGGTGGCCAAGACGGCGGTGGAGGCGGACCAGCTCGCCTTCGCCTCCGCCGAGCAATCGGTCATCACCCGGCGTCAGGCGCTGGAGAACGCGCGCAAGCAGGTCGAGCAGGCCCGCCTCGCCATCCAGCGCGCCGACCTCGCCGTCTCCGACACCCGCCGCGACGTGGCCGACACCGCCATCCGCGCCCCCTTCGCCGGGGTCCTGACCGAGACGACCGCGGTGCTGGGCCGGCTGGTGGGCACGAACGAGGCGCTGGGGCGGCTCATCGACCTCGCCGCGCTGGAGGTCGCCTTCCGCGTCTCGGACGCGCAGTTCGCCCGGCTTCTCGGCGAAAACGGCGCGCTGCTGCCGCTCAAGGCTCGGGTGTTCCTCGATCTGGGCGAGCGGCGGATCGACACCGGGGCCGTCCTCGCCCGCATCGCCGCCATCACCGGGGCCGAGGGCGGGCGCACGGTCTACGCCACCGTGCTCGCGGACGGCTCGACGCCCCTGCGCCCCGGCGATTTCGTCACCGTCGAGGTCGACGAGCCGCCCCTGACGCAGGTCGCGGAGATCCCGGCCCGGGCTGCGACCGAGGCGGGCGTGATCTACGTCATCGGCGAGGAGAACCGGCTGGAGGAGACGCGCGTGCGCATCCTGCGCCGCATGGCCGACACGCTGGTGATCGACGAGGCCCCCTTCGGCGCGCGCATCGTCGCCGAACTGCGCCCGCAGCTCGGGCCGGGCATCAAGGTCCAGAACGCCGAGGAAGCCGCCCTCGCCCAGGAGGAGGCCAAGCGCGAGGCCGCCGCCCGCCGCGCGGCCCGGGGCGGCGGGGGCGAGGGCGAGGGCGGCGGCAGGCCGGGGGGCGGGCGACCGGGCGGCGAGCGCGCGACAGGCGCGCCGTCCGGGAATGCCGGCAAGCCGGGGGGCGACGAGGCCGCTCCCGCTGCCGAAGGTGGCGCGCGGCCCGCGCGACCGGCGGGGGGATCGTGATGATCGGTGAAGTACCCCCTGCCCCGCACTCGATGCGGGGCCTCTTCGGGCGGCGCGCGATATGGAGAAAGGCCCCGGATCAGGTCCGGGGCAGAGCGCTTTCTCCGACCCCCGACGAGACCGCCCCATGAGCCGCGCCACCGACCGCCCCGAGGACGCGGGCACCGGCTTCCTCGCCTATTTCGTCCGCCATCGCACGGCGGCGAACCTGCTGCTGATCGTCATGCTGATGATCGGCGCCTACGCCGCATCCCAGATCCGCGCGCAGTTCTTCCCCGATATCGTCCGCGATACCGTCACGGTCGGCGTCGCCTGGCCCGGTTCGGGGGCGCAGGACGTGGACGAGGGCATCGTCACCGTCCTCGAGCCCGCCCTCCTCGCCATCTCCGGCGTCGAGGAGGTCATCTCCCGCTCCCGCGAAGGCTCGGCCAGCATCGTGCTGACCTTCGAGGACGGCTACGACATGGGCCAGGCCGCCGACGACGTGCAGGCCGCCGTCGACGCGGCCAGCACCCTGCCCGACGAGATCGAGGACCCGACGGTGACGCGCGGCGTCTTCCGCGACCGGGTGGTCGATATCGCCCTGTCCGGCGAGGTGGGCATCGACCGGCTCGCCGCCTACGCGGACGAGCTGATCGCGCGGCTCTTCCAGGCGGGGGTATCGCAGACCGCCGTGTCCGGCATCCCCGAGACCGTCATCACCGTCCAGCCCTCGACCGAATCCCTGCTGCGCCACGACCTGACCCTGACGGAGGTGGCCGACGCCGTGACCGCGCGGGTGACCGGCGTGCCCTCGGGCGACGTGGACGCGCGCTCGCAGCGGGTGCGCGCGGGCGAGGACCGGCGCTCGATCCCCGAGATCGGCGCGACGCCCATCCGCACCCTGCCCGACGGCACGCAGCTCACGTTGCGCGACGTGGCGACCATCGAGGATGCGGGCTTCCGCGATGCGGTGCAGATCTTCCGCAACGGGATGCCCTCCATCCTCGTCAGCGCCCAGCGCTCGGCCTCGGGCGACGCGCTGGAGGTGCAGGCCGCCGTGGACCGGGTGGTCGAGGACATGCGCGCCAGCCTCCCGGCGGGGGTCGAGATCGTCACCGGACGCTCGCGCGCCGAGCCGATCGCCGACCGGCTGAACATGCTGATCCGCAACGGCCTGAGCGGGCTGGCGCTGGTGCTGATCCTCCTGTTCCTGTTCCTGTCGGCGCGCACGGCGTTCTGGGTGGCGGCGGGCATCCCCATCTCCATCGCCATGACGCTGGGCATCATGTATTTCAGCGGCCAGACGCTGAACATGATCTCGATGTTCGCCCTGATCATCAGCCTCGGCATCATCGTGGACGACGCCATCGTGGTGGGCGAACACGCCGACACGCTGCGGCGCAAGGGGTTCTCGCCCTCGGCGGCGGCGGCCAATGCGGCGCGGCGCATGGCGTCCCCGGTGGTCAGCGCGTCGATCACCACCGTCATCGCCTTTGCCGGTCTGGTCGCGGTGGGGGGTCGGTTCGGCTCGCTGATCGCGGCGATTCCCTTTGTCGTCACGGCGGTCATCATCGCCAGCCTGATCGAGAGCTTCCTCATCCTGCCCGCCCACATGCGCCACGCCCTGAGCGCGAGGAACGCATCGCCCTGGTACGACTGGCCCAGCCGTCAGTTCAACCGCGGCTTCCTCTGGGTGCGCGACACGCTGTTCCGCCCCTTCATCGCGCTGGTAGTGCGCCTGCGCTACGTCACCATCGCAGGGGCCATCTCGCTGCTGCTGTGGTCCGTCTCGCTGCTGGTCGACGGCACCGTGCGGTGGGAGTTCTTCTCTCGCCCCGAGCAGGGGACCATCTCGGCCAACGTCATCATGCAGTCCGGCGCGACGCGCGCGGACACCCTCGCCATGCTGAACGAGATGAACCGCGCGCTGGAGGTGGTCAACGCGCGCTACGCGGAGGAATACGGTCGCGCGCCGGTCGACTTCTCCTCGGCGCGGCTGGGGGACACGGTCGGCTGGCGCTTCTCGGGCGGCGACAACAAGCCGAAAGACCTGATCGGCGGGTTCCAGGCCGCGCTGATCGACGCGGACCAGCGGCCCTATTCGTCGTACAAGTTCCAGGCGGACTGGGACGACGAGATCGTGGTCGATCCGAAGGTCGAGCTGTTCTCCCTGCGCTCGGCCCGGGCCGGGCCGGGGGGCGACGCCATCGACGTGAAGTTCACCGGCGCGGACGCCCCGACGCTCAAGGCCGCGTCCGAGGCGCTCAAGGCGGGATTGTCGGATGTCGAGGGCGTGTCGGGCCTCGACGACAGCCTCGTCTACGACAAGGTGGAGCTGGTCCTGACGCTGACCCCGCGCGGCGAGGCGCTGGGCTTCACGACGCAGGGGCTGGGCCGCGAATTGCGCGCGCGCCTGACCGGCATCGACGCCGCCGAATTCGCCCGCGACGCGCGGCAGGTGACGGTGCGCGTCGAGCCGCCCGAGGGCGAGATCGGCGCGGACTATCTGGAGACGGCACGCCTGCGCGCGCCGAACGGCGCCATCGTGACGCTGGGCGAGATCGTGGAGATCCGCTCGCGGCAGGGTTTTGCCGCCATCATCCGGGAGGACGGGCTGCGCGTGGCCAGCGTGACCGGCGAGATCGACGACGCGCCGGGGATGCAGGCCGCCGTCTACGACGTGATGGAGGGCGCGATCCTGCCGTCCATCGCCGCCGAATACGGCGTCTCCTACGTCACGGCGGGCGCGGCGGAGGATGAGCGGCAGTTCCTGTCGGACGCGCTGATCGGCTTCGTGGGGTGCCTCGCGGGCATCTACCTCACCCTCGCCTGGGTCTTCGCATCCTGGACGCGGCCCCTCGTGGTGATGCTCGTCATCCCCTTCGGCCTGATCGGCGCGATCTGGGGGCATCACTGGATGGGGCTGTCGCTGTCGATGTTCTCGGTGGTGGGGCTGATCGGCATGTCCGGCATCATCATCAACGATTCCATCGTCCTCGTGACCACCATCGACGAGCATGCCGAGACGCGCGGACGCATCCCCTCCATCGTCGACGGCGCGACGGAGCGCCTGCGCGCGGTGGTGCTGACGACGCTGACCACCGTGGGCGGTCTGACGCCGCTGTTGTTCGAGCAGTCGCGGCAGGCATTGTTCCTCAAGCCGACCGTGGTGACGCTCGCCTTCGGCCTCGGTTTCGGGGTGGTCCTCGTGCTTCTGGTCACGCCGTCGGTGATGGCGGTGGAACACGATATCCGCATGGCGCTCAACTCGCTGCGCCACATGATCCGCCTGCGCGGCAAGCAGTTGCGCGAACGCCGCCGCCGCACCGGATACGGACGCCGGCGACCCAGCCGCAGGCAGGTGCTGGCGCACAAGTACGCGGCGACGGTTCCCGCGCGCTACGTGCCGCCGGAGCGCCCGGCGTATCGGGATGCAGCGGAGTGAGGGAAGAGAGCGATACAGGTACGTCCTATGCGTCACCCCTACAGCACTGACGGGCTTCGCAAATGCTCGGCCTGATATTTTTCTTTGTCGCCATAGTCTTTACGGCCTGCTGGGCTACTCAACCATTCAAGCAGGAACCCGTATTCGGGATACCGTTCAAGAGGCTGATAACGCTTAGCGTCCTGTTCTATGCCTTAACAGCTCTATTCTTGAAAATCGGGATATGAGCCGGACTCGTCGGTACATGGTCTTATCCTACCGCGCCTCCAGCACCCGCCGCCGCATCGGCATGGCGTCGATGCGGGCGTCGAAGACGGTGCCGGAGACGACGCCCTGCTCGCGCGCCTTCTCCCCACCATCGAGACCGATGAGGACGACGGTGAAGCCTTCCGGCCCGAAGCGGTCCCGCAGGACGGACGCGGCGTTCGTGTCCACGAGGATCACATTGCGCCGGTCGCGCAGGCCCTCGGCGACGGCGGCGAACTCGGCAAGCTGACGTTCCAGCCGCGCATCGCCCTCGTCCGCGAAGACGAGGATGGGCCGGGCCTGCCAGCCGTAAGGGGCGAGCGTATCGCCGGGCGCGGCGAAGGCGAGCAGGCCGGCGAGGGCGGCGGCGATCTGTTCCATGGGAAAGAGGATAGCGCCCCCTACTCCCCGTTCCAGCCGTAGCCCAGATGCTCGAACGGCTCGCCCGAGAGGCCGTAGACGCTGGCGCGCAGGTAGTCCATCAGCGCCACCGCATTCCCGCGCCGCGCCTCGATCCCCTTGCGCGGAAGCGGCGCGCCGATGCGCAGGCGCACGGGCCGCGCGCGGGCGATGCGGAACTCGTTGATCAGGAGGGCGACGCGCAGGGTCTGACTGACATGGGTCACGGCCTGGAAGAGCCGCGTGTTGCGCCCCTCGAAATGGACCGGCACGACCCGCGCGCCGGGATGCAGGGCGAGCTTCGCGGTGAAGTTCTTCCAGCGCGGATCGACGGGCGCGCCGAAGGGCGTGCGCGCGGTCGAGACGCTGCCCCCCGGAAAGATCATCACCGCCCCGCCCGCATCAAGGAACCGCAGCGCCTCGCGCCGTGTCTCCAGGTTCAGCGCGCGGGCCTCGCGCGTCTCGGCGAAGTCGATGGGCAGGAGGTGCGCCTCCACCTCCGGCGCGCGGCGAAAGACGCTGTGCGCGACGATCTTGAAATCCCGCCGCCGGGACGACAGGAGCCGCCCCATGGCCAGCCCGTCGAGGATGCCGAAGGGATGATTCGCGACCACGACGACCGGCCCGTCCGCGGGGATATGCCCCGCCTCGCCCTCCACGATGTCGAGCCGCACGCGGTAGCGGTCCTGCATCACTTCCCAGAAGTCGCGCCCCGCCGCCACCTCCTCCTCGTAGCCCAGCGCCATGCGGATGAGCCGATGGCGGCCTGTCAGGTTCTCGATGGCGCGGATGAGCGCGCGGGCGGGTCGGGTCCGGCCGGCCCAGGCGTAGCTGATTTCGGACGTGGCGGACATGGCGGGCGGCTCCTCTCGCGGCATCGCTGGACAGGTGGCCGCGCCTGTAGCATGGCTTTGTGACGATTTTTCAAAGCGCGGGTGCGACAGGTGGACGAGACCTACGATTTCATCGTCGTCGGGGCCGGGTCGGCGGGCTGCGCCCTGGCCGCGCGGCTGAGCGAGGATGGGCGCCACACCGTGCTGCTGCTGGAGGCGGGCGGGTCGGACCGGCGCTTCCTGGTGCAGATGCCGATGGGGTACGGCAAGATCTATCACGACGCGCGGGTGAACTGGAAGTACACGTCCGAGCCGGTGCCGGGGCTGGACGGCGCGCGCAGCTACTGGCCGCGCGGCAAGGTGCTGGGCGGGTCCAGCTCGATCAACGCCATGGTCTACGTGCGCGGGCATCCGAAGGATTTCGACAACTGGCGCGTGCCGGGCTGGGACTGGGCCTCGGTCGGGCCGGTCTACCGGCGCATGGAAGACTGGGCGGGGGACGATCCGGCGCGCGGGCGGGGCGGGCCGCTGAGCGTGACCGATACGGGCGGCACCGTGCATCCGCTCTGCGACACCTATCTCGACGCGGCGGTCGAGGCGGGGCTGGGGCTGGCGGCGGACTATAACGGCGCGTCGATGGAGGGCGCGGCGCTCTACCAGATCACGACGCGGGGCGGCTGGCGGGCGAGCGCGGCGCGCAGCTACCTGCGCCCGGCGCGCAGGCGTCCGAACCTGCGCATCCTGACCGGCGCGCAGGCCGAGCGGGTCGAGATCGCCGACGGGCGCGCGACGGGGGTGCGCTATCGCCGGGGCGGGGCCGCGCGGGTGGCCCGGGCACGGCGGGAGGTGATCCTGTCCGGCGGGGCGGTGAACTCGCCGCATCTGCTGATGCTGTCGGGCATCGGGCCGGGGGATGCGCTGAACGCGGCGGGCATCGGGGTGGTGCGCGATGCGCCCGGCACGGGCCGGAACCTGCAGGACCATCTCGGCTACGACCACCTCTACCGCGCGACCGTGCCGACCATGAACCAGATGCTGCGCCCCTGGCATGGCAAGCTGCGCGAGGGGGTGCGCTTCCTGCTCACCCGCACGGGGCCGCTGGCGCTGAGCCTCAACCAGGCGGGCGGGTTCGTCACGGTGTCGGACGGGACGGACGGGCCGGACGTGCAGCTCTACTTCTCGCCCGTCAGCTACACCCGCGCGCCCGCCGGGACGCGCCCGCTCATGTCGCCCGACCCCTTCCCCGGCTTCCTGCTGGGCTTCAACCCCTGCCGCCCCACCAGCCGGGGCCATCTGGCCCTGCGCCCGGACGATCCCGCCGCGACGCCCGAGATCCATCCCAACTACCTCGATACCGGATACGACCGGCGGATGATGATCGCGGGCACCCGTCTCGTCCGGCGGCTGGCCGGGACGGCGGCGTTCGGCGGGGTGATCGACCGGCGCATCGTGCCCGGGCCGGACGACGACGGCGACGCGGCCATCCTCGCCCATGTGCGCAAGGCCGCATGGACGGTGTTCCACCCCTGCGGCACCTGCCGCATGGGGACCGACGCGGCATCGGTCGTGGACGAACGCCTGCGCGTGCGCGGGGTGGCGGGCCTGCGCGTGGCGGACGCCTCCATCTTCCCCGCCATCCCCAGCGGCAACACCAACGCCCCGGCCATCATGGTCGGCGAGCGGGCGTCGGACCTGATCCTGGAGGATGCGCGGTGATCTTGTATGGAATGTCATTGCCCGGCTCGACCGGGCAATCCAGGGGATCAGGTACGGCGCTTGCCGCCCTGGATCGCCCGGTCAGGCCGGGCGATGACGAAAATTCAGCGATATCCACGCGATGATCCTGCGCGCCATCGAGACCTTCACCACCGAGGATGTCGGCTTCGTCCGCGTGACCGACGAGGACGGCGCGCAGGGGTGGGGGCAGGTATCGACCTACAATGCCGATATCGCCTGCACGGTCCTGCATCGGCAGGTCGCCTCGTGGATGCTGGGCCGGGATATCGCCGATCTGGACGACGCGCTCGATCTGGTGACGGAGCGCGAGCACAAGTTCCCCGGCTCCTACCTGCGCCGCGCCATGGCCGGGGTCGATACGGCCGTCTGGGACCTGCGCGCCCGGCGCGCGGGCGTGCCGGTGGCCACGCTGCTGGGCGGTTCGCCGGGGCGGGTGCGGGCCTACGCCTCCTCGATGAGGCGCGACATAACCCCCGAGGACGAGGCCGCGCGGATGGTCCGCTTCGCCGGCGAACGCGGCTTCACCGCCTTCAAGGTCCGCGCGGGGGCGGAGGTGGGCCGGGGCCGCGACGAATGGCCGGGGCGGACGGAGGCGATCGTCCCCGCGATGCGCGCCGCGCTGCCCGATGCCGACCTGCTGATCGACGCGAACTCCTGCTACGCCCCGCCCCGGGCCATCGAGGTCGGGCGGATGCTGGAGGGCGAGGGCTATTGCCACTACGAGGAACCCTGCCCCTACTGGGAGCTGGAGCAGACCCGGGCGGTCGCGGAGGCGCTCGACATCGACGTGACGGGGGGCGAACAGGATTGCGACCTGCCCACCTGGCGGCGGATGATCGGGATGCGGGCGGTGGATATCGTGCAGCCCGACATCCTGTATCTGGGCGGCATAGCCCGCACCCTGCGCGTCTGCCGCATGGCGGCGGAGGCGGGCCTGCCGGTCACGCCACACTGCGCGAACCTGTCGATGGTCACGCTCTTCACCATGCACCTCCTGCGCGCCATCCCGAACGCGGGAAAGTATCTCGAATTCTCCATCGAAGGCCCGGACTACTACCCGTGGCAGGAGGGCTTGTTCGTCGAAAGCCCCTACGCCATCGAGGACGGCCACGCGACGGTGACGGACGCCCCCGGCTGGGGCGTCGAGATCGCGCCGGACTGGCTGGCGCGGGCGCGGTATGAAAGGATCGACGCATAAACAGGTCGAGGCTGGCACCACATGAGTGCATGTTATATGGCTGCACGTCACAAGGTATTTTGAGAAAGACCGAGAGCCATGGCTGCCCGAGTATTCATTTCCTACTCCCATAAAGACGAAGACCTTCGCAGTGAACTGGAAGTTCATCTGGCTTATCTAAAGAACCAGGGTTCAGTCGAGATATGGCAGGATCGACGACTGCTGCCCGGGGATAATTTCGACCACACGATCCGGGAAGAAATTGATACGGCAGATGTCATTCTCCTGCTGATAAGTTCCGATTTCTTGGCATCATCTTATTGTTTCGGCATCGAGATGACGCGCGCACTGGAACGGCATTCCAGTGGTGAGGCGCGGGCAATCGCGGTGATCCTGCGTCCCTGTGAATGGAAGCAGACCGAACTGAGCCAGTATCTGGCAACGCCCACGGACGGTCGTGCCATTACCCGATGGCCTGACAGGGACGAAGCCTTTCTGGACGTTACGCAGTCCATTCGTCGCGTAATCGAGGACATGGGCAAAGGGGAGCCTAAAACTCTTCCGCCTTCACGAAATGTGGATACAGCGGAGACTATCCGCCGGGAATTTGCCTTACCGCGCTCTTCCAATCTGCGCCTGAAGAAGATTTTCAGTCAGGCGGATAAGGATGACTTCCTTTACGAATCGTTCGAATACATGGCCCGCTATTTCGAAGGATCGTTGGCCGAGTTGGAGAAGCGGAACGACGGAATCAGCACACGTTTTCGCAAGAACGGCGATGATGCTTTCTCTGCAACGATCTATAGAAATGGGGAGAAAGCGTCTGCTTGCATGGTTCGCTTGGGAGGGATGCTCGGAGCCGGTATCGATTTTTCCTACGACAATGGCGCAGTGATGGGCGGAACGAATGAAACCAT
>JAHDDY010000019.1:0-21811 GCA_020629115.1 Paracoccaceae bacterium | reverse complement strand
GGCCTGCGGGTCGAGGGGGCGAGCGGGGATCGGGTCGTGCGGGTGCGGGCGGTCGGGACGGTGGCGGAGGCCGGGGCCTGCGACCTCTACGTCCTCGCCACCAAGGCGGACGGGGTGGCGGCGGCGGCGCGGGGGATCGCCGCGGTCATGCGGCCCGACTCGCTCGTCCTGACCATCCAGAACGGCCTCGGCGCGGGCGAGCGCATCGCGGAGGCGATGCCGACCGACACCGTCCTGCTGGGGGTGGCGGAAGGCTTCGGCGCGTCGCTGCGCGGCCCGGGCCACGCCCATCACAACGCCATGAAGCGCATCCGCATCGGGGAGCTGTCCGGCGGCCTGACCGACCGGGCCGAGGCGCTGGCGGCGCTGTGGCGCGGGGCGGGGTTCGACGCGGTCGCCTATGACGATATCGACCGGCTCGTCTGGGAGAAATACGTCTGCAACTGCACTTTCAGCGCGCCCTGCACCGCCTTCGACTGCACCATCGGCGAGCTGATGGCCGCGCCGGAACGCTGGGCCGTGGCGCTGGGCTGCGCGCGGGAGGTGGACGCCATCGCCCGGGCGAAGGGGGTCGCGCTGTCCTACGCGGATGCGGCGGCCTACGTCACCGCCTTCGGGAGGCGGATGCCCGATGCCCGCCCCTCCATGCTGCTCGACCACCATGCCGGGCGGCGCTCGGAGATCGACGCGCTGAACGGCATGGCGGCGGTGCTCGGCCCGCGCCACGGGGTGCCCACGCCCTATAATGAGGCGCTGTCGGCGGTGGTGCGGGCGCGGGAGGCGCGGTTCTGACCGTGCGAAGTACACATATCGAATAGATGCGGATACGGGGCATTTTACTCGAATTGCGCGCGTGAAGAACGGTACAGCGTACCTCATTTCATGGAAATACCTGTCGCGTAATCTCTTCCTCGATTGGGGGAGTATCCATGGATTATTCGGACAAGCCGCTTCTGGATCGCGAGATCCTGAACGAGAACACGATGAACAGCGCACCGCTTCAGGCGGAATTGTTCGCCCTGTTCTTCGAGCAGGGAGACCTCTACCTGGCGCAGCTCGGCGCGGCCCTGAAGGAGGATGACGTGCAGGCGTGGCGGATGACGGCGCACGGGGTCAAGGGGGCGTCGCGCTCGCTGGGCTTCACGCGGCTGGCCACGGCGGCGATGGAGGCGGAACGCGCGCATCCCGACGCGGGGCAACTGGAACGCATCCGCGACATCATGGCCGAGACGCGGGGGGCCGTCTGGCCGCACGAGCGGGCGGCGTAACAAGGTTCACCCCGCTCCCGGCGAAGCCGCTGCGCGGGGCATACGGGAGCCTCGACGGTTGGCGTGCTACTCTGCGAGGTCCCCGGTCTTCGCCGGGGACGGGGGGTAGCTCCTTGGAGGGATTCTACGCCTGCGCCGCCGCCTGCAACCAGTTCATGTAGAGCCGCTCGGCCAGCCGGCTCATCTCCGGCAGGGCCTCGGCGGTCTGCGCGCGCAGGGTCTCGACGCCGTCCGCGCCCATCGCCCCGTGCAGGGCATCGCGGTATTCGGGGATCGCGGCCCATGCGTCGACCGTATCGGCTTCGGCCTCGATGTGGAACTGGCACGAGAACGCCCGCGTCCCCCAGCTCATCGCCTGCACCGGGCTGTCGGGCGAGGTGGCGTGGACGCGGAACCCCTCCGGCAGGGTCTTCACCTCCGCGCCGTGCCATTGCAGCGTGTCGAAGCGGTCGGGGAAGTCGTCGAGGAAGATGGACTGCGCGCCGATCTCGGTAAGCTGCACGGGCAGCACCCCGATCTCGGGCGTCGCCGACGGGCCGACCGTCCCGCCCAGCGCCTCGGCGAGCAGCTGATGCCCCAGGCACAGGCCGAGGAACGGCATCCCCCGTTCCGCCACCGCCTCCCGGATCAGCGCCTTCTCGCCCGCCAGCCACGGATGCGCCTCCTCCTGCCACACGTCCATCGGGCCGCCCAGAATCCAGAGCGCGTCGAAGCCGTCGAGGGGGGGCGCGGTCTCGCCCTCGTCCAGTTCCACCGCCGTCCAGCGATGGCCGTCCTCCTCCAGAAACGAGCGGAAGATGCCGGGATGCTCCACCCGGGCGTGCTGCAGGACGAGGATGTTCATCGGGCCGTCTCCAGGGTTTCGGTCAGGGCGGCGAGGATCGCCCGGCGCCGGCCGTCGCTCCCCTCGTCCGACATGACGGTGCCGAGGGCCAGCACGAAGGCGGCGTAGTCGTTGTGCCAGTCCGTCTCGATCGCGTCCGGCGCGATGCGCGGCGTGCCCTGCCCGGTCGAGGTCGCCCGGCCCTTCGTCTCCGGCGTCCCGGCGGTCAGGTCGAAGCTCTCGTCGAACTGCGGCAGGAAGATCGTCTCCGCGTCCACGCCCATCGCCGCCAGATCCCGCCGCATCGCCGCGCGGGCGTCGTCGTCGCCGTGGTTGAGGAAGACGCCCCCCACGACCGGCATCCGCTCCGCGATCCAGCTCAGCAGCTCGCCCCGGTCGGCATGGGCCGAGTAGTTGCCGATGCCGCGGATGGCGGCGCGGACCTTGTACGCCTCGCCCCGGATGCTGACCTCCGGCTTGCCCGACCGGATGATCGAGCCGAGCGTGCCGGGGGCCTGGTAGCCGACGAAGAGGATGGTGCATTCCTTGCGCCAGATGTTGTTGCGCAGGTGGTGGACCACCCGTCCCGCATCGGCCATGCCGCTGGCCGAGATGATGATGGCCCCGCGCTCGACCTTCTTGATGGCCTTGCTGTCCTCCACATCCTGCGTCACGCGGAAGGCGGGGTCGCGGAACAGCGCGTCGGGCGCCAGTTCCATATCCTCCAGATGCGCCGCATGGCGGGCGAAGACCTCCGTCACCTTGCTGGCCAGGGGGCTGTCGAGATAGACGGTCGCCTTCGGCAAGGCCCCTTCGGCCAGCAGCGCGCCGATATCGTGCAGCAGTTCCTGGCTGCGCTCGACGGCGAAGGCGGGGATGACGATGTTTCCGCCCCGCTCCAGCCCGGCCGCCAGTTCCTTGCGCAGCGCCTCGCGCCGGGCGGCGAGGGTGTAGTCGTCGCGGTCCCGGTCGCCGTAGGTGCTCTCGCAAACGATGTAGTCGAAGCCCTGTTCCGCGTCCGGCTCCGGATGGAACACCTTTTCCTCCGGCCCCAGATCGCCCGAGAAGAGGAGGCGCATGGTGTTGCCGGTGCCCGCCTCGGGAAACTTCACCTCGACGGAGGCCGAGCCGAGCATGTGCCCGGCGTTCCAGAACCGCGCCTGGACGCCGGGGGCGACCTCGACCCAGGTCTCGTACTCGACCGGCTTCAAGCGCGCGATGGCGGCGCGGGCGTCGTCCTGGGTGTAGAGCGGGGGGAGCGGTTTCTCGCCCCGGCGCTCGCGGCGACGGTTGGCGCGGCGGGCGTCCGATTCCTGGATGCGGGCCGAGTCGAGCAGCATGAAGTCCAGCAGGTCGATGGTCGCCCGCGTGGCGTAGATCGGCCCCTCGAAGCCTTCCTTCACCAGCTTCGGCACCAGCCCGGTATGATCCGTATGCGCGTGGGTCAGCAGCAGGAAGGCCGCCCGGCCCGCGTCGAAGGGAAAGGGCTGCGCGTTCAGCGCGCGGACCGTGCGGTTGCCCTGGAACAGGCCGCAATCGACCAGCCCCCGGGTCGAGCCGGTATCGAGCAGCGAGCACGAGCCGGTCACGGTCCCCGCCGCGCCGTAGAAGGAAAGGGTCGTCATCGCGCGCCTCGCTGCCTTAGGGTCCGGTGGACGATTAGATGCCGGACGCGCGGGGAAAGGCAAGGCGCGACGGGGCCGCCTGTCACTTTCGCTGGCGATTCATGCGAGAATCGTGTATGCGATTCGCGCTGAGTTACGAAGAATCGCCGTCAAGTACCCCTCCAAGAGGGTCAGAGGCACGATTTTACTCTGACTGCGCCACAGCTGCCGCACCTTCGCGGGCAGCGTTCTTGAAGGAGTTATCACGATGGCCAAAGGCACCGTGAAATGGTTCAACCCCACCAAGGGTTTCGGCTTCATCCAGCCCGAAGGCGGCTCGCGCGACGTGTTCGTGCACATCTCGGCCGTGGAGCGCGCAGGCCTGCGCACCCTCGACGAGAACCAGAAGGTCGAATTCGACGTGGAAGCGGGCCGCGACGGCCGCGAATCGGCGGCGAACCTCGTCCTCGTCGACTGATCGCGCACCGCGCATGAGACTCTCGAAAGCCCCGCTTCGGCGGGGCTTTTTCATGGGCGGTGGCCGTGGGCGGCGGATACCCCATCTCGTCGTCTCGACCCACCCATCGCGCCAGGAGGCCGCCCTTGACCCTATCCCTCAACCTCGCCCTGCAGGGCGGCGGCGCGCACGGTGCCTATACCTGGGGCGCGCTCGACCGGCTGCTGGACGAGGAGGACATCGCGCTCGATTCCATCACCGCCACCAGCGCGGGGGCGATGAACGCGGCGATGCTGGTCACGGGGCTGGCACGGGGGGGACGCGCGGGGGCCAAGGCGCAGCTCGCCGAATTCTGGAACCGCATCACCGCGAACGCCGCCGGCCCGCGCTCGGCCTTCTCCCTGTTTGCCCTGCCCCCCGACCCGGAGGTGATGGACGCCTTCTACCGCCTGTCCCCGGCCTACCAGGCGGGCGAATGGCTGACGCGCACCTTCTCGCCCTACCAGCTCAACCCGCTGAACCTGAACCCCCTGCGCGACCTGCTGAACGACATGATCGACTTCGGGGAGGTCTGCCACGGCGACGGGCCGACCATGTACGTGAACGCGACCAACGTGAAGAAGGGCCGCGCGCGCGTCTTCACGGGGGCGGAGATCACGACCGACGCCCTCCTCGCATCGGCCTGCCTGCCCTCGCTGTTCCAAGCGGTCGAGATCGACGGGGAGGCGTACTGGGACGGCGGCTACATGGGGAACCCGGCGATCTACCCGCTGATCTACGGGGCCGTCTGCCGCGACGTGCTGATCGTGCACATCAACCCCATCGTGCGCGACGAGGTGCCCGTCACGGCCAACGAGATCGACAACCGCATCAACGAACTGAGCTTCAACGCCTCGCTGATGCGCGAGATGCGGGCGGTGGACTTCGTGCAGCGCCTGCTGGACGACGGCATCATCCCGGAGGGGCGGTGGAAGCGCCTGCGCATCCATTCGGTGCGCGACGACGAGACGATGCGCCGCTTCGGGGTCGCCACCAAGCACACCCCCGACTGGGCCGTCCTCGCCCGGCTGAAGGAGGCGGGACAGGCGTCGATGGAGACCTGGCTCCGGGACCACAAGCACAAGATCGGGCGCTGCGACAGCGTGGACATCCGCGCCGAGTTCCTCTGACGCGATGGACGGCCCCAGCGTCCACGCGAGCGGCACCCCCGACCCCTGCCCCGCCCGGCTGAACATGGCCGATCATGCGGTGGGCGCGGCGGCCCGGACCGGGGCGGAGAGCGAGGCGCTGCTGGTGGTGGACGGGGACGCCCCCGACACGCTGCGCGAACGCCATACCTTCGGCGCGGTCGACAAAGCCGTGCGCCGGGCGGCGGAGGCCCTGCGCGCCGCGGGGGTGGCGCGCGGGGGGCGGGTGCTGATCCGCCTCGGCGACGGGCCGGACTTTCCGGTCGCCTTCTTCGGCGCCATCGCGGCGGGGGCGGTGGCCCTGCCGGTCTCGGCCCAGCTGTCGGCGCGCGAGCTGGAGACCATCGCCCGCGACGCGCAGCCCGCGCTGGCCCTCCTGGCCGGGGACACGCCCGATTTCGACCGCGCGGGGGCGCGGCGGCTCGACGGGGCGGCGCTGGGCATGGCCGCGCCGGGCGACTACGCGGATACGGCCGCCGACGACCCCGCCTTCCTCGTCTACACCTCCGGCTCGACCGGACGGCCCAAGGGCGTGCTGCACGCGCAGCGGTCGGTCTGGGGACGGCGGGCGATGCGGGCGGGGTGGCAGGGCTTCGGGCCGGGCGACCGGGTGATGCATACGGGCGCGTTCAACTGGACCTACACGCTCGGCGTCGGCCTCTCGGACCCGTGGAGCGTCGGGGCCACCGCGATCCTGAACGCCGGGTCGCGCGGGCCGGAGGTCTGGCCCCGCCTCGCCGCGCGGTGGAAGCCGACGGTGCTGGCCTCGGTGCCCGGCCTCTACCGCCGTATCCTGCGCCATGGCGACGGCCCCGGCGACGCCTTCGCCAGCCTGCGCCACGCGCTGACCGCCGGCGAGAAGCTGAGCGCCGATATCCACGATGCGTGGGTCGCGGCGACGGGCAGACCGCTGCTGGAAGCGCTCGGCATGTCGGAAATCTCCACCTACGTCTCCTCCTCGCCGGCGCGGCAGGCGGGACCGGACCATGCCGGATGGCCGCAGCCGGGGCGGCGGGTGGCGGTGCTGGGGGAGGATGGCGCGCCCGTTCCCCTCGGCGCGGAGGGCGTGCTGGCCGTCGACGCGCGCGACCCGGGGCTGATGCTCGGCTACTGGCGCGGGGAAGGACACGCGCCGGACCTGCCCCTGAC
The DNA here is from genome assembly GCA_020629115.1 of Paracoccaceae bacterium. Classification (GTDB taxonomy): domain Bacteria; phylum Pseudomonadota; class Alphaproteobacteria; order Rhodobacterales; family Rhodobacteraceae; genus JAHDDY01. Next base: position 15,323 of record JAHDDY010000019.1, on the reverse strand, counting down.
CGGAGCGTGGTTCGAAACGGGCGACCGGGCAGCCATGGCGGCGGACGGGCGCATCGCGTACCGGGGCCGCGCGGACGACCTGATCAACGCCCAGGGCTATCGCGTCGCGCCGGAGGAGGTGGAGGCCGCGCTGCTGCGCCATCCGGCGGTGGCGGAAGCGGGGGTCGCGGGGTTCTCGCCCAAGCCCGGCGTCACGCTGGTCGGCGCCTGGATCGTGGCCCGCGCGGGGGTGGACGCGCGCACCCTCGCCGGGCACTGCGCCGACCGCCTCGCCCCCTACAAGACCCCGCGCGCCTTCTTTTCGGTCGAGGCATTGCCGCGCAGCCCCAACGGCAAGCTGCGCCGCCGCGCGCTGGCACCGGGCGCGCTGCTGGCCTGACCCCTCCCCCCTCCGCGACATTCCGGCTCAACCCGGAACGCCGGGCGGTTTTCGATCTTGGTACGGCGAACATGCACCGACAAGAAAGGAGCCTGTACCATGACGATCGAGACCCTGACCGACCTGTTCGAGCATACGCTCAAGGATATCTACTACGCCGAGAAGCAGGTCCGCAAAGCCCTGCCCACCCTCGCCGCCCGCGCCGACGACGAGGCGCTGACGGAGGCCTTCGACTGGCACCTGAAGGAAGCGGACGGCAAGATCGGCCGTCTCGAATCGGCCTTCGCGCATCTGGGCAAGCCCGCCGCGGGCGAGACGTGCCCGGCCATCGACGGCATCATCGACGAGACGCATGAGCTGATCGGCGAGGTGACGGATGCGGATACGCTCGACGCCGCGCTCATCGCCGCCGCCCAGGCCATCGCCCATTACGGCATCACCCGCTACGGCACGCTCTGCGTCTGGGCCGAGGAGCTGGGCCACGCGGATATCCGCAACCTGCTGGAGGAGAGCCTGTCCCACGAGAAGGACTTCGACAGCAGCCTGAGCCATCTGGCCGAAAAGCGCCTCAATGCCGAGGCGAAGAAGGCCGCGTAATCCGGCACCCTCTCTCCACTGCCGGTAGGGGCGCACCCGTCAGGGTCGCCCCAGGCCGCCGCACGCCGTACGCGGCGGCCTATTCGTTTCCTTGCATCCGCGCGAGATCGTCCCTGTCGCCTTCCAGCAGGGACAGCGCGTCCTTCGTCGATATCGCCGTGCAGAACTCCCCGTGCAACGTCGCGACAGACAGGCGGTGCACCGTCTCGGGGTCGTGATCCGCACCGTCCGGGCCGACCCGGTTCGTCGTCGCGCAGGCATCCTCGACCAGATACGTATCGTAGCCCAGATTGCCCGCCATGCGCGTCGTCGTCTCGACGCAGAAATTCGTGAAGAACCCGGCGACGACGATCCGCGCGGCCCCCGCCTGGCGCAGGCGCAACTCCAGATCCGTGCCGATGAAGCCCGAATTGACATCCTTGCGCGTCACACTCTCGCCCGCCCTCGGTGCCAGCCCCTCGATGAAATCGCCGGTCGGCAGGCTGTCCTTCAGGGGCGAAGCCGCTTCGCGCGAATCGTGCTTCGTGTAGAGGACGGGCAGGCCCGCCCCGCGCCACGCCGTCAGCAGCGCGCGCATCCTGTCCTCCGCATCGGGATTGTTCCGACGTCCGCGCGGTCCGCCCCAATGCTCCAGCACATTGACGCCCTTCTGCACGTCGATAAGCAGGAGGGCGGTGTCGGGTCCGAAGCGGGGGATCATGCCTGCCTCTCGCGAAATTGCCATGGTGGCGCACAGCATATTACCATACGTCGCTCCATCCGCACTGGCAACACGAAGACATCACCGTCCAACGCGTTCCGAAGCGGGACGGCTCAGGTATTGGGGGTTCGCCGCGCCATTCCGAGCGCCGCGAACGCGATCAGGAAAAGCCCGCCCGGTGCGGGAACGCCGTTCGCATCGACGAAACCGCTGATGCTTGCAGTCCGGCTTCCGAAGATCATCCCGCTGTTCAGCGAGACGCCGTCCATCAGGGGTGTTCCCAGGAACGAATACATGAAATCCACCGTCAGACCGTTCGATCCCGCTGTCAGGCCGGTCAGTTCTGCAAAGCCGCCCTCGACCGCATTGCCGTCCAGAAACGCCTGCTGCGATATGGCGATGGTTCCCTTTACCGTCGTGATGCCTCTCGGTTCCTCGACGATGAAGGAATAGTCGACCGGTGCATCGATGACGAGAAACCCGGACGACTCGCCTGTCCCGACCGATACGAGCGACCCCGTGACCTCACCCGGTCTCAGGGTTCCGTCGCTTTCGGTAACTAGGGTCGTGGTGAAATTGACGAGGCTGAAATTACCGCCCACGACCGTCTCGCCATCCGGCAGGATGCCGACGACCGATCCGAACGCGGTATCGAGCGTGTCGGACGACCCGTTCCGACCGGGCCTGATGGTGAGGTCCGCATCCGTGATGGGCAACGTGATGACCGATGCCGATGCGGGCACCGACGCGGCCAAGGCCAGCGATAGCGCGCAGGCTCCGACGGCCACGATCTTCCCGATGATGTTCATGCTCGTTTCCTCGATCAATGCGGGCCGATCCGTTCCGCGATGGAACGACTCGATCCCGCTATTTCGCTTGGCGAGGATACAGCAAGCTTCATGCCGCGAACGCGGCGCTCCCTTCAGTCCTCCGTCGCGGTCAGGTCGAAGTTCACGCCCGGGAAATACTTCTCCAGCCGGATATCGGCGGTGCGGGCGTGGCCTTCCATGCCTTCGAGGCGGGAGATGCGGGCGGTCGCCTCGGCAATGGGCCGGGCCGCCTCGCGGGTCGCGCGCTGCCACGTGACGAGCTTCATGTACTTGTGCACCGACAGGCCGCCCGTGTAGCGCGCCGCGCCGGAGGTGGGCAGGACGTGGTTGGTGCCCGATGCCTTGTCGCCGAACGCCACCGTCGTCTCCTCGCCCAGGAACAGCGAGCCGTAGCAGGACAGCCGCCCCAGCCACCAGTCCAGATCGTCCGCCTGAACCGTCAGATGCTCGGGCGCGATGGAATCGGAGACCTGCGCCACCTCCTCGCGGGTGTCGCAGAGGATGACCTCGGCGTAGTCGCGCCACGCGGCGAAGGCGTTGTCGCGGTTGAGCTGCGGCAAGCTCTCGATCATGCCCGGTACCAGTTCCATCACCTTCTCGGCCAGCGGGCGCGAGGTGGTGGCGAGCCAGACGGGGGAATTGTACCCGTGCTCCGCCTGCCCGACCAGATCCCACGCCACGATGAACGGGTCGGCGGTCTCGTCGGCGAGGATCAGGCTGTCGGTCGGCCCCGCGAACATGTCGATCCCGACGCGCCCGAACAGGATGCGCTTGGCCTCGGCGACGAACTGGTTGCCCGGCCCGACGAGGATGTCGGCCTTCGGCAGGCCGAACAGGCCGAAGGCCATCGCCGCGATGCCCTGCACCCCGCCCATGGCGAGGATCGTGTCCGCGCCGCACAGGTCGGCGGTGTAGAGGATGGCCGGATGCACGCCCCCCTCGCCGTTCCCCGCGCCGGGCCGGGGCGGGGAGCAGGCGGCGATGTGCTTGACCCCCGCGACGTCGGCGGTCGTCACGGTCATCATCGCGCTGGCGATATGGGCGTAGCGGCCCCCCGGCGCGTAGCACCCGGCCGCGTCGCAGGGGATGGCCTTCTGCCCGGCGATCAGGCCGGGGACGACCTCGTATTCCATGTCCTGGATGGTCGATTTCTGCGCCTCGGCGAAGCGGCGCACGTTGTCGTGGGCGAAGCGGATATCGTCCTTCAGCTTCTGCGGCACCCGGGCCGCCGCCTCGTCCAGCTCGCCGCGCGAGACGACGATATCGCCGTCGTATCTGTCGAACTGCGCGGCGTAGCGCCTGGCCGCCTCGTCGCCGCCAGCCTCGATCTCGTCGAGGATCGTCTGCACCGTCTCGCGCACGTCGCCCGCGCCGGTGGCGGATGTCTTGGTGGCGGTCTTCAGATGTTCGATGGCCATGGCGTCGCGCTCCCCCCGGATCGTTCGGTCTTCCAGACAGGTGGTATCGACCATCGCACGGCATTTGTGAAGAGTCTTGTATAAGTTTCCCTCTACAAGTTTGTCGCAGGATGCGTTGCCGTCATCCCAGATACACCTGCCCTTCGGGATAGCGCACGCGCGAGGCGACGCGGGTGGCGAGGAAGAAGCCCAGCGTCAGCGGGCCGACCCGGCCGAAGAACATGATCACCATGATCACCGCCCGCCCGAAGCCGTCCAGCTCCCCCGTCGCCCCGCGCGACAGGCCGACCGTGCCGAAGGCCGACGCCACCTCGAAGGCGACGTCGAGGAACTGCCCGTCATGGCCGAGCAGCAGCAGGAAGGTGCCGAAGGTCACGAACAGGATCGCGGTGGTTGTCAGGGCCATAACCTTGAACACCTGGTCCAGCTCGATGGACCGTCCGAAGGCGTGGATGCGGTGCCGGCGGCGGAAGAAGGCGATGGTGGCCAGCAGCAGGACGATGGCGGTGGTGACCTTGATGCCCCCGGCGGTCGAGGTGCTGCCGCCGCCGACGATCATCAGCAGGATGAACATCAGCGCGGTGGCATCCTCCATCGCGCCGATATCGGTGGTGTTGAACCCCGCCGTCCGGGTCGTCACCCCCTGGAACCACGCGACCCACAGCCTGTCGGACAGGCTCTCCAGCCCGCCCAGCGTACCGGGATTGTCCCATTCCAGCAGCGCGAAGCCGAGTACCGAGAGGGGGATCAGCACCGCCGTGCCCACCAGCATCAGCTTGGAATGCAGCGAGAACCGCCGCCAGCCGATGCCCGAGACGACGTCGGACACCACCCCGTATCCCAGCCCCCCGATGATGAACATGAGCGGGATGACGATGTTGACGACCGCATTGCCCTGCCACGCCGTCAGGCTGTCGCCGTAGAGCGAGAAGCCCGCGTTGTTGAAGGCCGAGACCGAGTGGAACACGGCGGTCCACAACCCGTGCGACCAGCCGAATTCCGGCACGAAGACGGTCGCGAGGATCGCCGCGCCGATCACCTCGCACACGATGACGACGAGGAAGATGATCCGCACGAGGCGTAGCAGATCGTGGACGGCGGTGCGGTTCAGGTCGTCGCGCAGGACCACGCGCTGCACCATCCCCACCGTCTGGCCCAGTGCGGAGAGGATCAGCACGGCGAAGGTCATCAGCCCCAGCCCCCCAAGCTGGATGAGCGCGGCGACGACGCCCTGCCCGAAGGGGGTGTAGGCGCTGCCGGTATCGACCACCACCAGCCCCGTCACCGTGATCGCCGAGACGGCGGTGAACAGGGCGTCGGACCAGGTGATGGCCTGCGTCGCGGCGAAGGGCAGCTTCAGCAGCGCCGCGCCCAGCCCCGCCATGACGGCGTAGAGGATCATCAGCAGGAGGGGCGGGTTGACGTTGATCGTCCAGGCGCGCCAGCGCCGCCGGAGATCCGACCATTCCATCGCTCAGAAGCTGTCGCTGAAGCGGCGCAGGTCGGGGCGGGTGCCGAGGACGAGCATCCGGTCGTCCTCCTCGATCACCGGGTCCGCCTCCCCGTCCTGCACCAGCGCGCGCCCGCGCATGATCTCCAGGCACCGCACGTCGAACCGCCGCCCGAGATCGAGCGAGGAGAGGCGCTGGCCGCAGAAGCTGTCGGGCGCGGTCATGGTCACGGCGTAGAAGCCGTTCCCGACGCTGACGTAGTCGCGGACCGAGGGGTTGTGCAGCATCTGCGCGATGCGCTGGCCCATCTGCTGCTCGGGATGGACGACCCGCTCGACGCCGAGGCGCGAGAGGATGCGGTGATGCGTACGCGTGTCGGCCTTGGCCCAGATCTGCTCGATGCCGATCAGCTTCACGTTCATCGAGCAGATGATGTTGGCCTCCAGGTTGTTGCTGATGGCGACGAGGACCGTGTCGCATTGCCCGATCCCCGCCTCGCGCAGGGCCTTCTCGTCGCGCCCGTCGGCGATGACCACCTCGCGCAGCGTGTCGGCCATGGCCGAGACGGGGGCATCGGCAATGTCGATGCCGATGACGTAGTTGTCGAACCGGGCCAGCTCGGTCGCGACCGTCGAGCCGAAGGTGCCGAGGCCGATCACGCCGAAGGTTCTGGGTTCACTCATGGCTCGGCTCCGGCGGATGACGCTGGCGCAGACGTAGCGCTGCGCCGGGGCCGGTCGAACCCGATCAGGCGGCGGGGCGCACCGTCGCCCCATCCATCATCGTCTCGGAGACGAAACCCAGCAGCGCGCGCCACGCCGCCTCGTGCTCGCCGGTCCATCGCCCGCGATACGCCTCGGCCAGCGTCGCGATCAGGACGTCCGTCACCAGGGCGTAATGCTCCTGCCGAACCCCCAATCGCGCATGTTGCGCGCCCAGCGTCCGCAGGGGCGCCACGAGGTGATCCGGCTCGGGGAGCGCGGCGACAGCCATGTCGAGGGTCTGCTCCAGCTTTTCCGCCTGGGCGACGATATCCTCCGGGAACAGGCCGCGCACCCGGGGCGCGGCGGCGAACAGGCGCGCGTAGAAGTCGAGGACGAGGGACACGTTGGTCGATGCCATCGCCGCCCCGGCCCCGGCGTAGCTTTCCCCAATCAGCGCCGCCGTCCTGTCATCGAACATGCGCTTTCACCCTCCCTGCAACCCGAAGGAGCAAGACTATGCGGATTATACTCCCATACGGAGAGTAAAGGCAACGGGTTCGGGTCGGCAAGGGCGCAGGACGTTTCGCCTCACCCGCCGCCCCGGCCGGGGCGAATCGGTGCCCGGCCCTTGATCGGGGGGCGCGGATGGATATGGTGCCCCAAAATGTCCCCAACAGCCCGGACTCCCGATGAAAGACAGCGTGAACCGCACCCCCGAAGGAATCAAGATCCACCCGGCGGAGGATTTCGCCGGCATGCGCGCCGCCGGACAGCTCGCCGCCCGGACGCTCGACATGGTCGGGCCGGAGGTGCGGGTCGGGGCCACGACGGAGCATCTCGACGCGCTGATCGAGCGGTTCGTGGAGGAGCACGGCGCGACCTCGGCGACCATCGGGTACCGCGGCTACAGGCATGCGAGCTGCATCTCGCTGAACCATACGGTCTGTCACGGCATTCCGGGGCCGAAGGCGCTGCGGGACGGGGATATCCTCAACATCGACGTGACGGTCATCCTCGACGGCTGGTACGGCGACACCTCGCGCATGTTCGTCGCGGGCGAGCCGAGCCGCAAGGCCGCGCGGCTGATCGACGTGACGCACGATTCGCTCGTGCAGGCCATCGCGGCGGTGAAGCCGGGCAACCGCTTCGGCGATATCGGCCACGCGATACAGGCCCATGCGGAGGGCCACCGCTGCTCGGTCGTGCGCGATTTCTGCGGCCACGGGCTAGGCCGCGTGTTCCACGATGCGCCCAACGTGCTGCATTACGGCAAGCCGGGCACCGGCGCGCTGCTGCGACCGGGGATGTTCTTCACCATCGAGCCGATGGTCAACCTGGGCCGGGCCGGAACCAAGATCCTCAAGGACGGCTGGACGGCGGTCACCCGCGACCGCTCGCTCTCCGCGCAGTTCGAGCATTCCATCGGGGTGACGGAGGAGGGCTGCGAGGTCTTCACCCTCTCCCCCGCCGGACGCTTCCACCCCTTCCGCGCCGACGCGACGGCCGCGGCCTGAGCGCGGCGGGGGCCTGAGTGCGATGGAGGAAGGCCCGTCCAAGCCGTTCCCGAAGCCGCCGCCGCCCTCCCATACCGGCCATCGCGGACGCCTGCGCGAGCGGTTCATGCAGGCGGGCGGGGCCGCGCTGGCCGATTACGAGATGCTGGAACTCGTGCTCTTCAACGCCATCCCGCGCAAGGACGTGAAGCCGCTGGCCAAGACGCTGATCGCGCGGTTCGGCGACTATGCGGGCGTGCTGGCCGCGGCACCGGGCCGCCTGCGCGAAGCAGGCCTGTCCGAGCGCACGGTGCAGGAGATCAAGATCATCGAGGCCAGCGCCATCCGCCTCGCCCGGAACAGCGTGATCGAGAGGCCGGTCCTGTCGAGCTGGTCGGCGCTCATGGCCTATTGCAAGGCGCGGATGGGGCGGCTGGAGCACGAGGAGTTCCACCTCCTGTTCCTCGATCGCAAGAACCGCCTCATCGCCGACGAGTCCCAGGGTCGGGGCACGGTCGACCATGTGCCCGTCTACGTGCGCGAGGTGGTGAAGCGGGCGCTGGAGCTGAACGCCACCGCGCTCATCCTCGTCCACAACCACCCCAGCGGCGACCCGACGCCCTCGAACGCCGATATCGAGATGACCCGGCAGATCGTCGAGAGCGCGAAGCCCCTCGGCGTGACGGTTCACGATCACGTCATCATCGGGCGCGAGATGGATGCCAGCTTCCGCGCGCTCGGTCTCCTGTAGGTGACCCTTGCATCCTCGCCCCGTCGCCTGCGGGTCGCCGTGTCGGCCATGTTCGCCGTCAACGGGGCGATGGTCGGGATATGGGCGTCGCGCATTCCGGCCGTCGCGGCGCGGCACGGGCTGGACAAGGACGCGCTGGGCCTCGCGCTCCTGTGCATCGGCATCGGCGCCATCCTCGCCTTTCCCCTCGCCGGGCGGGCGGCGGATCGCCACGGCGCGTATCGCACGACGGCGGTCCTGGCGGCGGCCGGCCTCGCGGCGCTGGTCGGCATCGCCCTCGCGTCCGGCATCGTCCTCCTCGTCGTCGCCCTCTTCGCCTTCGGCGCGACGGTGGGGGGCATGGACGTGACGATGAACACCTGGGCGACGGAGGTCGAGCGTCACGCCGCGCGGCCCCTCATGTCCTCGTTCCATGCGATGTGGAGCCTCGGGGCGGGCCTCGGCGGGGCGACGGGCTATCTCGCCGGTCTCGCGGGGCTGGGCGTGGGGGCGCATGTCGCGCTCGGCGCGGCGGCGCTCGCCCTGTCGGCCCTGGCGCTGGGCCGGGTCGCGTGGTCCCCGCCCCGCGCCGCCGAGGACGCGCCCGCCCCGGTCTTCGCCCTGCCCGGGGGGGCGTTGCTGCCGGTCGGCATCGTCGCGTTCTGCGCCTTCGTCGGGGAGGGGGCGGTGACGGACTGGAGCGCGATCTACATGGTCGAGAGCGTGCAGGCCTCCGAGGCGACCGCCGCGCTCGCCTTCGCCGTCTTCTCCGCCGCGATGGTCGCCATGCGCCTGCTCGGCGACCGCGCGGTCGCCGCCTTCGGGCCGGTGCGCACGGCGCAGGTGTCGGGCGCGACCGCCGCGCTCGGGATGGGAGCGGTGGTCATGGAGGGCGGGACGGCGACGAGCCTCGCCGGCTTCGGATTGATGGGGCTGGGCTACGCCATCCTCGTGCCGGTCGCCCTGTCGCGCGCCGCGAACGAGCCGGGCATGCCCGCCGGGGCGGCCATCGCCCGGGTCGCGACCTTCGGGTACGGGGGGATGCTGCTCGGGCCGCCCGTCATCGGCTTCGTGGCCGAGGCGACGTCGCTGCGCCTCGCCTTCTCCCTCCTCGCCGCCCTCGCGCTGGTGGCGACGATGCTCGCGCGCTCTGTCGCCATGCCGCAGGGCGTGCCACGTTGAGGTCTCATTCGTCGTGCACCGAACGACGAGTTCCCGACGACTTGCAGGATACGCCGATGCTCGACAGACTTCGCCCATGCACCGTCGCCGCCACGCTGCTTCTGGCCGGCAGCGCCCCCGCCCTCGGCAGCGACCTCTTCACCCGCAACATCACGCTGACGCCGGAGCAGGTCGCCCGCCAGGCCCCGCCCCCCGCCGACCCCGCCGCGCTGGAACGGGCGCTGGTGGCGGCGGTGATGCGCGAGAGCAACGCGCGCCGGGCCGAAGCGGGCCTCGGGCCGCTGTCCCTCGATCCGCTGCTGGCGCAATCGGCCGGGCGCTACAGCCGCAAGATGCGCGATCTGGCCTTCTTCTCCCACGACGCCCCCGACGGCGAGAGCCTCGACGGCCGCCTGCCCCGGGGCGAGCGCTACCGCTACGCGCGGCTCGGGGAGAACCTGTGGTCCGGGCGCGGCGCGCTCGACTGGCGGGCCGACAGCCTGTCGCGGCAGGCGACCGGCGACTGGATCCTCAGCCCCAGCCACCGCGACAACCTGCTGGAGCCGGTCTACGACGTGGCCGGGGTCGGCGTGGCGATGGGGGGCGATCAGGTCTTCGTGACCATGCTCTACGCGAAGCCGCAGATCGACCAGGCCTCGGCCCGGCTGCGCAGCATCTACGCCGATCCGCCCGCCGATCTCCCCGGTTTCGCCGCCTCGCTCGAAGGGGCGATGCTGGATGCGCTGAACGGCGAGCGCGCCCGCTCCGCACGATCCACCCTTGCGGGGGATGCGACGCTGGCGCGGGAGGCGCGCTTCCACGCGCAGGCAAGCCTCGCGGGCGGTGGCATGGCCGCCGCTGCCACGCAGGGCGAGCCGGTCATGCGCCGCGTGCTCGACGACCGCGCAAACCGCACCAACCGGCTCAGCATGCTTGTATGGGAGGCCTCGGGCGGCGTGACGTGGCAGGGTCGGGCGCTGGCGGATTCGGCGCTCGAATCGTGGCGCAAGCGGGGGGGCACCCTTCAGGACGTGCTCGACGACGGCTACGACCGGGCCGGCATCGGCGTGGCGACGGACGGAACGCGCGTCTTCGCGACCATCCTCCTGAGCGAGACCCGCGAGCCGACGGTGCGCTTCCTCTCCGGCGCGGGGCCGACCTCGCTGCTCGACGGCACGCCCTCGATCTTCCCGCCGACGGAATACTTCTCCCTCGACTGAGCGGTATCAGAACGCCTTGCGCGCGCGCAGGGCGGCCATGATCGTGCCGTCGTCGAGATAGTCCAGCTCCCCGCCGATGGGCACGCCCTGGGCGAGAGTGCTGAGGGAGGCGCCGGTCCCCTCCAGCGCATCGGCGATGTAATGGGCGGTGGTGGTGCCGTCGATGGTCGCGTTGAGCGCGAGGATCACCTCCTCGACCCCGTCCGCCTTCACCCGCGCGGCCAGATCGGGGATGCGCAGGTCCTCGGGCGAGACGCCGTCCAGCGCCGACAGGACGCCGCCCAGGACGTGGTAGCGCCCCTTGAACGCCCCCGCCCGCTCCATCGCCCACAGGTCGCCCGCCTGCTCCACGACGCAGAGCTGCGCCCCGCTGCGCGCCGGATCGCAGCAGATGCCGCAGGGGTCGCGCGTGTCGATGGCCCCGCAGACGCTGCACTCGGCCACCGTGTCGGCCACCTCGGCCATCGCCTTGGCGAGCGGGGCCAGCAGCGTCTCGCGCTTGCGGATGAGCGCCAGCGCCACCCGCCGCCCGGACCGCGGCCCCAGGCCCGGCAGCTTGGCCAGAAGGTCGATCAGGCGCTCGATCTCGTCGCCGCTGTGGTTCGAGTTCACGGGGGGCTGTCCTTCGCAAGATGCTCCCCCGATAGATAAGGACGCGCGGCGCGTTTTGACAGGGGCGGCGCGATGCGGCAAGGCTGACCGGCATCGTCCAGGAGCCGATCCATGCCGACCCGCCTCAACCCCGCCGTCGATGCCCTCGCCGTCCCGCCCATCCCCGCCGTGCAGGCTTGGGCGCGCGCGTATGACGGGGCGCGGGGACCGCTGCTCGACCTGTCGCAGGCCGTGCCCGGCTATCCCCCGCCGCCCGAGATGCTGCGCTGGCTGGCCGAGGCGGCGGGGTCGGCGGCGACGACCGGATACGGGGCCATCGAGGGGGAGGACGCCCTGCGCGCCGCCTATGCCGGGCATGTGGGCGCGCTCTACGGCGCGGCGGTCGCGCCGGAGGAGACGCATATCACCGCAGGCTGCAACCAAGCCTTCGCCGCCGCCGCGATGGCGGTGGCCGGGGCGGGCGATGCGGTGCTGATGACCAACCCGGGATACTTCAACCACGAGAGCACGCTGGCCATGCTCGGCATCGGCGTGCGGACCGTGGACTGCGCCCCGGAGGACGGCTTCCTGCCCACGGCGGACGCCATCCGCGCGGCCCTGACGCCGGAGGTGCGCGCCCTCGCCCTCGTCTCGCCGAACAACCCCACGGGCCGCGTCTACCCGCCCGCCCTGCTCGACGCCGTGCTGTCGCTATGCCGGGAGGCGGGGATCTGGCTCGTCCTCGACGAGACCTACCGCGACTTCATGGCCGATGCCGACCGCCACGCCCTGCTGTCGCGCCCCGACTGGCGCGACGGGCTGATCCAGCTCTACAGCTTCTCCAAGAGCTACTGCCTGCCCGGTCACCGGCTCGGTGCCGTCGTCGCCGGGGAGCGGACGATCGCGGGGATCGCGAAGGTGATGGACAACCTCCAGATATGCGCGCCCCGCGCCGCGCAGCAGGCCCTGGCCCGGGCCATCGGGCCGCTGGCGGACTGGCGCGCGGCCAACCGCACCGAGATCGCGAGCCGCGCGACCGCCCTGCGCGCGACGCTGTCCGAGGCACCGGGCTGGGAGATCGGCGCGATGGGGGCCTATTTCGCGTATCTGCGCCATCCCTTTCCCGGAACCGGCTCGGAGCGGGTCGCGCAGCGGCTGGCGCGGGAGGCGGGGGTGTCCTGCCTGCCCGGCGCGTTCTTCGGTTCCGGTCAGGACGCCTATCTCCGCCTCGCCTTCGCCAATGCCGATGCCGCGACCATCGCCCGGCTCGGCCCCCGCCTCGCATCCCTCACGGAGACTCCGGCATGAGCGACCCCACCGCCATCGAGGAACACCTCGCCCACAATACCGCCGCCATCGACGACATCTCGGAGCAGATGACCCGGCAATGGGCCGCGATCCGCCGGCTGGAGGCGCAGGTCGACCGGCTCGCCGGGCTGATCCACGCGATGGAGCGGGATTCGGACGCCCCGCCCCCCGACGACACGCCCCCGCCCCATTACTGACCCTCACGACAGCGCGAGGAATCCGTGCGTTTCGCTCGCGCAGCGGTGTTTTGCCGCATGGCGGGGCGTGGGCGATACGGGAGGGGCACTCACAGGGAAAAGGACCACCACCATGAAACGCCTCGCTCTCGCCGCCGCCCTCCTCGCCCTTTCCGCCTGCGCCTCGGGCGGGGGATCGCCCTCCTCGAACCGGGCCGACGACCCCAACCTCTACAGCCGGACGGCCGCCCCCGCCCCGGCCACCGTCACCCACGCCATCCAGGGCCGCGAGACGGCGCGCGGCACGTTCGTCGGCCTCGGCGACCACGCGACCAGCGGCCATGCCAGCGTCTTCCGCGCGAACGGCAAGTGGTATATCAGCCTCGCCGACGACTTCTCCTTCGACGGCGCGCCCGATCCGAAGGTCGCCTTCGGCTCGAACGGATTCCGGCAGGAGGCCATCCTCACCCGGCTCACCGCCAATACCGGCGCATCGGTCTACGAGGTGCCCGCCACGCTCGACGTGGGCGACTACAACGAGATCTGGCTGTGGTGCGAGCAGTTCGGCGTCCCGCTCGGCGTGGCCAGGCTGACGCTGACGTAGCGCCCGGCGCTCAGGCCATCGGCTCGCTCAGCACCGTCTCCCCCTCCTCGCCAACCGCCGTGTAGAAGCACGACCGGCGGTTCGTGTGGCAGGCGGGGCCGGTCTGCTCAACCAGCAGCAGCAGGCAGTCGCGGTCGCAATCGACGCGCATCTCGACCAGCCGCTGCACATGCCCCGACGTCTCGCCCTTGCGCCAGTACGCGGCGCGGGAGCGGGACCAGTAGGTCACGCGCCCCGTGCGCAGCGTCTCGGCCACGCTCGCCGCGTTCATCCAGGCGAGCATCAGCACCTCGCCCGTCCCGTGCGCCTGCGCGATGGCGGGCAGGAGGCCGTCGGCGTTGTAGGTCAGGGTTGCGGGGTCGAAGGGCATGGCGGCTCCGAACGGTCGGCGGTGTCGCGCCTGTATACCGCGACCTTTTCCAAATGCCAGCGCGGCGCTATACTCACCCTTCCCCACGAAGCGCGGAGGCGGCCATGGCGGATGCGGCGGATCTCATCTCTCTCTACTCGAAGCGCATCCTCGCGCTGGCCTCGGACGTGCCCCATGCCGAGCGCCTGCCCGATCCGCAGGGCAGCGCGGTGAAGCGCTCGCCGCTCTGCGGGTCCACCGTCACGGTCGACGTGCGGATGGACGGGGATCGCGTGATCGCCTTCGGTCAGGACGTGAAGGCCTGCGCGCTGGGTCAGGCATCCGCCGCCATTCTCGGGGAGAAGGCGGTCGGGGCGCGCCGCGCCGATCTGGCCGCGGGCCGCGACGCCCTGCGCGCGATGCTCAGGCAGGGGGCGGATGCGCCGGCGGGGATGTGGGCGGGGCTTGAGGTGCTGACCCCGGCGAAGGACTACAAGAACCGCCACGCCTCGATCCTCCTCGCCTGGGACGGCGTGGTCGAGGCCATCGACGGGATCGGCGCGGAAAGCCGGGCCGAGGGCTGACGACGCCGCGCATCGCCCCGTCCCTATCGCTTCCGCGCCCGCCGCCGCGCGATGCTCTCGTCGTTGAGCGCGGCCAGATCGACCTCCCCCGCGACGGCCCCCTCGCCCAGCCGCACCGCCTCGGCCAGGATGTCCGCCGGGGCGTGGCGATAGGCGGGGCGGTCGGGGATGCGGTCGTACCAGACAGTGCCGCAGGCGGCATCGAGCAGGATGCGCTGAAAGCAGTGATCGAAACGCACGGGCCAGCCGCGTCCGGCGGCGAGGCCGGGCATCTCCTCGCGGGTCAGGGCGAGCCACCGGGCCTCCAGCGCCTCGCGCTCCGCGTCCCGGCTCATTCGTCCAGCCGCCCGACCAGCGCGCAGCCGAGCGCCTGCTGCATCGCGGCGATCAGCTCGCCGGTGCTCTCGGCGTTGACGTAGGTGCCGCCCGTGCGGTCGGCGAGGCAGCGGGCGACGGTGCGCCCGTGCTCCAGGTCGTCGTTGGCCGCGCCCTGCCACTGGAAGGCCCGGCCCCGGACCTTGAAGCCGATGACGTGGACGACGATGCCCGCATCGGCGGCGATCTCGGCGGCGAGCTGGCAGGGCGCGCCGCCGCAGGTCTCGCGCCCGTCGGTCACGAGCACCACCGCCCCCTCCCCGTCCAGCGCCTGCGTCGCCCGGCGCACGGCCTCCGTCAGCGGCGTCTCCCCGTCCGGGTCCAGCGCCTCGACCGTGCCGACGACGGGGGCGGCGGCGTCCGGGATGGGCGCGAAATGCTGCGTCACCCGCGCGCACGCCTCCCCCGCGCCGGGCCCGTAGGTGATCAGCCCGATCTTCCGGAACGTCTCGACCCGCGGCATGACGGCCCGCACCGCCACCCGCGCCTCCATGATCCGCGGCAGGTCCAATCCGTTGAACCCCATCTCCGCCATCGACCCGGACCCGTCGAAAACGAGCATCGCGTCCTCGGTGCACTCTCCAGCGTGGGCGGGGAGGGGGGCGAGGGTCAGGGCGAGCGTGGTGAGAGCGGCGGTGATTTGATGGGGCATG
>JAHDDY010000276.1 GCA_020629115.1 Paracoccaceae bacterium | reverse complement strand
CCACCGACCGCAGCGCCCCCCGGCGCGGCGCCAGATGCCGCTCGAACCCGTCGCCATGCAGGTCGACGATGCCGGGGAGGAGGAGAAGGCCGGTCGCGTCGATTTTCTTGACGGCGCTCTGCCCCGCCCCCGAGCCGGGGCCTTCATCCGCAGCGCGCCGCCCTGAAAGGCCCCGGTCCGGGGTCCGGGGCAGCGGCACGATCACGCCCCCCGCCACCGACAACCCCTCCCCCGCCCCGGGCACCCGCCCCCCGCGAAAGACCAGCACAAGGCTCACCCCAGCGCCGCCAACCGCGCGGCGAGCCGGTCGCGAAGGGCGGTGGCCGTGCCGTGATTGAAGGGCATGTGTTCCGAGTCGAAGACGGTCAGCGCCGCCTCGACATGTGCCAACCCCGCCGCCAGATGCGGGCGCGGATCGGTGCATGTATCGTGATCGGCGCGGGCCTCTTCGAGAAGCGCCATGTTCTCTTGCGTCATTGCCCAACCCATCGGATGATCCGCTTCGGTCCGCACCCGCAATGCCGCGCGGTAGCTCTCGACCGCCTCCCCCAGAAGACCCGCCCCCTCGGACCCGCCCGTCCGCGTGCCTTGCTGTTGGAGGGTATTGGCGAGGTTCTGCATCGTCGTCGCCCAGTCCACCGGATGATCCGCCTCGGTCCGAACCCGCAGCGCCGCGCGGTAGCTCTCGACCGCCTCCCCCAGAAGACCCGCCCCCTCGGACCCGCCCGTCCGCGTGCCTTGCTGTTGGAGGGTATTGGCGAGGTTCTGCATCGTCGTCGCCCAGTCCACCGGATGATCCGCCTCGGTCCGAACCCGAAGCGCCGCGCGGTAGCTCTCGATCGCCTCACTTAGAAGACCCGCCCCCTCGGACCCGCCCGTTCGCGTGCCTTGCTGTCGGAGGACAATGGCGAGGTTCTGCATCGTCATCGCCCAGTCCACCGGATGGTCCGTCTCGGTGAAGACGGTTAGGACAGCACGGTTCATCTGCGCCGCCAGCGCCATCCCCACACCGCCATAACGCAGGCCATGCTGGTAGAGTAGATCCTCATACCGCCCCTTCCGCCGTGCCGGTTCCAGCGGGTCGATCCCCGCGAAGCTGTCGGCGGCGGCGGTGAGGAGGGTGTAAGCCTGCTCCACCCGCCCGCGCTGGAGCGCATTGCTCGCGCGGGCCTCCTTCGTCTCGGCGGCCATCCCGGTCTCGACGGCATCCACCCGGGCGAGCATCTCCTCGACCGCCTCGAAATCGAGCCGTGCCGCCGCCTCCTGCGCCGCGCCCTTCAGGTTGTGGACCT
>JAHDDY010000112.1 GCA_020629115.1 Paracoccaceae bacterium | reverse complement strand
ACGCCCTCGAACGGACGGGCGGCACGAAGGGCATCGCCTCGCTCTGCATCGGCGGCGGCGAGGGAACGGCGGTGGCGATGGAGATCGTCGGCTAGGACGTCGACCCGTCGGGCGGTGCCCCGGCACCCTACCAGGCGGTGCTGTGATCGACCAGGTGGATGCCGGGCGTCTGCCAGAACCGGGCGATGGATTCGGCGATTCGCTTCGTGTAGTCGAAGGACGATGCCTTGGTGAAGACGGCATTCGCCCCCGTCTCGTAGCAGCGCCGCGCATCCCATGTCGCCGAGGAGGTGGAGAGGATGACGATCGGTACGAGGCTGGGCCGGGGACCGTTGCGGATGCGGTCGAGGGTCTCGAAGCCCGAGAAGATGGGCATGTTGAGATCGAGGATGACGAGGTCGGCCCCGACGTCGCGGGGGTCGTAGCTCTCCTCGAAGAAGGGCGCGCTGTCGGTCATGGAGCGGAACGCGATGCGCCCGCCGGCCTGCTGGAAGGCGCGGCGCATCGTGTAGATATCCTCCTCGTCGTCGTCGATCATCAAGACCGACAGAACCTCCGCCTCCTCGGTCACGTCCCTATTCCCTCCCGGATTCCGCCACCGTCACGATGAACGTGCTGCCCTTGCCGAACTCGCTTTCGACGTGCAGCCGCCATCCGTGACGCTCGCATACGGTATGGCAAATTGCCAGCCCTATGCCCGTCCCGTCGTACTGCTTGCGGTCGTGCAGGCGCGCGAACGGTTCGAAGATGCGGTCGAGGTTCTCCTCCCGGATGCCGATGCCGTTGTCGCTGATGCGGATCTCCAGCTCGCCCGCGGCGTTGCGGGCGCTGTCGATCCGGACGGTGGAGGCGTGCTCCGCGGGGCGGTACTTCAGGGCGTTCGAGATGATGTTGTGGAAGAGCTGGTTGACCAGCGTCGGGTCGGCATCCACCGTCGGCAGGCTGCCGACCTGCACGTCGGCATCGGCCTCGTGCGCGGCGATCTCGACATCCTGCAGGATGCCGCGCACGGCGTCGTCCAGATCCACCGGCACGCGCTTGAGTTCCTTGCCCGATGCCGAGGAAAGCAGGAGGATGTCGCGCACGAGCTGGCGCATGCGCCGCGCGCTGCTGGAGATGACCTGCACGAAATAGCGCCCGTCCTCGGACAGCTCGTCCCCACAATCCTGGTTCAGGTACTCGGTGAACTGCATCAGCTTGCGCAGCGGTTCCTGCAGATCGTGCGAGGCGACGTGGGCGAACTGTTCCAGGCTGTGATTCGCGGTGGTCAGGCGCGTGTTGTTGCGCTCAAGCTCGCGGTTCAGGTCGCTGACGATCTGCTCCTGCTCCTTGAGCGCGGTGATGTCCATGGCGACGACGAGCAGCTTGCGCCCCCCGTCATCCGGGTCGTGGTAGGGGATCTTGTCGGTCTTGACCCAGCTCGGCGGGCGGTCCTTCGGCGTGAAGCGCTCGATGATGTCGAGGGTCGGCTCGCCCGAGTCGATGACTTCGAGATCGTCCTCGTGGTACTTGCGCGCCATCTCGGGGAACATCTCGTAGGTGTCGAGACCCGCCGCCTCCTCGACCGTGACGCCCATGGATTCGGCGGCGGGCCTGTTGGCGCGCAGGATGACGTTCTTGTCGTCCTTGTACCAGATCTTGGCCCGCACGCTGTCGAGCACGAACTGGAGATCGTTGTTGGCGCGGCGGATGCTCTCCACCGCCTCCCGGCGTTCGAGGCGGCGTCCGATCCATTCCGCCAGGACGACGACGAACTGTATCTCCAGATCGTCGAAGGGCGTGCCGCGCGGCATGTGAGACGCGAAGTTGACCGCGCCAACGATCTTCGACCCGACGCGGATCTTCTGGCCGATGTAGCTTTCGAGGCCGCTCGCCTTGTACGGCTCGCTCTCGCAATAGTCGCTCTCGCCGGCATGCTCGACGACGATCGGCTCGGAACTGTCCTTGAGATAGCGGCAGTAGGTCTTGGTGAGCGGCATGGCGGTGCCCGGTTCGAGGTTCAGCCGGTCGCCGCCCACGACGGTGCGCACGGTGTAGGTGTCGCCCTCGATCCGGCTGACGATGCCGAGGGGCATGCCGTAGAACTCCGTACCGATGCGCAGGAGCTGGTCGAGCATCTCCTCGACCTCGGTCTCGTCCGTCTCCTGGATGCGGGACATCTTCTCCAGCGCGACGCGGTAGGCGCTTTCGAGGGAGATGTCGCGCCCGATGGCCTGGAACTCGGAGACGGTGTCCTCCGACCCGATCGCGCGGACCATGCCCTCGCACCAGACGGCCTTTCCGTCCGCCTCGTTGAGGTTGAGTACGAAGGATTTCGCGCCGCCGGGGGGCAGGGCTTCGAGCTGCTCGCGGAACTCCTCCGAGAAGGGCAGGCGTACGGGATGGCCGACGATCCGGCCCTCCTCCAGCCCGGTCATCTCCCGGTAGGCGTCGTTGCAGAAGAGGACGCTCTCGTCCTTCGCGCTCCAGCGCAGGATGAAGTGGCCGATATCGCGCACGATGCTCTCGTAGCGGATGGCCGCGCGGTTGGCCTCCTGCTCCATGCGCTTGAGCTCGGTCACGTCGATGGTCAGCAGGACCGCGCCCGATATGTGGTTCGGCGCGGTCGTGTAGGGCAGGATGCGCAGGAGGATGTAGCTGTCCTCCAGCGAGAACTCCATGTCGACGGAATCGCCCCCCTCCACGACCCGTTCGAGGATCTCCGGCAGGTCCTCGACGCCGAGGCGGTTGGTGATGTGCGAGATGGGGCGGCCGAGATCCTGCTTGAGGATGTTGAAGGCCCGGGTCGCGGCGGGGGTGAACCGGCGCACGTGCAGCTCCGGGTCGACGAAGATCGTGCCGATCCCCGTCGCCTTGAGCAGGTGCTCCATGTCGCTCGTGACCTCGGTCAGCTCGACGATCTTGCGCTGGTGCTCGGCGCTGACGGTGTAGAGTTCCTCGTTGACGGAGTACAATTCCTCGTTGGTGGATTGCAGCTCCTCGTTCGAGGCCATCAGTTCCTCGTTGGTCGCCTGCATCTCCTCGTTGGAAGTGGCCAGCTCCTCGATCATCGCCTGGAGTGTCTCCTCGGACCCCTGAAGCTCGGCTTCGAGGTCCTCGACGTTCTGGCGCAGGAGGTCGATGGTCTCCATGTTGCGGCCGTCCTCGACCACGATATCGGCCTGGGGGACCGTCTGGATGGGGCGGTTCTCCTCCTGCATCGTCAGGAGATAGAGGTCGGTGTCGCTGTCGCCCTCGGAGACCGCCTCCAGCCGGACGTTGACGAAGAGGCGGCCCTCGCCCCCGAAATCGGCCCTCAGGCGCCGCTCGAAGGGCAGCAATTCGGGCGAGCGGATGCGGTCGAGCGCGGTGGTGACGACGCTGCGCAGGTCGGGGCGGACGAGGTCGATCACCTTCTGGGAGAAGCGCCCCTCCTTGATCTTCACGAACTGCCCGGCCTCGCCGAAGATGCGCACCACGTCGCCGGACCGCTTGATGAGGAAGCCCGGCGGGGCGAAGCGGCGCAGGAGGATGTCGAGCGCCTCCTGCTCGATGCGCCGGGCGTCGCTGCGCACGAGGGTCTGCTCGACCCCGACCGGCAGGTTGCCCGGCAGGTTCTTGCTCGGCATGCGCCGTGATATGGGCGTGATCGAGCCGGTGAGCCGCACGTTGCGCTGCTTGCGGAAGATGTGCCACCGCTGGTCGAGATTCTCGAACTCGGAGGCAAGCGCCCCGACGGTCTCGCTGGGGGCGAGGAACAGGAAGCCCCCCTTCACGAGCGCGAAGTGGAAGTAGGCCAGGACCTTCTGCTGCGCGTGGTCGTTGAAGTAGATCAGCAGGTTGCGGCAGGAGATGAGGTCGATCCGCGTGAAGGGGGGATCGGTGAGGATGTTGTGGACGCTGAAGACCACCATCCGCTGCAGGGTCGGGTGGATGCTGTAGCTGTCGCCCTCGTCCGTGAAGTAGCGCTCGCGCAGTTCGCGGGGGAGCTTGCCGACGGTCGTCCTGCCGTAGCGCCCGGCCCCCGCCGCCTCCAGCGAGCGGTGATGGATGTCGGTGGCGATGATCTTGAGGCTGAGTTCGAGACCGTTCACCCGGGCATGCTCGGCCAGGAGGATGGCGATAGTATAGGCCTCCTCGCCGCTCGCGCAGCCGGGAACCCAGACACGGATAGGCCTGTCGGGCTTCATCCGCTCGATCAGGGTGGGGATCACCTTGTCGCGTAAGGCGTCGAACGCCTCGCCGTCGCGGAAGAAATCCGTCACCTCGATCAGCAGGTCGGCGTAGAGCGCGTCGGCCTCGCGGTCGTCGGTGGCCAGCTTGAGGGAGTAGACCTCCAGCGAGTCGTGTCCGCCCATCTCGACGCGGCGGGCCAGACGGCGCTCGATCGTGGCGCTCTTGTACTGGGTGAAATCGGTGCCGTAGCGTTCGCGCAGGATGTGGAAGATGCGTTCCTGGGGATCGCGGTCCTCGTCCTTCGTCTGCATCCGGATATCCTCGCCCACGGCGAGGCGCGATATCATGCTTGCGAGCTGCTTGGGCGGCGCGACGGCGTCGGCGTTCATGCTGTCGAGCACCGAGGTCGGCATGCCGTCGAACTTGCTGCTGCCCGGGTCCTGGATCAGCACCAGCCCCCCGGCGATGCGCACCTCCTCCGCGCCGATGGTGCCGTCCGAGCCGGTGCCGGACAGGACGATGGCGACCGCCTCCTCGCCCTTCTCCCGGGCGAGGGAGCCGAGGAAGGTGTTGATCGGCAGGTGGAGCTTCTGGTCGTCCTCGACCTTGTGCAGTCGGAAGCGGCCCCCCACGACCTCCATGTCCGTGCGGGGCGGGTTCAGGTAGATGACGTTCGGCTCGATCTGCATCCCGTCCTCGACGCGGCGGATGCGCATGGAGGAGCGGCGGTCGAGCAGCTCGTCCATCATCGAGCGGAAATGCGGCGACAGGTGCTGGATCACGAC
The DNA here is from genome assembly GCA_020629115.1 of Paracoccaceae bacterium. Classification (GTDB taxonomy): domain Bacteria; phylum Pseudomonadota; class Alphaproteobacteria; order Rhodobacterales; family Rhodobacteraceae; genus JAHDDY01. Next base: position 5,239 of record JAHDDY010000112.1, on the reverse strand, counting down.
GAAGGCGAAGCCGGTATCGGGCCGGACGTTCTCGAAGAACGTCTCGAACGGCTCCAGCCCCCCGGCGGAGGCGCCGATGGCGATGATGCGGCACGATTCGCCATCGGACGCGGCGGCACCCGCCCGTTCCGGCACCGCGGCGGGGACTTCTCCAGACGTATCCTCGGTCATGCATCCCCCTTGGGCCGTGTACGCATCATATCTATCGCCCGGCCCCCGCAAATGAAAGGGCGGGCCGGGGAAACCACTTCTAAATCTATCTGCAGCATAATCCTATACGCAGGACGATAAAGGTGAAGTACGTATCATGAAGACGACGATCGTTGCAGCCAGCCCCCATGACGCGCCCGAAGCCGCCTCCCTTCCCGATGCGCCGGGCCTGGAGGACATGCGGGAACTGCTGTCCGACCTGCGCGATTCGATCCGTACCCAGCGCCGCCTGATCGACAAGTCGCGCGCGTTGCTCGATCGCTCCTGAATTCACCCCATTAGCGCCACGGAGCCGCCCGGCTCCCGCGCAAGACGACCGGCGAGATCCAGCTCCAGCAGAACCAGCGACACGAAGCCCGACGACGCCCCCGACATGCGGACGATCTCGTCCACGGGAGTCGGATGGGGGCCGAGCAGCTCCATGACGCGCGCGCGCAATGCCGCGTCCTCCTCGACCATCGGGGCTTCCCACGCCTCCTCCTCGTCCTCCAGGAGGGCCGCGTCATCGTGTAGCGGGGACAGCGCCTCGATCACGTCGAGCGCGTGGCGCACGAGGGTCGCGCCCTCCCGGATCAGCAGGTTGCACCCGCCCGCCCGGGGATCGAGCGGCGAGCCGGGCACGGCCATCACCTCGCGCCCCTGCTCGCCCGCGTAGCGCGCGGTGATGAGCGAGCCGGACCGCTCCGCCCCCTCGGCGACGACGATGCCGCGGCCCAGGCCCGAGACGAGGCGATTGCGGCGCGGGAAGTCGCGCGCGCGGCCCTCGTAGCCCATGGGACGCTCGGACAGGATCGCGCCCTTCTTGCGGATCGCGTCGTACAGTTCGGCGTTCTGCGGCGGCCAGACGCTGTCCACCCCGCCCGCCAGCACCGCCACCGTCCCGGTCTCCAGCGCCCCGCCATGGGCGGCGGCGTCGATGCCGCGTGCGAGACCGGAGATCACGGCATGGCCCTTCGCGCCCAGCTCCCGCGCGAGCGTCTCGGTGAAGCGCAGCCCGAGGGCCGACGCGTTGCGCGCGCCGACGATCGACACCGCCTCCGCCCGGGCGGTCGCCGGGTCGCCGAGGCACCAGAGCAGGGGCGGCGCGGCCTCGACCCGGGCGAGATTGGGCGGATAGCTCTCGGCCCCCAGCGCCAGCATCCGCGCCCCCGCCGCCATCGCGGCCTCGTACTCCGCCGCAACGCGATCGGCGTCGGCGAGCCGGACGCGCCCCTTGGCCCCGCCCCGCGCCGCCAGATCGGGCAGGGCGTCGAGCGCGGCGGCGGCTGTGGGATACCGGCGCATCAGTTCGGCGAAGGTGACCGGCCCCACGCGCTCCGACCGGGCGAGCCGCAGCCAGTCCCGCGCGCCCGCCTCGTCCGTCGGGGCGCGGTCGGCCGGAAAGGTCTTCACGTCTTTTTCGATCCGAAGGAGATGCGGCTCTCGGTACCCGCCCGCAGGCGCGCGATGTTCTGGCCGTGACGCTGGAAGACGAGCGCGACCAGCACGATCAGCGCCGCCATGGCGACCGGCGGCCACCCTCCGGACCCCAGCATCATCGCCAGCGCCCCCAGCGAGGCGACGAGGGCGGCCAGCGAGGAATAGCGCGTCAGGAAGGCGACCCCGAGCCAGATGCCGACGAAGACCAGGAAGGCGACCCAGTCGAGCGCCAGGAGCGCCCCGAGGAAGGTGGCCACCCCCTTGCCGCCGCGAAAGCCGAGCCAGACCGGAAAGCAATGCCCGAGCACCGCCCCCAGACCCGCGAGCGCCGCCGCCTCCGGCCCCGCCGCCCACGCGATCCAGACCGGCACGGCCCCCTTGAGCGCGTCGAGCAGCAGCGTCAGCGCGGCGGCCGCCTTGTTCCCCGTGCGCAGGACATTCGTCGCGCCGATATTGCCCGACCCGACCTTGCGCAGGTCCCCGAGGCCGAAGACCCGCGCGAGCAGCACCCCGAAGGGCACCGACCCGATGAGATATCCGCCGAAGAGCGCCATGATCCCTGTCATGCGGCGACTATTCCCCTTCCCCGGCCCGGATGCAACCGTCGCGCGCTATCCGAAGACGCGGCGGCCGCCGACCCAGGTGCCCAGCACCCTGCCCTGGACCAAGCGCTCGTGGAACGGCGAGTTCTTCGATTTCGACAGCAGCGCCTTGCGGTCGAGCCGCCGGGGCGCATCCGGGTCGAACAGTACCAGATCGGCCAACGCCCCCGGTTCCAGCGTCCCCGCCTCCAGCCCGGCCAGCCGCGCGGGCGTGCGCGACAGGCGCTCGAACAGCATCGGCAGCGACAGCCCCGCCCGGTGATGCAGATCGAGCGAGACCGGCAGGATCGTCTCCAGCCCGACGCCGCCGGAAGCCGCCTGGGCGAACGGCAGGCGCTTGGCCTCCTCGTCCCACGGGCGATGCGCGGAAACGATGATGTCGATCAGCCCCTCGCGCAGCCCCTCCTCCATCGCCGCGCGGTCGTCCTCGTGCCGCAGGGGCGGGGAGACCTTCGAGAAGGTGCGGAAATCGGCGATGTCGAGTTCGTTGAGCGAGACATGCGGCACGGCGACCGAGCAGGTCACGTCCAGCCCCGCCTCCCGCGCCCGGCGCAGGATCGCGAGGCTCTCGGCGCTGGAGATGCAATCCGCGTGGTAGCGCGTCCCCGTCAGCGCCGCGATGCGGATGTCCCGCGTCAGCATGATCGCCTCGGCCTCCACCGGCACCGACGGCAGGCCGCGCAGGGTGGCGAACAGCCCTTCCGTCGCGCATCCGAGCGCCGAGAAATGCGGCTCCTGCGGGAAATGGCAGACCAGCGCATCCACCGAGCGCGCGTATTGCAGGCACCGGCGGAAGACCACCGGATCGGCCACCGCCCGCTCCCCGTCGCCGAACGCGACCGCCCCGGCATCGAGCAGGAAGCGGTATTCCGTCATCTCCTGCCCTGCGGCGCCCTTGGTCAGCGTTGCCTTGGGCAGCACGCGCACCGCGCAGACCTCGCGCGCGCGCCGGGTGACGAATTCCAGTACCGCCGGATCGTCGATGGGCGGGTCCGTGTCGGGCTGGGTGACGATGGTGGTCACGCCGCCCGCCGCCGCCGCGAGGCCGCCGGACTTGAAGCTCTCCCGATGCCGCGCGCCCGGCTCGCCGATGGTAACATTGAAATCGACGATCCCCGGTGCCAGCGCCTGACCGTCGCACTCGACGACCGTCGCCCCCTCCGGCACGCCCTCGCCGTGCCCGCGCCCCGCGATGCGGCCCCGCTCCGCCAGCAGATCACCGCGCTCCTCCGTCCCCCGCACGGGGTCGATCAGGCGCGCATCGCGAAAGACGACCGGCCTCATGCCCTCGCCTCCCGCCCCTGCCGCCGGGCGCGAGCCGCCTCACGGATGGCGAGCAGCTTGGAATAGACGTCCCTCCCGTCGGGAATCAGGTCGAAGGAGAAGCCGCGCCGGATGGCACCGCCTCCCGGATCGGATCGCCCCTGCGCGGTCACGGTAACGGTATGGAGCGCGCCGCGCTGGACGATGGAGAAGTCCGCATCCGCGCCGATCTCGTAATCCTCCAGCGTCCGCTTGCCGCCGATATCCGTCGCGACGAAGGCCCGACGGTCGGTCAGGGTGTACCACGTCCGCGCCCGCCGCCGCGCATCCCAGAAGAACCGTCCGACCATCAGGTACGCTCCGGCGAAGAGGAAGGGAATGCCGGCCAGCGGAAAGAGCACTGTCGCCACCTCTCCCGTCTCCGACACGAAGGAGGCGGTCGTGGCGATCCAGAAGAGGGAGAACGCGAGGAACACCGTCCCGAACAGGGACGCGGGAATGTCCGATGCCTTGAGGTCGAGCCGGGTCGCGGGTCGCCCCTGCCAGACGATCCGCTCATCGGGCGCGAGCAGGCCGCGCCAGGCTTCCTGCGCGTCCCGGCTCATGCGACAGCCCGCTCGCCCGTCAGCCCTTCCGCCAGCAGCGACAGTACCGCCATGCGCACGGCGACGCCCATCTCGACCTGCTCCTGGATGACCGAGCGGTCGATATCGTCGGCCAGCTCGCTGTCGATCTCGACGCCCCGGTTCATGGGGCCGGGATGCATGACGATGACGTCCGGTTTCGCGACCGACAGCTTGTCCTCGTCGAGACCGTAGCGGTGGAAGTACTCCCGGTGCGACGGGATGAAACCGCCCGTCATCCGCTCCTGCTGCAGACGCAGCATCATCACCACGTCGCATCCCTCCAGCCCCGCCTCCATGCTGTCGAACACCTCGCAGCCGAGCCGCTCGATACCGTCCGGGCACAGGGTCGGCGGGGCGATGATGCGCACGCGGTTCTCCATCTTGTTGAGCAGATGGATGTTCGAGCGCGCCACCCGGCTGTGCAGTACGTCCCCGCAGATCGCGATGTTGAGCCGGTGCAGGCGACCCTTGCGGCGGCGGATGGTCAGCGCATCGAGCAGGGCCTGCGTTGGGTGCTCCCGCCGCCCGTCCCCCGCGTTCACGACCGCGCAGTTCACCTTCTGGGCGAGCAGGTTGACGGCCCCCGATTCGCCGTGGCGCACGACCAGGATATCGGGATGCATGGCGTTGAGCGTCATCGCGGTGTCGATCAGCGTCTCGCCCTTGTTCACGGAGGACGCCTTGACAGCCATATTCATCACATCCGCCCCGAGCCGCTTGCCGGCCAGCTCGAAGCTCGCCAGCGTCCGGGTCGAGGATTCGAAGAACATGTTGATCTGGGTCAGCCCCTTCAGCACGTCCCGTTTCTTGCGTGCCGCGCGGCTGATGCTGACGCATTCATCCGCCCGGTCGAGGATCGTCCCGATCTCCTGTGGGGAAAGCTGCTCGATCCCGAGGAGATGGCGATGCGGGAAGGGGTGCGGGTGGACCATGATCCGCCTTTACCGCGAACGCCATAGGAAGGGAAACGCAAACTGCGGCTTTCGCTTTTGCATGAGGTGGGAGCAAAACGCACGGACCCCCCGTGCCGGTAAGCACGAGGGGTCCGTAATGCGATAGGTAAAGAGAGCTTTGGGTTTCTTCTTAGTCTGGCGGTGACCTACTTTCCCGCGGGTTATC
>JAHDDY010000018.1:51718-60356 GCA_020629115.1 Paracoccaceae bacterium | reverse complement strand
CCCGGCGGGTCGAGGCGCGGGGCGTCAGCCGCCCGCGCGGTTCGCGATCAGGTTATCCACCACCTCCGGCTCCGCCAGCGTCGAGGTATCGCCCAGGCTCCCGAAATCGTTCTCGGCGATCTTGCGCAGGATGCGGCGCATGATCTTGCCCGAGCGGGTCTTCGGCAGCCCGGGCGCCCACTGGATCACGTCCGGCTTGGCGATGGGACCGATCTCCCGGCCCACCCAGTCGCGCAGCTCCTTGCGCAGCTCCTCGCTCTCGGCCTCGCCGCCCATCAGGGTGACGTAGCAGTAGATGCCCTGCCCCTTGATGTCGTGCGGGTAGCCGACTACCGCCGCCTCGGACACCTTCGGATGCGCCACCAGTGCGCTCTCGACCTCCGCCGTGCCCATGCGGTGGCCGGAGACGTTGATGACGTCGTCCACCCGGCCCGTGATCCAGTAATAGCCGTCCTCGTCCCGGCGACAGCCGTCGCCCGTGAAGTAGAAGCCCTTGTACTGCTCGAAATAGGTCGAGACGAAGCGCTCGTGGTCGCCGTAGACCGTGCGCATCTGCCCGGGCCAGCTATCGGCGATGCACAGCACGCCCTCGGCGGGATTCTCCAGGATCGGCTCGCCGGTGGTCGGCTCCAGGATCAGGGGCTGGACTCCGAAGAAGGGCAGCGTGGCCGAGCCGGGCTTGGTCTCGGTCGCGCCGGGCAGGGGCGTGATGAGGTGCCCGCCCGTCTCCGTCTGCCACCACGTATCGACGATGGGGCATCGCCCCTTGCCGACGACCTCGTTGTACCAGTTCCAGGCTTCCGGATTGATCGGCTCGCCCACCGTGCCAAGGATGCGCAGGTCGGAGAGATCGCATTTCTCGACGAATTCCGGCCCCTTGCCCATCAGCGCGCGGATGGCGGTCGGGGCGGTGTAGAACTGGTTGACCTTGTGCTTCTCGCAGACCTGCCAAAAGCGCGAGGCGTCCGGATAGGTCGGCACGCCCTCGAACATTAGCGTCGTCGCCCCGTTGGCGAGCGGGCCGTAGACGATGTAGCTGTGCCCCGTGACCCAGCCCACATCCGCCGTGCACCAGAAGATATCGCCCTGCTTGTAGTCGAACACGATCTCGTGCGTCATCGCAGCCCAGACGAGATAGCCGCCCGAGGTATGCACCACGCCCTTGGGCTTTCCGGTAGAGCCTGAGGTGTAGAGGATGAAGAGCGGGTCCTCCGCGTTCATCGGCTCCGGCTCGCAGTAGTTGTCGATGCCATCCTCTTCGAGGTGGAGCCAGAAGTCGCGCCCCTCCACCGTCTCGACCTCGCTGCCCTCGCGCTTGACGACGAGGCATTTCACGTCGTCCCCGCACTTGGCCAACGCCCTGTCCGCATTGCTCTTGAGCGGCGTGACCCGGCCGCCGCGCGGGGCGAAGTCGGCGGTGATGAGGAGCTTGGCGTCGCAGTCGTTGATCCGGTCGGCCAGCGCGTCGGGGGAGAACCCGGCGAAGACGATGGAATGGACCGCCCCGATCCGCGCGCAGGCGAGCATGGCATAGGCGGCCTGGGGGATCATGGGCAGGTAGATGACCACCCGGTCGCCCTTGCCCACGCCCAGCTTCTTCAGCACGTTGGCGAACTTGCACACGTGCATGTGCAGTTGCTGGTAGGTGATGTGCTGCGCCTCGGCCTCGGGATCGTCCGCTTCCCAGATGATGGCCGTCTGGTTGCCCCGCTCCTCCAGATGGCGGTCGATGCAGTTGGCGGCGACGTTCATCGCGCCGTCCTCGAACCATTTGATCGAGACGTCGGGGTATTCGAAGGAGGTGTTCTTGACCTTGGTGAAGGGCGTGATCCAGTCGATCCGCTTGCCGTGCTCGGCCCAGAAGCCTTCCGGGTCCGCGACCGATGCCTCGTACATCTCGCGGTATTTCGCGGCATTCACGTGCGCGCCGGATGCCATCTCCTCGGACGGTGCATATTTCGTATCGGCCATCGGACCCCCCTCACTTCGTTAACCTTGTCGATGCGTTATCGCATATCCGTCAAAAAGTGAACAGGTGCCTGAAAGTACAGGTCTTTGCTGTCAAGATTTTACATGCGCGGTGCAAATCCCCGTCAAAGCCGGAACCGTGCCCTCCCCGCTTGCGTCGCCGGGCAAAAGCGGCTCAACTGTCCCGCCCGGTCCCACCCACGAAAGGAAGAGCCAGCATGGCACAGGCAATCATCGGCGTCATCGGCGGCAGCGGCCTCTACGAGATCGAGGGGCTGGAGAACCCGCAATGGGTGGCGGTCGACACGCCCTGGGGCACGCCGTCGGACGAGATCCTGCGCGGCACGCTGGGCGGGGTCGAGATGGCCTTCCTGCCCCGGCACGGACGCGGGCATCGCCATACGCCGACGGGCATCGACTACCGCGCGAACATCGACGCGCTCAAGCGCCTCGGCGTCACGGACGTCATCTCCATCTCCGCGTGCGGCTCGTTCCGCGAGGAGATGGCGCCGGGGGATTTCGTCGTCGTGGACCAGTTCATCGACCGCACCATCGCGCGGGAGAAGAGCTTCTTCGGCAATGGCTGCGTCGCCCATGTGTCGGTCGCCGAGCCGGTCTGCCCGCGCTTGGGCGACACGGTCGAGACGGCATGCAAGGCGGCCGGCATCCCGGTCCACCGGGGCGGCACCTATCTGGCGATGGAGGGACCGCAATTCTCCTCCATGGCGGAATCGCGCATGTACCGCGACAGTTGGAACTGCGACGTGATCGGCATGACGAATATGCCCGAGGCCAAGCTCGCCCGGGAGGCGGAACTGTGCTACGCGACCGTCGCCATGGTCACCGACTACGACAGCTGGCACCCCGACCACGGCGCGGTCGACATCACGAAGATCATCGAGGTGATGACCGGCAACGGCGCGAAGGCGCGCGCGCTGCTCAAGGAGCTGATCCCCTCCTTCGCGGGCGAGCGCGAGCAATGCCCCCACGGATGCGACCGGGCGCTCGAATACGCCATCATCACCGCCCCCGAGCTTCGCGACGAGGCGCTCGTCGCCCGGCTCGATGCCGTGGCGGGGCGTGTCCTGTCGCGCGGTTAGAGGAGGGGGCGGGCGCCAGACCGGGAAAGACGGCATCGGTTTTCGATTCAAGGGGCTGCGAAAGTTTGCGCAACCGGAACTTTCGTCCTTGCGTTAATGCATGGTACAGCTTATGTATATACAGACGAAGGACGACGATATCGTCGCGACCGTCCGTATAGAAAAACAAGAAAAGAGTATCGCCATGCAAGTTCAGATCGCCTCCATGCTCCTCCCCGTCCGCCGCCGCGCCGATTGGGAACAGCCTCACCTCTCCTACATGCCGAAGACCTGCTACATGCGGCCCAAGGTAGGCATGTCCGGGACGGTGACGCGGATGCTGCGCCGGATGCTCGCGCGCCGCGCCTGAGACCGCGCCCGCGCCCTCTCGACATTTCGGCCCGGATGATCCATCCATCGGGGCGTCGCCCGACCGGCGGCGCCCCTTTTCCTTGCCCGGAGGCCAGCGCCATGAAGATCGAGGATTACATCCGCACGATCCCCGACTTTCCCGAGCCGGGCATCCTGTTCCGCGACGTGACCACCCTGTTCAATGACCCGCGCGGTTTCCGCATGGCCATCGACATGCTGCTGCATCCCTTCGCGGGCGAGCGCATCGACCGGGTCGCGGGGATCGAGGCGCGGGGCTTCATCCTGGGCGGCGCGGTGGCGCACCAGCTCTCGGTCGGCTTCGTCCCCGTGCGCAAGAAGGGAAAGCTGCCCTGGAAGACCGTCGAGCAGGACTACACGCTCGAATACGGCAAGGCGACGGTGGAGGTGCACGAGGACGCCTTCGTGAAGGGCGAGCGCGTGCTGATCGTCGACGACCTCATCGCCACGGGCGGCACGGCGGAGGCGGCCATCAAGCTCGTCCGCCACCTCGGCGCGCAGGTCGCGGGATGCGCCTTCATCGTGGACCTGCCGGACCTCGGCGGCCGGGACCGGTTGACCGCACTCGACACCCCGGTCCACGCGCTATGCGCCTTCGAGGGGCATTGACGTATCACAGGTTGCATTTTCGAAAGAAATGCGGATTCGACTGGAAATCGGTGATATGAGGACTATGCCGGTTCGTCGTGGTGGACCGCATTCCGTACGCGTAGTTCGCGAGTAAAGGGAAAGGACGTCTCATCTTGCGCGAGGCGTCCTTTTTCTATCGGGTGACGTCGGGACAGGAAATTTCCGGTAGAGCGTACGGGTTTTCTAAAAAAACTCAGTCGCTTGCGACAGTCCCTTCCGATGCGAGGACGGCCCCCGGATTCATGATCCCGTCCGGGTCGAGCGCCCCCTTGAGCCGCCGCATGAGCGCCAGCTTGACCGAATCACCGTGCCGCAGGAGCGCCGCGGTCTTCATCCGGCCGATGCCGTGCTCGGCGCTGATCGCGCCGTCCATGTCCGCCACGATATCGTGCACCGCCCCGGCCACATCGTCCCACCGGGCGAGGAACGCCGCCCCCTCGCCCCCCTCGGGCTGGGAGACGTTGTAGTGCAGGTTGCCGTCGCCGAGATGGCCGAAGGGACAGGGCCGCGCCTCGGGGACGATCCCGGCCACCGCCGCCGCCGCCCGCTCCAGAAAGGCGGGGATGCGGGCGATGGGGAGAGAGATATCGTGCTTGATGCTCGCCCCGCCCGCCACCCTCTGCGCATCCGACATCGCTTCGCGCAGGGCGCGGAAATCGGCGCGCTGGCCCTCGTTCATCGCGAGCGCCGCGTCGGTCACCACCCCGCGCTCCATGGCGGCGGCGAGCGTTCCCTCAAGGGCCGCGTCGAGCGCGTCGCCGTCGCTCCCCCACAGTTCGACCAGCACGTACCAGTCCCCGCGCGTCTCCACCGGCTCCCGCATCGCCGGATTGGCCGCCAGGACGAAGGATACGCCCAGCCGCGCCATCAGCTCGAAGGTCGCGACCGCCCCGCCGCTCGCATCCTGCATCGCGTCGAGCAGGTCGACCGCATCGGCGGGCGAGCGCACGACCGCGAAGGCCGTCGCCTTGGCCGCCGGGCGCGGGACCAGCTTGAGCGCGGCGGCGCAGATGACGCCGAGCGTGCCTTCCGAGCCGATGTAGAGGTCGCGCAGATCGTAGCCGGTATTGTCCTTGCGCAGGGTCGACAGCCCGTCCCAGATCTCCCCCTGGGGCGTCACCACCTCCAGCCCGAGGCACATGTCCCGCGCCACGCCGTAGCGCACGGCCAGCAGCCCACCCGAATTGACCGCCAGCCCGCCGCCGATGCTCGCGGTTCCTTCGGACGCGTAGGAAAGCGGGAACAGCTTGCCCGCGCCCGCCGCCGCCTCCTGCGCCGCGTGCAGCGTCGCGCCCGCCTCGACGATCATCGCGGCCTCGGCCGGGATGACGGCGCGGACGGCCCGCATCCGGTCGAGCGACAGGACCACGGGCACCGGCCCCTCGGGCATCACCTGCCCGCCGACCAGCCCCGTCCCCCCGCCCCAGGGCACCACGCCCACCCGCGCCTCAGCGCATAGCCGGATGCAGGCCGCGACTTCCACCGTTGAGGCGGGGCGCAGGACGATCGCGGCGCGGCCCCGGTAGAGACCGCGCAACTCCGTCAGGTAGCGGTCGGTCGGCGCGCTCCACCCGGCCTCGCCGAGGACGGATTTCAGGGCGTCGAGAAGGGCGTCGGTCGGTTCGTTCAGCATGGGGCCAGCCTAGCGCGGGGCCGCCGCCCGGGCCAGCCGGTCGTTGATGGCCCGGCCCAGACCCCGCGCTGGGATGGCCGCCACGGCGATGGTGCCGCGTCCGCCGAGCAGGTCGTCCAGCAGGCGCAGATGGGCGAAGAGATTGAAGGCCGCCTCCTCCAGCGACCCGTCCGGCGACAGGTTGCGCGCGATGGCCGAGCCGCGCGCCGGGTCCGGGCCAAAGCCGAGCCAGGCCTCGCCGAGACGGGGCGCCTCCGCGCCGAGGCGCAGGGCCGCGCCGGGGGCGTAATGCGAGGTCATCTGCCCCGGCGCGCTGGGGGCGGCATCCTCCACGATGCCCGCCGCCGCGACCGGCCCGAGCGCGGCTTCGAGCGCCTCGACCGTCACCCCGCCGGGGCGCAACAGCACGGGGCGGCCGTCCTCGAAGCCGAGGATGGTCGATTCGAGGCCGACGGCGCAGTCCCCCCCGTCGATCACCCCGTCGATGCGCCCGGTCAGTTCCTCCATCACGTGGTCGGCGCTCGTGGGGCTGACCTTGCCCGAGACGTTGGCGCTCGGCGCGGCGAGGGGACCGCCGAAGGCGCGCAGCAGGTCGAGGGCGAGCGGGGCGGCGGGCACGCGCACGGCGAGCGTCGGCGCGCCCGCGCGGCAGATGGGCGCGATGCCCGCCCCGTCGCGCACCGGGGCCACGAGGGTGAGCGGGCCGGGCCAGAAGGCCGCACCCGCCGCCCTGCCCGCCTCCGGCAGGTCGATCAGCGCGTCCGCCGCCGCCGCATCGGCCACGTGCACGATGAGCGGGTTGCGCGCGGGCCGTCCCTTCGCGCGGTAGATGCCCGCCACCGCCCGCTCGACACGCGCATCCGCGCCGAGGCCGTAGACCGTCTCCGTCGGGAAGGCGACCGTCCCGCCCCGGCGCAGCAGGGCCACCGCCGCGCGGATGCCGCGGTCGGTCGCCCCCATGCGGATGGTGTTCGGCCCGTCGCTCACCCTATCCCATCACCGTATTCGGCAACCATGTCGCGATGCCGGGAAACAGACACAGCAGCAGGATCGCCACGACCATGCACCCCACATAGGGCAGCGAGCCGAGCAGGATGGTGCGCAGGTCGATATCCGGCGCGATGCCGTTGATGACGTAGAGGTTCAGCCCCACGGGCGGCGAGATCAGGCCGATTTCCATGTTGATCGTCAGCACGACCGCGAACCAGATCGGATCGAACCCCGCGTTGACGATGATCGGCAACAGGATCGGCGCGGCCATCAGGATGACGGCGACGGGGGGCAGGAAGAACCCCGCGATCAGCAGGAACACGTTCACGGCGGCCATCAGCACCCAGCGCGACACGTCGAGCGTGCCGATCCATTCGGCGATGGACTGGGTGATGAACAGGGACGACAGCATGTAGGAGAAGACCCCGGCGGCGGCGATGATGAACAGGATCATCACCGATTCCTTCGTCGAATCCCGCAGCACGACCCACAGGTCGCGTGGGTTCCACAGCCGGTAGATCACCATCGCGATGACGAGGCACAAAAGCGCGCCCACGGCGGCCGTCTCGGACGGCGTGGCGATGCCGCCGTACATGGCGTAGAGCACGCCGACGATGATGACGATAAAGGGCAGGACGCGGGGCAGGATCTCGAATTTTTCGCGCCAGGTATAGCTGCCCGCGCTCAGCACGGCGGCGTTGCCCGAGCGCCAGGTCGACCACAGCGACCACGCCATGAACAGGCCCACCAGCAGCAGCCCCGGAAACACGCCCGCAAGGAACAGCCGCCCGATGGAGGTCTCCGTCGCGATGCCGTAGACGATCATCGTGACCGAGGGCGGGATGAGGATGCCGAGCGTGCCGCCCGCCGCGATGGACCCGGCGGCGACCGAATCCGGGTAGCCGCGCTTGCGCATCTCCGGAATGCCCATCTTGCCTATGGCCGCGCAGGTGGCGGGCGAGGAGCCGGACATGGCCGAGAACAGCGCGCAGGCGCCGAGATTCGAGACGACCAACCCACCGGGCACCCGCGTCAGCCAGCGTTCGAGCGCCTCGTAGAGATCCGCCCCCGCCCGGGTCGAGGCGATGGACGCCCCCATGATGATGAACATCGGGATGGACAGGAGCGCGAAATTGTCGAGCTTGCCGAACAGGATCTCCGGCATCAGTTCCAGCGACCGGGCCCCGTCGAAGACGATGAGGAACCCGGCGGAGACGATCAGCAGGCCCAGCGCGACCGAGACGCCGGAGAAGAGGACGAGGATGGTGACGAGCGCGACGAGCGCCCCGAGAACGAGCGGGTCCATCGGTCAGTCTCCCCGCGTCATGTCGATGCCGGAGACGGGCACACCGCCGACGGCGGTATCGCGGTCGGGAAGCCCGAACGGCATGTCGATACCCCGGATCATCGCGTAGAAATCCGCGATCAACTGCAAGAGCAGCAGCCCGAAGCCGAGCGGCAGGGCGAGGTAGGGTATCCAGAGCGGCGGCCCCCAGACCGTGTCCGAGGTCCAGCCCCGCGACCACGCGAAATGCCAGTAGTCGTAGCCGTACCACAGCATCACCGCGACGATGGCGATGGACAGGCCCAGCGTGATCGTCGCCAGAACCTTCCGCGCGCGCATCGGCAGGGCGAGGGGGATCAGGTCGACGTTGACGTGCCCGCGCAGGCGCTGGACGTAGGGCAGCCCTATCAACGTCGCGCCGATGACGAGGTAGATCACGGCTTCGGTCTGCCACACCGTCGAGCCGTTCAGCACGAAGCGGACCCAGATCATCTGGCACGTGATGCCCACCGCCGCGACGATCATCGCGGCAGAGAGCCACCCCGCGACCGTGGAGATGGCCGCGACGACGCGCAGGAACGGGTCGTTGCCGGTCGGGGCGACGGGGGTGTTGCTGATGGTGGCCATGGGGGTTCAATCTCTAGGGAAAGGCTCGGCCCCGGA
>JAHDDY010000018.1:40096-51618 GCA_020629115.1 Paracoccaceae bacterium | reverse complement strand
GGCCCCGGATCAGATCCGGGGCAGAGATGCCACGTCGATCACTCGACCGACAGCGCCATGTCGAGCAGTTCCTGCCCGCCCTCGACCTCGTCGACGAACTTCGCGAGCGAGGTCTCCTTGGCGATGGCGAGCCAAGCCTGGAAATCCTCGTCGGTCATCTGCGCGATCTCGACGCCGGCCTCGCGGAACACGTCGACCGAGGCCGCGTCCTGCTTCTTGGCCTCTTCGAGATAGAACGCCTCGGCCTTCTCGGCCCCTTCCATCAGCGCGGCCTGCTGTTCCTCGCTCAGGTCGTCGAAGGCGGACTTGTTCATCAGGAGCGGCTGGTACATGAACCACAGGGCCACGTCCCCGGCGGGGGTATAGCATGCCACCTGCTCGTAGATGCGGTACGAGACGAAGGAGGACGACGAGGTATTCGCTGCATCCAGCACGCCCGTCTGCATGGCGTTGTAGATCTCGGACGAAGCCATCGACGCGATGGACGCGCCCGCGCCCGCGAGCATCTGCTCGAACGCCTTGCCGGCGGCGCGGGATTGCAGGCCCTCGACGTCGCCGGGCGCGGTGATGCACTTCTCCTTGCCGACGAAGCCGCCCGCGAGATAGCCGTGCACGAGCACCATCACGTCGTCCTCGGCCATCTTCTCCTCCAGTGCGGCCATGAAGTCGCTGTCCGACAGGCGCGCGGCGTGGTCGTGGTTCTTCACGAGGCCGGGCATGAGGGTGAGGTTGTAGGCCGGCTGCTGACCGCCCGCGTAGGAGAGCGGGAAGACGGTCATGTCGAGCTGTCCGCGCGACAGGGGCTTGTACTGCTCGCGCGGCTTGAACAGCGATTTCGACGGGAAGATCCTGATGTCGAGGTCCACGTCCGCCTCGGCCACGTGGTCGGCGACCATCTGGGCGACCTTATGGCGCACGTCGCTGGTGGACCACTGGTGCGAGAGGCGCAGTTCGGTCGCGGCAGCCATGGTCGTCGTGGTCGTGGCGAGCAGGGCCGCAAGCGCGATGGGGCGAAGCGATATCATGGGGTTTCCTCCGGTTATGGACCCGACACGGTAGGCCGGTTAACCAAGAGGTTCCACATTTCGGACAGGTTGGCAATCGCCGGAGCGTATGTGCAGGGCGATCGCTTAAGACCTCGCCCCCCGCCCCCGGCGGAGACCGGGGGCCTCGCCGAACAGGCTGTTGACCAAGAAGTCTGCACTCTGTGCCATCCAGAGCCGCCAGCGTCGGCGCTTGCATCCCTGGATTGCCCGGTCGAGCCGGGCAATGACCGCTAGAGGCCCCTACGATTGTTCATTCACCCTCAGATGAAGCTTTCGGGGATGATGATCGTGTCGCCCGGCAGCAGGGGCCGGTCCGCGCCGATGTCGCCCTTGCGGACTAGGTCGTCGAGGCGCAGGCGGTAGGAGGTCTTCTCGATCCCCTCGCGGCGGACGAGGACCGCCGAGTTGCCGTCGGCGAACTCCGTCAGCCCGCCCGTCGAGATGATCACGTCGAGCACCGTCATGCCGCTGCGATAGGGCAGCGAGGAGGGGTTCACGGCCTGGCCCAGCACCTTGATCTGCTGGCGCGGATCGCCGGGGCCGTCGACGCGGGCGATGACGGTGACGATGGGGTCCTGCACGTAGGCGCGCAGTTGATCCTCGATATCGCGGGCCAGCTCGGTCGGCGTCTTGCCGGCGGCGGGCATATCCTCGATCAGCGGCATCGAGAAGCGGCCGTCGGGGCGAATCGGGACGGTGGTCGACAGTTCGGGCGAGCGCCAGACGAAGATCTGCACCGTCTCGCCGGGGCCGAAGCGGTAGTTCGGCGCGGCGCCCCCCGCACTCGTCGCCCGACCGGCCGCGCCGCCGGCCCCCGCCGAGAGCGCCGTGGTGTCGGGGGCATAGTCGAGTTGAGACGAGATCGAGCCGCATGCGGCCGTGGCGAGGCAGAGGATCAGCGCGGCGAGGAGGCGAATCGGGGTCATATGGGACCTTCCATCGGTCTGGCAGTTTGACCCGACCCTAGGGGATCGGGCTTAAGGCTTGGCAAATGGCGGATTGCCGTGTCGATGGACGAGACCGATGCAAGAACCCCGCCAAGGTGCCCCGCGAACCAGCCGAGCACGGTGTCGAGCCGGTCCAGCAGCGCGTCGCGCGCCGTCTCGTCCGGGGCGTAGACGGTCGCGCCGGGCAGCAGGGTCGAGCTGTGCAGCGACAGGGTCAGCACCCGCTCTCCGTCCCGCACCAACGCGGCGAGAAGGCGCTGCATCTCCGCGAGGCTCGTCCCTTCCGGCGTCAGGCGCGCCCGCTCCAGCAGTCGTGCGCGGGCCAGCAGGCCCGGCAGCCGCGCTTCGCGCAGCGCGGGTCGATCGAGCACGGGGGCGAGCGCCGGGCCGAGGCCGCGCAGGACGCCGGAAAACCCGGTCGTCACCGGCAGGCCCAGCACCCGCCGTCCCGCATCGACCCAGAAGGGACGGTTGTGCCATCCGTAGAAGGACGGCCCGCCCTGCGCCGCGAAGGTCGAATGCGGCGCGACGGAAAGATCCGTGCGATACCCCGCCGCGGCGAGCGCCGCCAGCGTCTCGCCGCCGATGCCGTAGCGTCCCGCACGGAAGGCGGTCGGGCGGCGGCCCGTGCGGGCGGCGATGGCCTCGGTCAGGGCGTCGATCTTGGCCCGTTGCAGCGGCGCGGGCAGGTTGCAGGTGAAGGAATGGGCGGTCGTGACCGCCTCCTCGTGGGGCGGCGTGACCCACGGGTGCAGATGCGCCCCGATCTCGCAGCGTTCCGCGCCCCGAACCGCGCAGAGCCAGCCCATCGCGGCCTCGTCCGAGGCGACGGGATGATCGACCACGTAGAGCGGCACCGCGCCGTGCCGGTCGAGTACTGCCTGGAGCCGGGGCAGCTCGCGCAGGTTGCGCGTGCCCCGCGCCTGCCGCGAGAACGGGGCGGTCCAGTCGAACTCCTCCTCCGTATCGACCACCACGGCCAGGCTCGGCGGCAGATCGTCGGGCAGGCATGCCTTCTCGAAGCGGGCGGGGTCGAGGGTCACGGAGAACCTTTCTGCGCGGGAGACGGCGCATCCGCCATAACCGGCGATTCACCAAGAGCGCGTTAAGCTCGGCACGCTTTCGAGACCGTTCCATGCAAAGGCCGCGCCGATGACCCCCTTCTCCGCCACGCTGATCCCGGCTCCCGACCACGCCGCCCTCGCCGCCCGTTGGCGGGCGCTGGAGGCGCGCGCGGGAGGACCGTTCTTCCTGTCCTGGACGTGGATCGGCACCTGGGCGGCGGCGCTGGACCGGCCGCCCCTGCTGCTGGCGGTGACGGACGGGGACGGGCGGGACGTGGCGCTCGGGCTGTTCGTACGGACCGACGAGCGGCGGCACGGCCTGCGCGTGCGGCAGATGCGCCTGCACGACACCGGCGAGGCGGCGCGCGATGCGGTGACGGTGGAGTACAACACCCTGCTCTGCGCGCCGGGGATGGAGGCGGCCTGCTGGCGGGCGGCGCTTCGGGCGCTCTCGGCGCATGGCGGCTGGGACGAGACGATCGTGAGCGGGGCGACGGACGAGACGGTCGCATTGCTCTCGGCCCTCGGCCTCGCCGTCCATCGCCGGGCCGAGACGACGTCGGCTCATGTCGACCTCGCCGCCCTGCGCGCGCGGGGGGTGACGGACGCCGAAGGGTACGTCGCGACCCTGGGCAAGAACACCCGTCAGCAGATCCGCCGCAGCCTGCGCCTCTACGCCGAACGCGGCCCCCTCGCGCTGGAGCCGCAGGACGACGTGGAACGGTTCTTCGCGGAGCTGGGGGAGCATCACGAGGCGAAGTGGCGGGCGGCGGGCAGCGCGGGAGCGACCGCGAACGCGGCGTACATGGCCTTTCACCGGCGCATGATCGAGCGCGCGCTGCCGGACGGCGCGGTCGAGTTGCTGCGCGCCAGCGCGGGGGGCGAGGGCTTCGGCTGGCTCTACAACTTCGTGCACCGGGGGCGGGTCCTGTTCTATCTCAGCGGCTTTCGCGCCGAGGAGGACAACCGCCTGAAGCCCGGTCTCGTCACCCACGCCCTCGCCGTCGAGCGGCATCTGGGCGGGGGGGCGGACGTCTACGACTTCATGGGCGGGACGAACCGCTACAAGACCAGCCTCGGCCAGCCCGGAACCGGCATGGCGGCGGTGGCGCTGCAACGGCGCGTGCCGGTCCTGATGCTCGAAGGCGCGGCGCGGCGGATGAAGGCCCGCCTGGGGCGATAGACGGCCCCCGGCGCCTCAGGCGCGGGCCGCCTCGCCGGCGGCGTGTTCGGAGACGACGGTCTCGAACAGGTCGATCACGCCGCGCACCGTGTCGTCCCACGAGAATCGCTCCGCATAGGCGCGGGTCGCGGCGCGATCCGGGGGCGCGGCCAGCAGGGCGTCGATGCCCGCGCCGATGGACGCGGCATCGCGGGCGACGAGCCGTCCGGCCTCCGGCACGGCGACGACCTCGGGCGTGCCCCAGGCGTCCGTGGCGACGACGGGCGTACCGCAGGCCATGGATTCGAGCAGCACGTTCGCCCAGCCCTCCCGGCTGCTGGCCAGCACGGACAGGTCGGCGGCCCCGTAGAAATCGGCGAGCGCGGCATGGGGCAGCGGCCCGACGAGGCGGATGCGCTCGCCCGCGTCCGCCGCCGCGATCCGCTCCCGCAGCGACGCCTCCGCCGGCCCCGCCCCCGCGATCCGCAATTGGACGTCGGGCCGGTCGAGCGCCGCCTCCACGGTCAGATGATGCCCCTTGCGCTCGACCAGCCCGCCGACCGAGACGACGAGCATGTCCCCGGGCGGCACGTCGAGCGCGGCCCTGAGCGCCTCCCGGTCGCGGGTCGGGGGATGGAAGGCGTCGAGGTCGACCCCGTTGCGCAGCGCATGGATGCGCTTGCCCGCCGCGCCCAGCGCGATCATCTCCGCGCGCAGGGCCTCGCACACGGTGATCGAGGCGTCGGCCCGGGCGGCGGCGGCGAGGATGGCGCGCTTCGCCGCCGCGCTCGCGCGGGGGATGAGGTTGATGTCCGTGCCCCGCGCCGTGATCGTCAGGGGCAGGCCCAGCTCGTCCGCCAGCCGCGCGGCGGCCACGCCGTCGGGGTAGAAGTAATGCGCGTCGATCAGGTCGAACGGTCCCTCCTCCGCGATCAGCCGCCGGGCGCGGCGGGCGAGCGCGGCGTGGTACAGGATGGGCTGGACCCGCATCCCGACCTTCGGGATCGTCGCGTAGCGCGGATGCTCGATGCGGATGCCGCCGCGCTCCTCGCGGTCCGGCACGGCGGCGAAGGCGGCATACGGGCCGAAGACCGGCGCGCGGCTCGGGAACCACGGCACCGGCGCGATGACGGTGACCTCGGCCCGCCCCGTCGCGTGGACCCGCGCCATGCGGTTCTCGACGAAGATGCCGTGGTTGGGCTGGGCCGCGTTCGGCCAGAGCGAGGTGACGGTGAGGATGCGCATGGTTCAGCGCCGCCGACGTCGGGTCGCCGGGTCGGGGCGGCGGTCGCGCTTGCCGTTGGCCTTCAGGCGCGGGCCGTCCGGATCCTCCCCCTCCTCCGGCGCGCGGCGGCGGCGGCGCTTCGCCGGCTGCTTCCGTGCCGAGGACGCGGCGCTCCCGGACCAGGAGCGCAGCGCCAGCAGCCCCGTCGCCGGGTCCGCCGCATCGTCCCGCTGCAGGGACCACCGCGCGATGAGCAGCATCGCCCCCACCGCACAGGCCAGCATCGCACCGCCGATCATCGCCTCGTCCTCCTCGCGTCCGGTTTACGCGCCGTTCAGCATAAGGCGCGTAGTCAGGGGCGAGACTGCCCCGGCGCGGGTTAACGAAGGCTTCACCGGCCCCAGCGAAAGGCGACTTCCATGCGCGACGTGGTCATCCTGGTGGGCATCCTCGCCCTCATCCCCATGATCCTGCGCCGTCCCTATGTCGGCGTGCTCGCCTGGACGTGGATCGCCCTGCTCAATCCGCACCGCGAGGCGTTCGGCTTCTCGACCGCGCTGCGGCCCAACCTCCTGATCGTGCTGGTCACGCTGATCGCCTTCGTGGTGTCGAGCGAGAAGAAGACGTGGCCGGGCGGCAAGGTCGCGCTGTCCTTCGTCGCCTTCATCGGCTGGACGACGCTCACGGCGGTCCTGGCCCCGGACCCGGAGACCTCGCTCCAGTTCTACAACGACTTCGTGGTGAAGATGGCGCTGCACATGGTCGTGCTGATGATCGTCATCAACACGCCGCACCGCCTCGTCTCGCTGGTCTGGACCTTCGCGCTCTCGCTCGGCTACCACGCGGTCAAGATCGGACTGGTGACGGTCTACAGCGGCTTCGTGATCGGGCGGTACACGGGCTTCGGCCCCGCGGACACGATGATCGACGACCGCAACCACTTCGCCATCGCGATGCTGATGCTCGCCCCGATCCTGTTCTTCCTGTGGAAACATGCGGACCACAAGATCATGCGCAGGCTCGCGCTGGTGGGGATGGGCATGTGCTTCCTCGCCGTCATCGGCTCGTTCTCGCGCGGGGGGATGGTCACGATGGTCGCGATGGGCGCGTTCCTGTGGACCAAGACCAACAGCAAGATCGCCAGCGGGGTCGCGATGGGCGTGATCGCCCTTCTCGCCGTCAGCTTCGCGCCGCAGGAATACAAGGACCGCATCGCCACCGCCTTCGACCAGTTCGCGGAGGAGGAAAGCGCCTATGCCGACGAGAACGAGCTGGACGAATCGTTCTGCCTGCGCGTCGCCAACTGGCAGGTGGGGTGGGACATGGCGGTCGACAGCCCCGTCCTCGGCCACGGCCTGCGCTCGATCCAGAACCACGACGTCGCCACCGACTTCCTGAGCGAGCACCACGTCTGCGCGCACAAGGAGAAGTACCGCGTGCGCGCGGCGCATAACATCTACGTCGAGGTGATGACCGATTCGGGCTTTCCGGGCCTGTTCCTGTTCGTGTCGATCATCGTCGGATCGTGGATCGCCTGCGGGCGGATGGCCCGGAAGACGCGGGGGCGGGCGGACCTGCTCTGGGCGCACGATCTCGCCTCGATGCTCCAGGTCTCGATCACGGGCTATGCCATGGGCGGGATGCTGCTCTCGCTCGCCTATTACGACGGGTATTTCATCCTCGTCTGCATGACCGTCGTCCTCCACCGCATCGTCAGGGAGGCCCTGGGCGAGGCCCCGCCCCGCCGCGCCCCCGCGCGGTCGACGAAGCGGCGGCGGCATGCGAGCGAGTCGGGGCGGCGGCGTCCGACCCCGGCCGAATGAGGCGCTACCCCGCCCCGAACGGCGGCCCGCCCGGCCCGAGCCGCATGCCGGGGCGCAGGCGGGTGTAGGGAATGTCCCCGATGGGGCAGGGGTTGGCCCCCGGCGCCTTCGCGAACAGCACCGCCCGCGCGAGGGGCGCGTAGTCGCCGAAAAAATGCACCGTGCTCTTCACCGCGAGGATGGCTTCGGCGGCGGGGTCGATGCCGAAGGCGGTGAACATCGCCCGGTCGGCGTTCTGGCACCGCACCGACCCGACCACCACGCGCAGGCTCTCCCCGATCCGCAGGCAGGCGCTTGGCCCCGTCCGCGCGGTCGAGCCGCCGTAGACCGGCCCCGTGAAGTCGAACACCCCGTCCGACAGGCGCTCGACCGTCGCCCGGACCGGCACGGACGGGCCGCCGCTATCCGGGTGCGAGCCGCCCAGCGATACCGCGACCTCCACCCCCTCTCCCGCCGCATGGGCCGCCCCTGCCGCCGCCGGGTCCCACAGCATCGACAGCGCCGCGTTCCGCGCCCCGGCATCGAGAAGCGCGCGCAGAAGACCCGTGCTATCGCCCACGCCCCCCGCGCCGGGATTGTCCTGCGGGTCGGCGATGACGACCGGCCCCGCGCCATCTCGGGAAAAGCGCATCGCCTCGGCGACCGCTTCGGATGCCGGCAGGAGCGGGTCGCGGAAATCGCCTTCCGCCGCGAGCAGCGCCGACAGCACGGCATCCGCCGCTCCCTCCACCGCCGCGCGGTCCTCGCCATAGGCGAAGACGGACGCGCCGGTATCGGGCACGTCGGCGGGCGGGAAGCCGATGGCCAGATCGACGCTCGCCACGCCCGGCCCCTCCAGTCCCGGCAGCATGGCGTAGAGCGTGTCGCAGGGCGGATGGGTCGTCGCCTGCGCGGTGAGGGGAATGAGGTAGTCCAGTTGCCGCCATGCCCGCTCGAACGGTCGTCCGCGCATCAGGAGCCGGTCGAGCAGCCGATACGTCCGCGCCCCCGTCCCGGCCATGTCGAGATGCGGGTAGGTGCGGTAGATCGCGGCGCAGGACGCCCGCTCGAAGAAGGCGCGCGAGAGGTTGCCGTGCAGGTCGAGGCTGACGGCGACGGGCAGGTCCGGCCCGACCGCCGCCCGGACCCGCGCGAGGATCTCCGCCTCGGCGTCGTCGTACCCGTCCGCGACCATCGCCCCGTGCAGGTCGAGATAGACCGCGTCGAGCGTCCCCGCCGCCGCGATGCCCGCGACAAGCTCGCCCGTGATCCTGTCGAAGGCATCACGCCGCACGATCCCCGCCGGTTCGGCGGCGGTCCACAGGATCGGCACGAGGTCGGCCCCCGCCGCGCGGCCCGCCTCGATGAAGCCCGCAATGGGGATGTTCGCGCCTGCGAAGGTGTCGAAGATCGCCTCGCCGTTCGTCTGCGCGGGCCAGGCGCCGGGCGTCTGGAAATCCTCCCAGACGGTCGGCATGGGGCAGATCGTGTTCGTCTCGTGCTGGAAGCCGCCGATGGCGATGCGGGGGTGCCGCATCGCTCAGTCCTCCAGTTCGGTGTCCCAGTAGAGATAGTCCATCCAGCTCTGGTGCAGATGGTTGGGCGGGAACTTACGGCCCGTGTTCTGCAGCTGCATCGCCGTGGGGCGGAACGCCTTGCGCCGCAGGGTCATGTTGCTCTTCGACAGGCTGTGATTCGCCTTGCGCAGGTTGCAGGACGAGCAGGCGGCGACGACGTTCTCCCAGGTCGTGCGCCCGCCGCGCGAGCGGGGGATCACGTGATCGAAGGTCAGATCGCCCTGCACGCCGCAATACTGGCAGGTGAATTCGTCCCGCAGGAAGAGATTGAACCGCGTGAAGGCCGGATAGCGCGCGGGCTGCACGTATTCGCGCAAGGATACGACGCTGGGCAGGCGCATGGCGCAGGTGGGACTGTGCACCTCCGTCTCGTATTCCGAGACGATGTTCACCCGGTCGAGGAAGACGGCCTTCACCGCCTCCTGCCACGGCCAGACCGAGAGCGGGAAGTAGGATAGCGGGCGGTAATCCGCATTCAGGATCAGGGCCGGGTGATCGCGGAGGGCCGCGCGGGAATGCATCCGCTGCGTCAGGCTGTCGATGGTGGCCAGATCCGTCGTCATCGCTCCGTTCCCTTCTCGTTCGGGTGAAAAGCTACATGTGGCAGGGGGCATGGTCAATCGGGCTATATGTATTCTTTTCATGACGCTTTATAAGGACGCCATGATCCGCGCCGTTCCGCCATCCCTCCCGTGAGGACCGCCGTCGCCATCGTCGGGGGCGGACCGTCGGGCCTGCTGCTGTCGCAGCTGCTCCACCGGGCCGGGATCGGGTCGGTGGTGCTGGAGCGGCGGTCGCGGGATTACGTGCTCGGGCGCATCCGGGCCGGGGTACTGGAGGACGGGACGCAGGCGCTGCTGCGCCGGGCCGGGGTGGGCGAGCGGATGGACCGCGAGGGGCTGGTCCATGACGGTTTCTCGCTGGCCCACGGGGGCGGGACGCACCGGATCGACCTGGCCGCCCTGACCGGACGCTCGGTCATGGTCTACGGCCAGACCGAGGTGACGAAGGATCTCTACGCTGCGCGCGACGCGATGGGCGGGACGGTGCTGCACGGGGTCGAGGACGTGGCCTTGCACGACCTGACCGGCGATGCGCCCAGCGTCACCTTCCGCCACGAGGGCGCGGACAGACGCCTCGCCTGCGATTTCGTCGCCGGGTGCGACGGCTTTCACGGGCCGACCCGGCAGTCCATTCCCGCCCCTGAGCGACGCGAGTTCGAGCGGGTCTATCCCTTCGGCTGGCTCGGCATCCTGTCCGAGACCGCGCCGGTCGACCACGAACTGATCTACGCCACCCACGGGGACGGCTTCGCCCTGTGCTCCATGCGCAACCCGCGCCTGTCGCGCTACTACATCCAGTGCCGCGCGGACGAGAACCCGGACGACTGGCCCGACGCGCGCTTCTGGGATGCCCTGCGCGCGCGCCTGCCCGCCGCGCTGGCCGAGGCGCTGGAGACCGGCCCGTCCATCGAGAAGAGCGTCGCGCCGCTGCGCTCCTACGTCTGCGAGACGATGCGCCACGGGCGGCTCTTCCTCGCCGGGGACGCCGCGCATATCGTGCCGCCCACCGGGGCGAAGGGCCTGAACCTTGCCGCCGCCGATATCCATTACCTTTCCGAAGCGCTGATCGCGTGGTACGGCACGGGCGACGCGGCCCCGCTCGACGGCTACGCGGCCCGCGCCCTGCGGCGCATCTGGAAGACGGAGCGGTTTTCCTGGTGGATGACCTCGATCCTGCACGACTTCCCCGACCGCTCCCCCTTCGAGCGGCGGATGCAGCGCGCGGAACTCGACTACCTCACACAGTCGTCAGCGGCGATGACGGCGCTGGCGGAGAATTACGTCGGCCTGCCATACTGAGCGCGACGTATCATCCAGCACGAGGAACGCCCGCATGAACGGTGCCCGCCTGCTCACCCGAACCCTGCGCGCCGCCGGGGTCGAGACCGTGTTCTCGCTGTCCGGCAACCAGATCATGCCGGTCTACGACGCCGCCATCGACGATGCCCTGCGCCTGATCCACACGCGGCACGAGGGGGGCGCGGTCTACATGGCGGACGGCTACGCGCAGGCGTCGGGGGGCCTCGGCGTCGCCCTCGTCACCGCCGCGCCGGGCTTCGCCAACGCGCTCTCGGCGGTCTATTCGGCGCGGATGAACGAAAGCCCGGTCCTGTTCCTGAGCGGCGATTCGCCCGTGCGGGAGGATGCGAACGCGCCGTTCCAGGAGCTGGACCAAGGGGCGATGGCCGCGCCGGTGGTGAAGGCGACGTTCCGCCCGACCTCCCCCGCCGAACTGGGGGCGATGCTGGGCGAGGCGATTCGGCTGGCGCTGTCGGGACGGCGGGGGCCGGTGCATGTGGCGCTGCCCGTCGACGTGCTGAACGCCGATGCCGAGGACGGTGATATCCCGACCGATTTCGCCCCCGCCGCCCTGCCCTTCGACGACGCGGGCGCGGTGGCCGAGGCGCTGGCCGGGGCGGCGCGGCCCCTGATCCTGACCGGGCCGATGCTGAACGAGGGGCGCGGGGCCGGGCGGGCGGCGGCGCTGCGCGCGGCGACGGGGGCGCCGGTCGTCTGCCTCGAAAGCCCGCGCGGCCTGCGCGATCCGGCGCTCGGGGCCTTCGTCGAGGTGCTGGGCGAGGCGGACGCGATCGTCGGCATCGGCAAGGTGCCCGACTTCACCATGGGCTTCGCCCG